>PXUA01000019.1:183329-315641 GCA_003022435.1 Bacteroidetes bacterium SW_9_63_38 | reverse complement strand
AGGAAGTGCCTTCGGGGTGCAATACGTCGCCTGAAAACGGGCACTTCTGTGAAGCGGACCCGGAGACTTCGAGTTTGCAGAATGAGTGTTGACACTGCAGTAGGTATGTACATGTGACAGTGTGTACGGTGCCTCCGTCCCCCATGGAATCGCAAGATCCTACACCGGGGAGGCATATTCCACGCCCCCACATCCACACATACAGACATACACACCTACACACACAATTCCGCCCACCGGCCAAACACCGTCGCAGCCGTGTCGCGGACGGCATCTTCGTGCGTCATCGCGGCCCGTCGGATCGCGGCGCCGTCCAGCCCCTCCTCCGCCAGCTCGTCCTGGAAGGCCGTCGTCATCCCCGCCACCGTCTTCGGCGTCACCTCCAGGTGAAAAAGAATACCGTACGCGTGGTCGCCGTATCGGAAGGCCTGCTGCTCGGTCTGCGTCGACGCCGCGAGCCGCACCGCTCCGTCCGGCAGCTCAAACACGTCGCCGTGCCAGTGGAAGGCCGTAAACGGATCCTCCACGCCCGTCCACAGCGGATCGCCTGCAGCAGCCTCGGTAAGTGTGACCTCGCCCCAGCCGAGTTCCTTGCCGTCGCCGGGATGCACGTCGGCCCCGAGCACGTGGGCCAGCAACTGACTGCCCAGACAAGTTCCCAGAACGGGCCGGTCGGTATCCAGGGCCTGCTCGACGAGGCCGAGTTCGGTCTGGAGGTGGGGCCGGTCCGCGATGTCGCCCACCCCCATCGGACCGCCCATCACGACGAGTCCGTCGGCCTCTAAGGTGTCAGGTACCGGGTCGTCGCGGTACACCTGCACGGTGTCGTACGAGAGTCCACGATCCTCTAGCGCATCGGCGATGGTGCCGGGCGGCTCGGGACGAACGTGCTGCAGAATGAGAACGTCGGGCATAATTTGCGTTTGTGCGTTGTTGCGTTTTGCGTTGGGCGCTTTTTTCGGGGAGAAGGGGACTGACCCGATCTCGCTGTGGGAATACTACACGAGGAGCATGTCGGCGAGGGTGGCGAGGTCGGGGACCGTGGCCGCGGGGGCCGTTCGGGGCTCGGCATCGGTGAAGCGGCCGTCGTAGCGCCGGACCCACACGCAGGCGAGGCCGAGGCGGCCGGCCGGATTGAGATCGTGGTACACGCTCTGCGCGACGTGGAGCACACGATTGGGCGGCGCGCCGAGCCGACTGAACGCCGTCGCCAACGGGTCGAGGGCCGGCTTGGAACGCCCCACCTGCTCGCCGGTCACCACCGTGTCGAACGACACCGAAAAGTGACGGGCCGTCTCTTCAAACAAATCGTCGTCCACGTTCGACACGACGGCAAGCCGGAAGTCCTCTTGCAAGCGGCGCAGCCCGTCGTTCGTGTCCGCAAACGGCGGCCAAGTGGACACCGAATCGGCTAGTCGCTCGGCGTCGGCGTTGGTCGGCGTGAAGTCGAAGTGGGTCCCAAGCCGCCGCGTCACCCGCCGCAGCACCTCGCGGTACGGCACGTAATCCCCGCCCTCCACGTCGGCCTCGAAGGCCAAATACTGCTCGAACAGCGTGTCCTCGTCCACCGAGACATCGTGATTCTCCAGGATGGGCCGCAGCACCTGCGTGATGCCGCGTCTCCAGTCGATGAGGGTGCCGTAGCAGTCGAACGTGATCGCGTCGTAGTCGGCGGCGTCGAGAGACATCATGCGGACCCCATCCGGGCATTTCGGGAAGCGAGGGGAGTCCCTTTTCTGTAAGACAGAAGCCCTCCTGGCGTTTCAACGTAAAACGTTGCACGTGAGGCTGTTATCAAAATCAAAACTCGATCATCCAGGCCTCGATCCGTCCGATCCATGCAGACATCACGAACAAGAGATAGGTCAGGACGACAGCGTGGGCCGATAGTCCACAGTCGCCTCCTCGACCGCCCACCGCACGGACGCCGCGGTCTTCGGACCGATGCCGTCCACCGCCCTCAACGCATCCGGCGACGCCGTCATCACGGCCTCCACACTTCCAAGCGCCTCCAGCAGTCGCCGGGCCCGCGTCGGCCCCACGCCGGGCAGCCCCTGCAGCACGTACAACTGCGTCTGTTCCTTGCCCGACGGCCGTGCTCCCCCGGAGGCGTGCGGGGCTCCCCCGTCCGGCGTCCGCCGCAGTTGTCCGGCGGCGTAGCAGAGGAGCCGCGCCGTCTCCGAAGGCGTCTTCGCCCGCAGAAGCGAGAGGTCCATCTTGAGCGTGAGCGTGATGAGGGCGCCCTGAAGGGCCGCTCGGGACATGTCGGTCTGGGTCAGATCGCGCGTCGTGCCCTCCAGCACCACCGCCGCCCGCATCGCAGCAGCGGCCACCCGCGACGCCTGCCGGAGCAGCCGTCCGTCGGCAGTCGACCGTGCCAGGTCCGGCAGCGTCTTGCGCTCCACGCGGAGCCGGCCGTCCACGAGATAATCGCCGACATCGAGGCGATCCACCGTGAGGGTCACACCGTCCCGCCCCGCAAGCGTCGCCGGCACGCCGCTCCCCTCCTCCCGATCATCGGCCACGACGGGCAGGGGCGAATCACTCATCGGTCTTGCCACGGTCAAACGGATTGATGAGAGAAAGGTCGTCAATCCACGCAAAGTCGTCCGTATTTCGGGTTACGAGTGATAAATCGTGCACCAGAGCCGTCGCCGCGATAATCGCGTCTCCGAGCCGAATCGACCGACGCTGTCGGACCTGAATCGCCGAATGAACGACGGGCTCTCGGAGTGGAAGCTCATCGAAAAACTCGTGGAAGTCAGACGCACGCTGCCGTTGTTCCGGCGTTTGGTGGGAATATCCAAGCACCTCGATACGGGTCACGACGGAAACGAATGCACCTTCCGCCGCTCGTCTCTCTGCTCGCCTCGAAGCAGTGGGCGGCAGGACATCGTTGAGCCGATAGATGAGAATGTTGCTGTCGAAAAGATGCATACCCCGAACCTCACGCGTCTGGATACCATCAGGAAATCGTCACTTTCAATTCAAACGATCCCACTCATCCCGAAGCTCCTGTATCTCAGCCTCCACCTCGTCGAGGGACTTGTTCGTTCCCCACGCGCCCCGCGCTTTTTCGAACGCTCGTCGCACCTCGTCCCGATCGTGCGTATTGGTCTCCGAATCGAGCACGCGGACCTGTACCCTATGACGCCCCGGCGTCGGCTCGTCCCCGATCCATTCGAGGTGTCCATTCTCGTAAATGGCCTCGTAGGTTGGCATCGCAGAACTGGACATTTAGGGACAAAAAGCGGGATGATCAAACTCGGATTCGTCCCCAATGGATCCTCGGAAGCTCCGTGCCTCAAGGCAATCGCCCCTTCAATTTAGCTCCCAAAAAGAACTCCTCAGGACGAGATTACTCTTCTTCTACACTCCCTCTCCCTCATTCTCGCACTCGTTCTCGGGGGAATCGGATCCCCGGGAGGCAAATGAGCCTCCCGCCTCCAATCAACGCTGTAATGTACGATTGCCCTGCGTCAATCGCATCCTGCTCTGCGCGGAACCAGTGCAATTGTATCTTGCTCTATGATGAGTACAGCGGTAGCGCACAGCATTCTTGCCTCCATGCCTCCAGGCGTCCATTCATTTCAGGCAGATGGACCGATGAACGGCAAAAGTGCCTCCGGCTTTTCCGAACGCGTTTCAACATACGATTGCCCTGTGCGCGGCACTGGGAAAACGATTCGAACACAGCGGTCCTGCCTCCACACATCCACGCCTCCATTCATCAATGCTCGAATCTATTTTCACAGCATCTCCGTCAAGGCGCAAAAATATGAGTCCGGGCCCATCGTTTATTAGATCCTGAAATCTGGGTCCTACCCTCTCCACGGGCCCATGTCCCTTCGTCACACGTACTCTGCACTCCACGCGCGATCGCACCGTCTCATGGGCATTGCTGCGTCGAACCTCACGAAGGTCTATGGCACCCAGAAGGCCGTCGACGACATCAGCTTTGAGATGAATACGGGCGAGGTGCTGGGCTTTCTCGGCCCCAACGGCGCCGGGAAGAGCACGACGATGCGTATGCTTACGTGCTATCTGGAGCCGACCGCCGGCACCGCGACGCTCGACGGCTATGACATCCGGACCCAGCCCGAGGAGGTGCGGCGGCGCATTGGGTACCTGCCCGAAAACACGCCGCTGTACACTGACATGCCGATCGTGGACTACTTGCGCCTGTCGGCCGATCTGCAGTCGGTGCCGGAGGGCGCCATCGGAGGTCGCATTCAGAAGATGATGGACGTGTGCGGCCTCGGCCCCGAGCGCCATAAGCGCATCGGGGAGCTCTCCAAGGGCTTTCAGCAGCGGGTCGGCCTCGCGCAGGCGCTCCTGCACGACCCGCCCGTGCTCATCCTCGACGAGCCCACCACCGGCCTCGATCCCAACCAGATCGTCGAGATCCGGGAGCTGATCAAGGAGATCGGCCAGGAAAAAACGGTCATGCTCAGCTCCCACATCCTGAAGGAAGTGGAGATGACGTGCGACCGCATCCTCATTATCGACCAGGGCCGCATCGTGGCCGACGGGCCGACGGAAGAGCTGCGCGAGCAGTTCATGGGCGGCACGCGACTGCGCGTGCGGGTCGACGCGCCGGACAACGCCGACGTGAACGAGGCGTTCGAGACCCTCGACGGCGTGGCCTCCGTCCAGCGCACCAACGGCCACTACGAACTGGCTGCCTCGGGCGAGACCGACCCCGCTGCCAACGTCTTCCGCCTCTGCGCCGACCGCGGCTGGGTCCTTACAGAGCTCACGCCGCTCGAATCGAGCCTCGAAGACGTCTTCCGCGAACTCACGGAAACCCCGGACACGCCTGCCGGGACGGAAGCCCCTGGCGACTGACGTACAATTCCCGGACGGCTCGCGTAGACCTTCCCTCTGTGCCCTCCATGACCCTTGCCCTCATGACTCGTGCCCTCATGACTCGCACAGACTGCTCAGGACACTGACTTCCAGCCACGCCTCACTCGCCACTCATCAGTCCCCCATCGTTCGTCTGCAACCCATGCACGCCGTTTGGACGATCTGCAAGCGCGAGATCAACGCCTTCTTTGACTCGCTGACCGCTTACGTGCTGCTCGTCATTTTTCTCGGCATCAGCGGCACATTCACCTGGCTTTTCGGCCAGGGCGACCTCTTCTTCGTCGGCCAGGCGTCCCTGAACACCTTCTTCCAGGTGGCGTTCTGGACGCTCTTCTTCTTCATCCCCGCCGTGACGATGGGCATGGTCGCCGAGGAGCGGCGCAGCGGCACCCTCGAACTCCTGGCCACGAAGCCGATCAACGACCTGCAGATTGTGGTCGGCAAGTGGCTCGCCGCCTGGGGACTCGTGGCCATCGCCCTCGGCTTCACGCTCTCCTACTACGCCACGGTCGCCCAACTCGGCCCCATCGATCACGGCGCCACAATCAGCGGCTACATCGGACTGCTCCTGGTAAGCGCCGTGTACGTGAGCCTCGGCCTTTTTGCCTCGAGCCTCACGAGTAATCAGATTGTGGCCTTCCTGCTGACCCTCTTCTTTGCGGTCTTTCTCCATCTACTGTTCGGCGAGATGACGTCGGTCCTCCCGGAGCCCCTCGCCAACGTGACGAGCTTCCTCGACTTGCAGGGCCACTTCCAGACTATGTCGCGCGGGGTCATCGACGCTGCCGCGGTCCTCTATGTGGGCACGCTTACCGTCCTCGGCGGTCTCGCCGCGACAGTCTCCCTGAAGAGCCGAAGCTGGCACTAATTGATTTTGGATTGGGGTGATTTTGGGTCGGGGATTGGAATCGAGGATTGGGCGTTGTTGAGTGTCTCCCTGGATTGAGCGCGTCTCCCCTGTCCGATCCCGCCAGCACTCCGATTCCTTCCCAACACTCGACGCCCGACGCTCAACACCGACCCCACAACGCTGAACGCATAACGCTGAACGCATAACGCGCAACGCGAAACTGAACTTTCACACCAGCCTCGCTTGCCTCCCATGTCGACCGCCTTCGCAGGCTTTCTGGCGAACCGACGCGAAGCGATTCTGCAGGTGCTGCTCATCGTGGGCAGCCTCGCAGCCCTCACCGTCACGGCCAACCAGTTCCTCTGGCGGGCCGACCTCACCGAGAACAACCGATACACCCTCGCGAGCCACGAGATTGCGCGCGACCTGGACGACCCGGTGACGGTGACGGCCTACTTCTCCGGCAACCTGCCCTCGCGCTTCGGACAGACGAAGCAAGAATTCCGGGCCCTGCTCCAGGAATTCCGCGCCGCTGCAGACGGAAACGTCGAGTTCACGTTCGTAAACCCGGATGAGAACGACGACACCGCCCGGGAGGCCCGTCAGGCCGGCGTCCGTCCAATCACGATCGACGTACGGAAACGCAACAAGATGACCCAGAAGCGGGCCTTTCTGGGGGCTGTGTTCCAGTACCAGGGCGACCGGAAGGTCATTCCTCTTGTGGAGCCTGAATCGGCCCTGGAATACACGATCGCGAACACCCTGCGTTCGCTGACGCAAGAGACGAAAGCCGTCCTCGGGGTACTGCAGGGCCACGGCGAACCGAAACTCAACGCGATTCCCCAGCTCCGAGATGTCTTGAAGGACCGCTATGAGATCAAAGAGCTGTCCAGCGTCAAATCCGCGGGCGTACCGTCGGACGTGGACGTGCTCCTCATCGCCCGGCCCGAAAAGACGCTCTCGTCGCAGACGGCACTCGCCGTCGACCAGTACGTCATGCGCGGCGGACGCGTCGTCTTCGCCCTCAATCGCGCCCAGGCGCAGCCCCGCACCAACCGCGCTCAGACGCAGACGACCGGTCTGGAGCCGCTGCTCGACACCTACGGCCTTCCCATCCAGCCCAATCTGGTGCGCGACCGCAGCGCGACCGCCGTCCGCATCCGACAGCAGCGCGGCGGATTCAGCACGGTGAACCGGGTCCGCTATCCGTACATCCCGAAGATATCGTCCTTCTCGTCGCACCCCATTAGCAGTGGGCTCGATCAGGCCGTCTTTCGCTTCGTGTCCTCGCTCGACACTACGGACGTGGATACCTCGTCGGCCGACCTGACGGTGCTGGCGCGCTCGTCATCGCAGTCGGCCACCGCGTCGCTGCCCACGGGCATCAGTCCCCAGCAAGAGTGGACGATCAGCGACTTCTCGGGGTCCTCCTATCCGATCGCCGGGCTGCTGGAAGGCACCTTCTCGTCCCCCTTTGCCGGCAACGATTCGCTCTCGGTCGAGCGCACCGAAAGCGCGGAGACGAAAATGGTCGTTGTGGGAGACGGCGACTTCCTCGTCAACGGCTCCGGCGACCGCAAGCAGCGCCTGCCGAGCGGCAACATCAACCTCGTCGCCAACAGCATCGACTACCTGGCCGACGACACGGGCCTGATGGCCCTGCGCACACAGCGCGTCACGAGTCGCCCGCTCATGCAACTGAAGCCGACGACGAAAACCATCCTGAAGTACCTCAACGTGCTGCTTCCGATCTTCATTGTCGTGGGCTACGGCCTCGTCCGCTACCGCCGCAACCGAACCCGCCGTCAGCGCTGGAAAGACGAAGGCGTGCCCGCCTGATCGGGTCAGTCTGGAATCGGCTCTTCGTGTAATTTCTGGGGGTCGGGTTCGGACATCGGGAGATCAATGCGTGCCGACTCCGTGCCTCCCCCCATGCTACTCATTCCACACTCCGTACGCCACACTCCGCATTCCACATTCCACACTCGCCACTGCCATGACGAACGCGACCAAGTCGCTGGCCCTCATTTTCGCCGGCACCCTCGCGCTCGCCGTCGCCTCTTCCTGGAGCTGGAGCGGATCGTCGGGCGCCTCCTTCCGGACCAAGCTTCTCACCGTAGATACCAGTGCGGTGAAGGCCGTCCGGATTGCTCGGAACGACGGCTCCACGATCCGTCTCCAGAAGACGGAGAGCGGATGGACCGTCGGTTCGGACGAGGCGAAAACCGCTTATCCGGCCCAATCCTCTGCGGTCACACGTCTGCTCAATACCCTGCCGTCCATCTCGGTGAAGGCCGTGGCGGCCCGCCAGTCCGACAAGCACCCCCGCTACGGCGTCGACTCGACCGGCACCACCGTCACCCTGCTGGACAGCGGCGACGAGACGCTGGGCAGCCTCCTCGTCGGGCGCACCGAATTCCAGAGTCGAAACAAGGAAAACAGTGGGAAGACCAGTCCCATGCAGCGGATGCGCCGACAGGGCACCTCCGTCACGTACGTCCGGAGGCCGAATCAGCCCGACGTGTACTCCGTGGAGGCCTCTCTGGAGTCGATGCTGAGCAAGAACGTAGAGGACTGGCGAAATAAAACGATCTGGAGCGCGGCCCAGTCCAACGTTCAACGCATCTACCTGACAACGGCCGGCGACAGTGCCGCGGCCGACACCACGTTCAGCCTCCAACGCGCCGTGGCGTCGGACACCGCCTCCACCGGCCCGCCTACCTGGCTTTCGAACGGGGACACGCTCTCGACCGACGCTGTCACCTCTGTCCTCACGACCCTCGCCTCACCGCGAGCTTCCGGGTTTGCCGAACATACTTCCCCGAACCAGCTGAAAAATCCGCGCCACAAGGTCCGCCTTCGTCTGAGTGACGGCTCAGAGCACACCCTCAAGCTCTATCCGGACCCCTCCTCGAACGACACCTACCTCGGCACGGCCTCCGACTATCCGTCCGTGGCGCGGCTCCAAAAGCGCCGCTGGGACGGTGTCTTCAAACCCCGCTCCACGTTCCTGAAATAATTTCCCTTCTCCTTCCACGTTCAAACCTTCCCTTTTTCAAATCCCCCCTTCCAACCGTCACTCAGCGATAATCCGGGCGTAATGGCCAGATAACCCCGCGTCACTACGTTGAAAGCACACGATGTCCATGCTCTCTCACGTAGGCCCAGAGGCTTCTCATGTCGGACTCCACGGTGGCTCGTCTCAAGCGCGCCGTTCACAAGAACAAGCCCCTTAGCCAGAGCGGCGCGCTCGAACGCCTCTTCACGCTCTGGTTTCAAGGACTCGTCTACACCCAAATCTGGGAGGATCCGCGCGTTGACGCCGAGGCCCTGCAGCTCGACGACACCAGCCGCCTCCTCACCATCTCGTCGGCCGGCTGCAACGTGCTCAATTATCTCACGCACGCACCGGAGCGCATCCTGGCCGTGGACCTGAACACCGCCCACATGGCGCTCACGCGTCTCAAGATCGAGGCGCTTCGACACCTCCCCTCCCACGATCAATTCTTTCAATTCTTCGGGGTGGGGGCCGGGCCGGAAAACGTCGATGCCTACCGCCGACACGTGCGTCCCCACCTCGACGCCACCGCCCGTCAGTTCTGGGACGACCGTCCTTGGGGCGGCCTGCGTCGTCCGCGCATCCACGCCTTCGACGACGGATTCTACGAGCACGGCGTCCTCGCTCGCTTTCAAGGGTTTGCACGCCTGATGTCCCGACTCGTACAGGGCCGACGCCCGGAAGAGCTTCTCAACGCCACCTCCCGCGCGGAGCAGAAGCAGTTTTTCGACGAATGCGTGGCCCCGTTCTTCGACCATCCCGTCGTCCGTCGCATCGCGCGGCAGCCCGCCACGCTCTACAGCTTCGGGATTCCGCTGAGCCAATATCAGAGCCTGTCGGCCGCCGCCGACACCTCCATCGTCGACCTCTACCGCGACCGGCTCGAACGCCTTGTCTGCGACTTTCCGCTGCACGACAACTACTTCGCTTGGCAGGCCTTCGGGCGCCGGTACGACACCGAGCACCGGCAGGCCCTGCCCCCGTACCTAAAACAGGCCCATTACTCGCAACTCCGCTACCACCTCGACCGCATCGAGACCCGCATCGCCGCCCTCACCGACGTCCTCACCGAGCAGCCCGACAGCAGCATTGACAGCGTCGTTCTGCTCGATGCAATGGACTGGATGGACCCGGAGTCCATTGCCGCCCTCTGGCACGAGCTCGCGCGCGTCGGCGAGCCCGGCACGCGCATCATTTTCCGCACCGCCGGTCCCCACTCGGTCGTCGAACCGGCCCTGCCCGATGCTCTTCGGAACCGGTTTACGTACGAGCGCGAACGCTCCGAAGCCCTCCACGCCCGCGACCGCTCGGCAATCTACGGCATGTTTCACCTCTACGTGCTTGCGGGATGAAGGGCCAAAAGTGACCCCCACCGCTCGAGTGCGGGAATATAGGCCCGATCCGTGTCGCCTGCTGCCCTCCAACCGTTCTGCCTCCCCCTATGTCTCGGTCTGCCTCCTCCCCCCCGCGCGATCCGGTCCAGAAAATGAGCAACATGTACCGGTGGACCCGTCACGTCTACGACGCCACGCGCCGGTACTATCTGCTGGGCCGCGACCCGATGCTGAACGACATTGCCGAGCAGCCCGCCGGCTCTGTCCTGGAAATCGGCTGCGGAACCGCCCGTAACTTACGCCTCTTAGACCAACGTGCGCCCCAGCACACCCTGTACGGCCTGGACGCCTCCCTCTCAATGCTCGCCACAGCCCGAGCGAAGCTGGATCGTACCGGCTGCACCGAGCGGATCACCCTCGGCCACGGGGTGGCGCAACACCTCTCCCCGAGCGAGCAACTCCGCACTGACGGCCCGTTCGACCTCATCTTCTTCTCGTACGTGCTCTCGATGATTCCGGACTGGCCCGTCGCGCTTCGGGCGGCCCTTCGCCACCTTGCCCCGGACGGCCGCCTGTACATTGTCGACTTTTGGGACCAGGCTGCCCTTCCCGACTGGCTGGCGGGCGGGCTGCAGCGATGGCTGGCCCTGTTCGACGTGTATCCGCGTCCCGGACTCGTCGCGGCGCTCCGTGCCCTGGACGATTGCGACCATCTGAGCTCGACGGTCACCCCCGTTGCCCGACGCTATGCCTACCGAGCCACGCTCCACCGGTCCGGCCCGCTGCCGTCGGCGGCCCTCGACCCCCTGGACGCCGCCGCACCGCCCGAATCAAAACGATTTGATCGTTCTGACTTTATTCCGGCGTAACGCGGCCTCCATACCCTGTTAGATGGCTTCTCGTTGTCTTCCGCGTCGCTCCTCGCGCTCCCGTGCCCGACCAATACCGGACGATCTGGATCTCCGACCTTCACCTCGGCACCCGCGCCGCGAAGGTGGAGGGGCTTCTGCACTTTCTCGACCGCCACGAGGCCGATCACTACTACCTCGTCGGCGACATCGTCGACGGGTGGGCCCTGCAGCGCTCCTGGTACTGGCCCTCCTCGCACAACGAGGTGCTGCAGGCCTTGCTCGACCGGGCGCAGGACGCCGAGATCACCTATATTCCCGGGAACCACGACGAAGCTGCCCGCCAGTTTCCCGGCCTGGAGCTCGGGGACATCACCATCCAGGAGCAGGCCGTCCACACCACCACCGATGGACGTCGCCTCCTTGTGCTGCACGGCGACGCGTTCGACGGCGTCGTCCGCAATGCCCGCTGGCTGTCCAAGGTCGGGGGATGGGCCTACCGCAGCCTCCTGGCCCTGAACCGTCCCCTCAACCGCGTCCGGCGCTGGCTGGACAAGCCCCACTGGTCACTCGCCGCCGCGGCCAAAACAACCACGAAGCGCGCCGTTCAGTACATCGCCGACTTCGAGCAGGCGGTCGTCGACCGGGCCCACCGCGAACAGGTGGACGGCATCGTCTGCGGGCACATTCACGTGCCGGAGCTCCGCCCCATCCGGAACGTCACCTACGCCAACACAGGCGACTGGGTGGAAAACTGCACAGCCCTCGTCGAACATCCGGACGGGCGTCTCACGCTTCGACGCGGAACGCCTGCCCCCCACCTCCAGCCTACCCCGCGCGCACATCAATCAACCGGCGACGGCACCCAGCCGGACGCCTCCTCCGTTCCGTCTCCCGACGTAGCCCCCGCCTAGTGCAGCTTCAAACGATCTTTTGGGGAGAGCAGTTTGCTATTGCTCCACGCTCCAGCTTGAGGTATGGACGGACGAGGTCCGTCCAAAGCTCGATTGCACAACGGACCAGTTGAAGCTGCACTAGCCGCTCTCCTTTCCCACACCGACGGTCCCCGCGACGGTCCCCGGCCGAGCCCAGTGTCGAGCATTCGCAGACGCCGTGGGGCCTCCGTGAAGCTATCGTCAATCCCCGGATTCAGTGGAAAGGAGGGACAGAAGGCACGGTACGTCTTTTCGACCACTGCTAGTTTCTTCCGTCCTCGCTGGACGGCTTCGCCCTGCACTGCTGCCGACACAGCTTTTCTCCGCCACATGGAGCCGACCACCCACTACCGAACAATCTGGATCTCGGATATCCATTTAGGGACCCCTCAGGCGAAGGCAAAGTTTCTCCTCGACTTTCTTCGCCACCACGAGGCCGACCGCTACTACCTTGTCGGCGACATCTTCGACGGCTGGGCGCTGCAGCGCTCCTGGTACTGGCCGTCCTCCCACAACGACGTCATCCAGGCCCTCCTCGAAAAGGCCAAAAGCACGACGGTCACGTACGTGCCCGGCAACCACGACGAGGTCGCCCGCGACTATCCCGGCCTGCAACTCGGCGGCATCACCATCCAGGAGAAGGCCGTTCATACCACCGCCGACGGACGCCGATTTATCACTGTCCACGGCGACGAGTTTGAGGGCGTCGTCCGGCACGCGAAGTGGCTCGAATTTCTGGGCGGCTGGGCCTACGTCGGCGTTCTGAAGATCGACCGCCTCTTCAACCACATCCGTCGGCAATTCGATCTCCCGTACTGGTCGCTCTCCAGCTACCTGAAACACTCGACCCAACAGGCGCTCAGCTACATCGAGGACTTTGAGGAGACGGCAGCCCTGGAAGCCGCCGAGGAAGAGTACGACGGCGTCATCTGCGGCCACGTTCACCACCCGCGCCTCCGGACCTTCGAGGGCACTCACTACGTCAATACCGGCGACTGGGTCGAAAGCTGCACGGCGCTCGTGGAGCACCTCGACGGACGGCTGGAACTCATCCGCTGGATCCCGAGCGGGCACGGCGTGCAGGAAGCCATCGCCACGGAAGCCCCCTTCAGCCGCGACGGCCAACGCATCCCGGCCGATACCCTCAACTCCGACGTGGAAGCCCGATAGTTCTCGGAGCAAACGCGGCGCGTCTCTCCCAACGTTGCAGTTAGTCGCCGCCGGACGCCGACGGTCGCTGTTGAAGCCGGTGTAGCGTGCCCGGGAACTGCTTGTCGAGGAACGACTCAATCCGCCCTGACACCTGCCCCACGGCCATCCGGTCGATGCCGGTCTCAATGTCCAGTTCGTCAAGCAGGTAGACCGTATCCTCTGTGGCAATGTTGCCCGTCGCGCCTTCGATAAACGGGCACCCCCCCATCCCGGCGAGGGATGTGTCGAATCGTCGCACGCCGCACTGCAGGGCTGCGTAGACGTTCGCGAGCCCCAGCCCGCGCGTGTCGTGCAGGTGAAGTACCAGCGGCACGTCCCCCGATCCGTCCTGCACCGCCCGCACACGGGTCTTTATCATCTCCGGATTGGCGAGCCCCGTCGAGTCGGCCAGCGAAAGCGACTCCACGCCCATGTCGGCAAAGTGCTGGCTCATCTCACGCACTTGATGCAGCGGCGTATCCCCGGGCGCTCGGTATCCAAACACGGTTTGGAACCCCATCTGCACGTCGACGCCCCGCTTGTGAGCGTACCGGATCATCTCTTCTGCCTCCTGCACCGCCGTCTCCACCGTCACGTTGGCGTTGTCACGGCTGTGCTCGTCGTGGGTGGCAATCGAAAGGTCGACCTGCGAGAGACCGGCGTCGACGGCCCGCTCCAGGCCCTTTCGGTTTAGGGCCAGTCCCGCGTAGATCACGTCGTCCCGCGCCGGCAACTGATCGCAGACTGCCTCGGCGTCTCGCATCTGCGGCACCCACTCCGGATGCACGAAGGATGTCACCTGAATGCGCGGCAGTCCCGCCTCGGCAAGGGCCGTGATAATCTCGACCTTCACCTCCGTCGGAATAAACTGCTCCTCAAACTGAAAGCCGTCGCGCGGCCCGACATCACACAGGGTAACCTGGGAAGGAAGGGACATACCAGTCCGTGAATACGCTTTTGACACTTGTCTCGCTGTCGGCTGTGCTCAGCCCCTCGCCCCCAGATGTCCCGCCCGCTCGCAGAGGGAGTAGATGAGCGCTTCCCCTAAATTCTCCCTGCATCGGGCCAGATGCGATTTTTCTCGTCCCAACAGGGCCATACCGACAAGCGCAGGCGTCCGTTCAGCGTGTCCGCTGAAGCCGGTCCGATGCTCACGACGGGATTGAACGCTCCACCCGACGGCGTCGTGCCGGCACGGCTCTTTCTTTTCCAGTAGCTGTACCGCTTATGTGGCCCGTCTCCCACGAAGGACATAAAATTTCGGAACGGCATCCCGAATCGGAACTCGCGGGCGTCCCCCTCCTCTATAGTGCATAACCCCGTCGTGGACCCGCTTTTTCACGAAGCAAAACCCATTTCACAGGTAGGATTTCCCCCGACCTCACGGTCGGTCGCATTTGTTCTCGAGTCAACGTCCCACGAATCGACCGTCCGGCTCGAACGACCCTTGCGCCGTGCACGTACGACGCGGATCCGTACGTTTTTCGTATCCGCCCCGTCCCTCAATGCAGTTCATCAATCAGCCCGAAGCCGAAGACGACGAGGAATGGTGGAGTCGGTTCAAAGAGCTCCTCGACGACCAGAACGAATGGCCGACTCGCTACACGTTTAAGTTTATTGCCCCGTCCGGCCAGTTGTCGGAGCTGAAGGAAGTATTTGGGGATCACCCCGTCCGGGTACGCGAGTCCAGCAAGGGCAATTACAAAAGCGTGACGGCCCACCTTCAAATGTCGTCGAGCGAAGAAGTGCTGTCCATCTACCAGGAGGCGTCCAACATCGAAGGAGTCATTTCTTTGTAGTGACGGCGTTCCAGTGCCATGCGTGCGTTCACCGTTTCCGCCCTCTGTGCCCTCGCCCTCCAGCTCGGTTGCTCGGACACCCTGACGTGGCGGGTCGTCGACCGGATGATCGAAGCGAAGTTTCCGGGGGTACCCACCATTACAACCGACTCGCTGGCGCACCGACTCGCCGATACGACGGCGACACGGCCGGTGTTGCTGGACGCCCGCTCGCCGGACGAGTACGCCGTGAGTCACCTCCCGGGCGCACAGCGCATCTCGCCGGACGCCGATCCGATTGTGGGCGTCGACACCCTGTCTCGGGACACGCCAATTGTAGTGTACTGCTCCGTAGGCTACCGCTCGGCCCGCGTCACGGCCCGCCTCCGCAAACAGGGGTTTACGAACGTCACCAATCTCAACGGCTCCATCTTCCGGTGGGCAGACGAAGGCCGCACAGTTGTGCGCGACGGAACACCGGTGCGGGCCGTGCACCCATACAACGGCACCTGGGGCGTCCTACTCAACACCAACCTGCACCCCCGCCCTCAGGACTCATCCTGATTCCCATCTGATCTGAATGGACCACCAACCGGCCCCGCGACGGTCTCCGGGGTCCAATCAGCCGATCCCCGAGTCAACTTCTTCCTCCGCATGGCAATCGCCTCCTGCCTTGATCTATTGACAAGGCAGTGGACAACGACGACATTCTCGCCCCCCCCACGCCTCATATACCCGCAGTTCGGGCGTTATCAGCAGTTCGGGCATTATCAATATCAGTAGAAGTGAGGTCCTGAACATCGGCGCGCCGCGCTTCTCCTACGCGGCAACGCCGTCGGCATCGGTTGGCTCCCACCAGCCGTCGGCCACCAGCCGGGCCACCTTCCGCTTCGACCACGCCTTATACCGAATCTCCGGACGATACTCGACCATCTGCCCGTTTTCGCGCAGCCACTCAAAGCACACGCAGGTGGACGTTTCGAAGAGAACCCCCAGCGTACATCCCTTTCCCTGCAAACAGTACTTGTAGCAGTCCTGCCCCGGACGATCACAGACGGAAAAGTCGGTCGGGGCTTCTTTCTTGAACTCCTCCAGGTGCATAAGACAGTCGAATCGCCATTAGGGGGTTGTTTAGACGTAATCTAAATAGCTGGCACCCCGGTGATTCGCAACTCGTCTTCGTGAAATTTCCGGCGAGATCGGGGGAAATACGGGGGGCTTTTCGACGATACAGGCATTGATTGCCCGCCACAATCGGACTTAGACTCTCTCTAAATATCCAGCGCTCTGGATCCTCGTGGTCGGCTCAGAGGTATGATATGTGAAGTTTTGCGACAGCTCCCACCAAAAAACCGAGCGCTGCAGCCATGGCCCACGATATTGAACCGATGTGCAAGTCCTGCACCCATCTCGATCGGGACCGCGAGGAGGCCGTGTGCGAGGCCTTCCCGGAAGGCATCCCGGAGGAAATTTGGCGCAACCAACACGATCACCACGAGCCGTATCCGGGCGACCGCGGCGTTCGCTTCGAGGCGGAACCGATCCCGGAAGAAGAGGGCGAGGCCGTTGCCTAATCGACCGTGGTGCTTTCCGAGAAGTTTGCAGGCCGATCCGCTCTCCGGCGGATCGGCTTTCTTACTGTCCACTGTTTCTACTCGGCGCGCAAGCGGGTCCGTCCCGCACCGGCGGAC
Organism: Bacteroidetes bacterium SW_9_63_38; assembly: GCA_003022435.1. Lineage (GTDB taxonomy): Bacteria > Bacteroidota > Rhodothermia > Rhodothermales > Salinibacteraceae > Salinibacter. Next base: position 299,087 of record PXUA01000019.1, on the reverse strand, counting down.
GCTGCCGCCGTTCTCGGTCTACCGGAAGGTGCGTAGAATCTCCTCGACGGAACCGGCATAGCCTGCCCCGAAGAGATTGAGGTGGTTGATGAGGTGGTAGAGGTTATACACGTCTTTTCGCGTCTCGTATCCGGACGCCAGCGGCCACGCCTCTCGGTAGGCAGCATAGAACCGATCCTTGTAACCGCCGAAGAGCTCGGTCATCGCCAGGTCGGCCTCCCGGTGGCCGTAGTACGTCGCGGGATCGATGACAGCGGGCGTTCCTTCCGCCGTCACCATGTAGTTTCCTTTCCAGAGGTCGCCGTGTAGCACGGATGCTTCCGGCGTGTCTGGAAGCAGGTCGGGCAGTCGGCGGTAGAGGGCTTCCAGCCCCTCGGTCCAGTCGGACTGCCAGCGATTTCGCTCGCGGGCCATCCGTACCTGCGGCTCCAGCCGCTGTGTACGAAAAAATGCCGGCCATGCCTCCATCCACTCGTTCTGCTGCGGCAGGCGACCGATAAAGTTATCCTGCTCGAAGCCGTACTGCGCCTCGGCGTATCGGTGCATCTGAGCGAGTCCCCGTCCGAACGCCGCCCAGAAGGAATCGCTCTCCTGCCCAGTCTCGATCCACTCCATCACCAGAAACCCCGGGCAGTCTCCGTCGGGCGAGGCCCGATCAATCACCGCGGGAATTATCAGGGGACTCGCCGCCGCTCGCATCGCCTCCAACCCGGCCGCTTCGCCGGGAAAGGTGCGCGCCACGCGTTCGTCCCCGTACTTCAGAAATAGCGTCCCCCCGTCGGTGTCGAGCCGACAGGCGCTGGCGATGCAGCCGCCCCCCACCCGCGAGGCTCCGTGGATCGTAACGTCGAGCCGGGATTCCAGTGTCTCACGAAGCACCTTCGGCAACATACAGTCGCGCGTCGGTGAGGGGAATGGACGTATACAAATCTACTGATCCGTGCACGGGTAGGGGAACGAAATCCTCCGTGTGAGGAGATCAGCCGGACTCGTCCGGCAAGATCTTGGGAATCCGAGATTCCCTGGACCGTGTTGTGCTATCAGAAGCTGTTTGGCGGACGTTCTGTGACCTGCGACTTCGTGGTTCTTGCGCAAAACGCCTTCTGCACTCGCCTGTACCGAAAGCTTTCGGTATACAAGGCTCGTTTGGGCGACGTTTTGCGGCGTCGCCCACTGTGTCTCGGCTGAACATCAATCCACCAAACAGCTTCTCAGCGACAATCGTCTTTGCCAATCTCAGATTGGCTCGATCTAGGAAATCTGAGATTTCCAGGATCGGTGGCAACCCATTCACGCATCAGCGAGAGGGTCGAGAACGGGATCTGCACGCTCCTCTCCTCCCGCGCTCTCCTTTCCCTATGCTCTCACACTCGGATGGTTACGCCTCCTCGACCTGCTCAGCCAGATCATACTCCTCGATTAGCCGGTGCAGCAACATCTCCGAGGTACGCTCCACGATGTCGAAGACGTTCTCGAAGCCCTGACGTCCCCCATGGTACGGGTCGGGCACCTGGTAGTCGTCCGGCTGCGGATCGAACTCGCGGAAGAGCCGCACCTTGCCGCCGTACTCGTCGTTCTCGTCGAGGTGGAGCACGTCGTTCAGGTTGCTCTTATCCATCACGAAGATATGATCGCAGTCCTCCAGGTCCTCGGCCTGAAACTGCGACGCCCGGTGCGCTTCGAGCGACAGGTCATTACGCTGCGCCGTCCGGCGCATCCGGTCGTCGGCCTTGTCACCGACGTGCCAGTTGCCGGTGCCGGACGAGTGAATCTCGAAGTGGTCGTCGAGCCCGTGGGCCTCCACCTTGTCCCGAAAGACGACTTTGGCGAGCGGACTCCGGCAGATGTTGCCGAGACAGACGAACCGAATGCGGATGGGGTCGGACATACTGATACGTGAATGGGTTTCCACCGAGTGAGAGAGGGATTACCAACCTGCATGCGGACCAGTAGGGATCCTGCAGGTTGAGTCAGGGAAAAGCAACTAATCCGTTGTACGAAGCGGACCCAGCGGTGTGCCGGTTCGCCCCGCACTTTCGACAACCTCTCACGATCCGTTTCCTCCGTCCTCAACGTACAGGGAACAGTCCACCCGCGTCCCGTCTCCGGGCGCGGAATCGATCGCGACCTCCGCGTCCAGAAGATCCGCACGGTACCTCATGAGTCGAAGTCCCCACGATTCCTCGTGGGCCTCCTCGACCGAAAAGCCCACGCCGTCATCCTCTACAGCCAGGTGCACGACCGGCTCGCCCCATTCGTTCTCATCCTCGTATACACGGATGCGAATATTCTCGGCGTCAGCGTGCCGGTCTACATTCGTGACGGCTTCGTACACGATCCAGTAGAGGTTGAGCAAATTGTCCGCCCCGACGGACGAGAGCCGGGCGTTGAGATCGATGTCGGAGTCGTAACGGCACCGATCCGTGATCGACGCCAGCCGCTGCAGCCCCTCCGATAGCCCGCCTTCCGACAGGTCCACCGGGGATCAGCCCCTGTGAAATGCGCCGGAGTTCCTCGTATGCCTCCTTGATTGTCGAGCGAATCTCCTCCAGTTCCTCTTCTTGAGAGGACTCCAGGGATTCGCGATGAATGAAGTTTTCGAACTTCATACTGGCCGTCGTCACCGACGACCCCACGGAATCGTGAAGGGAAATTCCAATCCGACGGCGCTCCTCATCCAGCGTTCGAACCATCTGCTCTTCCAGCTTCCGCTTCTCCGTCACGTCCCGCTGGACCGATACCCAGTACTTTACCCCTCCGCGCTTCCCGTACACCGGCGCAATACTCCAGTGGTTGGTGTACGGCGTGCCGTCCTTGCGGTAGTTGACCGTCTCTCCTTCGAATCGCTCCTCCGCGTCCAGACGCCGTCGGAGACGACAGAGCTCGCTCTCATCGGTCTCGGGCCCCTGAAGAAGACGAGGCGTCTGGCCGAGCACCTCACTCGGCTCGTACCCCGTCACCTCCGTAAAGGCGGGGTTCACCCATAGAATTTGGGGACCAGGAGGATCCAGTTCTGTGCCTGTGAGGACAATGGCCTCCGATGCGTCTTTGAAGGCCCGATGGAGAATGTGAAGCAACTCTCGTTCGTTGCGCACCCCTCCATGCATCATTAGGAATTGCAGCGGGTCGTCGGGCCCCTCAGAAGCGTTGTTCATGTCATGTCGTTTCGTCTGTACGGGAAAATTACACAACCTGCGCAGATACACTTTTCCGGGGGGTGTCCACAATCCGATCGCCCCTCTCACACATGCACTCGGTCGGATTGTGACGTGCACTGGATTCCTGCACAGAGGGCACCGGAGACCGCCTCCCCCGACTGCGTAAAAAGGGGGTTTGTTGAACCCAGGTTGCGGTTCTTCGGGGGAGTGCTACCGTCATGGATTTACAAAACATAGCGATGCGCCCACTGAGTTTCCAAAGCGTTTTCGGGCCCTGCACGGCAGTCGCATTCTGCGTTTCGCAGCAGACAAGAGGGGGGATTGAAGCACAGCGATACGGGCCTCCATGCATCCCCGCGTCCCCGGACAAATGGGGACGCTCAGCGGTGACATCGCCGCCCACGTCCCCGGACGTCGGCCGGCATGCAATCGAGGCTTCTCCTCCCCCTCCGAACAGGATCTCGCCGGGACCCATTGTATTCGTTCCTCACATTGGGGGTGAATGTTGCCCTCTTTCGGCCTTCCTCTTACGTGCGTCCTGCCATCCGATGCCGTCTTCTGCCTCCGATTCCGACGTTCTGAGCGTCACCGAACTCACCCGCGGCCTCAGCGCACTCGTCGAGGAGGCCTACGACGACGTATGGGTGGAGGGAGAGCTCTCGGACTTTACTCGGGCCGCGTCCGGACACTGCTACTTTACCCTGAAGGACGACGACGCGCAGATCCGGTGCGTGATGTGGAAGCACCTCACGCAGTACGTGTACTTCGAGCCGGAGGAGGGCATGCAGGTGCGCGTGAACGGGCACGCGTCGGTGTACGAGCGGCGGGGCGACCTTCAAATTATGGCTCAGGCCATGCGGCAGGCCGGCAAGGGGGCTCAGCAGCAGGCCTACGAGGAACTCAAGCAGAAGCTGCAGGCGGAGGGTCTGTTCGATGCCGACCGGAAGCAGCCGCTGCCCCCGTTTCCCGAGACCATCGGCATCGTGACGTCCGGGGAGGGCGCCGCCCTGCAGGACATTTTGTCGGTGTTGAAGCGTCGCTTTCCACCCGCCGAGGTGGTACTGTGTCCCGTTCCGGTGCAGGGACTCGATGCGCCGCAGGCCCTCGCCGACGCCGTCGCGGCCTTCAACGACCTCGACGACACCTCCGACCAACACCCGGATCTCATGATCGTCGGTCGCGGAGGCGGCTCCACCGAGGATCTCTGGGCCTTCAACGAAGAGGTTGTAGCCCGCGCCGTCGCCGGATCGACCATCCCAGTCGTGAGCGCTGTGGGGCACGAGTCCGACGTGACAATTGCGGACTTTGTGGCCGACGAGCGGGCGGCCACCCCGTCGATGGCCGCCGAGGTCGCGGTGCCGGATCGACGCGATGTCGCCGCCCACATCCGCCAGTTGCACGACCGCCTTCGGGAGCACGTCTCCGGCCGCATCGACACGGCCCGGCAGCGCGTGGACGCGCTCGTGTCCTCCCGCGCGTTTCACACCCCGATCCGCCGCCTGGAGCACCACCGGCAACACCTCGATGCGATGGTCGACCGTCTCACCCGCACCGGCAACCGTCTCACCGACTCGGCACGGTCGCACCTCGAACGGTTGGCGGATCGCCTCCAGGCTGCCGATCCCGAGCAGCCCCTGCGCCGCGGCTACGCATACCCGACCCACGACGGCAACCCCGTCGAATCGGTCGACGCCCTCGCGTCGGGCGAGCGCCTCCGCCTCCGCTTTCACGACGGCCACTGCGTCACCGAGGTAGTCCCCGACGCCGATTGAGTACGGCTCTCCTCCCTCTTCAGGGAACTGCACGGTGAAATTACATTCTGCACTGGCATTTTCAGTGCAAACCCTTCAATTTGGAAGGGCTTCCAAACAGGAACTGACCTACAGCCCACTTGTACACCGGACGGGTTTTGGACAAGCTACTTGTGTCTTCTCCTGTCTCATTCTGCTACGATTCTGTTCTGAATCGTGGCGTCGTCGGTGCTCTCCCAATGGGCCGACTTCTTGTCACAGTTTTCTGTTCCTATGGCTTCCGACCCGAGCCAACTTACGGTCCACTTTCAACCCGAGCGGCGCGTTGATGTCATCGACGTGAACGAGCACGTCGAGGCGGAAGCTGATGGATTTCTTGAGGCGCACGCCAGGGCGCTGTACTGCTCGCATCACACGACGGCGGGCTTTCTCGAAGAAACAATCTGCAATCGCCTCGACCGCCACCCCGATCAAGTGCAAGAGTTTCTGGCGCCGTTTCGGGAGCTGTTTCCGTTCGGGGCCAGCTACCAACACGATCAGCTGCACCTGCGCAGGGAGCTAAGCCCGGAGCAGCGGCAGACGGAGCCGCGCAACGCGGACTCGCACCTCACCTTCATCGGGTCGGGCCTCGAAAACTGCGTCACCTACCCGAGCGATCCGTCCCGGCCGGTCTTCTTCGTCGATCTCGATGGGATCAATAAGGACAACCAGGATCGGCGCGAGCGGCGAACGACCATAATCGGCTTCGACGACGAACGGGCGGTGGAGGAAACAGAAATGGTCGTCCCGGTATCCAACCACCGCATTGACTCGGTGAGCCTGCGCGATCCCCGCCTCGGGATCTTCGACCAACTGCACGAGATGTTGGCCGATCGGGGCATCACCACGGGCCGCGTCACCATCGAGCTGCCCCCCGACGAGCACCACGCGGGCCTCACGGTCAACGAGTACGAAACCCTGCTTATGAAGTACGACCTCGCCGAGGTGTTGCGCGACCCGCTGCGCTTCATGGCGCGGAAGGGCCGCAACATGATCTCCGACCCCGGTGCAATCCCCGACAAGGCAAAAAATTACGCCAAGTACGACCTCGTCCGTCTCGTCAACAAGGTAGTCGACACCCTCGGCCTCAGCGAGTCGCTCGTCGAGCGAATTATCGACAAGTGTCTGGCGGTTCCCGCCGAGCGCTTCCTTCGCATGAAGCGGTCGGTCTCTCTTCTGGTCACCGAAGACGAGGCCAACGTCGAGGGCACCATCGTGCAGGGCCGCTACCAGAGTCCTATTCTTGTCCAGTGGCGCAAGTCGTCGTCGCAGAAGCGCCGCCTCCGCGTCCGATTCACGCGCTTCGAGTAGTCCCGTTTCTGTACGTATTGGCGGGCCCGTTTTCCCGATTCGAGCGCGCTGTTGCAGCTCCGTGTCCTCCAGATCTGTCAGGGCTTCCATCTGCTTCGTTTCCCCCTGCCGACGCGATTGCCCTTGACACTGCCCTGAGTACCGCTTACCATATTCCTCACATATAAAACGATCTCTCTGGGGCCGCGCTGTCGTGGCGCGGCGGTCGTCCCGATTCTCATCGGGGCGGCGTCTCGGGGAAAGTCCGGTGGAATTCCGGTGCTGTCGCGCAACGGTAACAGTCCGAATGCCTGCTCGGAGAGCGACCCTGTCCCCTTCCGATCCCTCGGTGGGGACACCTCACGCGTCATGAGGTTTGCGGTCCGCAACGTGAAATCGTGTCGGGTGACCGCGTACCCCTTCGGCCCCTTCGTACGGTCGTAGCGGTCTTCTCACGTCGTCCCGCGTGCTCCCCCGCCTTCGTGATGCGTGATTGCATCCGAAGGTCTTTTCTATTTCCGGAGCACCGTATGTCCCATCGTTTTCGTCCCGATGCCCGTCGTGGCCGACCGGATTATTCCTGCTGGTATTCTCCCAGCGGCCTTCACTTGGCCTCGCGTGCCCCGCCCTCCGTCGTCTGATGCCCCCCGACTGGTTCTTCGATATCTGCCTTCCCCAGCCTCTCCTTCCATGAGCATTTTCGACGAGCGCATCAACCTGAAGCCGTACGAGTACCCGCACCTGCTGGACTTCAAGGACGCCATCCGGCACTCCTACTGGGTCCACGACGAGTTCAACTTCGAGGGCGACGTGCAGGACTTCCACGTCAACTGCACCGACATGGAGCGCAGCGTCATCACCAAGACGATGCTCGCCATCGCCCAGATCGAGGTGTCCGTCAAAACGTTCTGGGCGGACCTCTACCACCGCATGCCGAAGCCCGAGATCGGGGCTGTGGGCATGACCTTCGCCGAGTCGGAGGTGCGCCACATGGACGCCTACTCCCATCTCCTCGACCTGCTGGGCCTCAACGACGAGTTTGAACGCGTCGAACAAATTCCCGCGATTGCCGATCGCATCGAATACCTGAATGACTACCTCGGTCCCGAGGAGGGCGCCGACCGCGACTTCGCATTCTCGATCCTGCTGTTCTCGATTTTCATCGAGCATGTGAGCCTGTTCAGCCAGTTCCTCATCATGCTCTCGTTCGACAAATACGAGAAGAAATTCAAAGGCGTCGCCAACGCCGTCGAGGCCACCTCCAAGGAGGAGCAGATCCACGGCCTCTTCGGGGTGGAGCTGATCGACGTGATCCGCGAGGAGCACCCCGCGTGGTTCGACGACGACTTTGAACAGGAGGTCCAGGCGGCCTGCCGCCGGGCGTATCGGGCCGAGCAGAATGTGCTCGACTGGATTTTTGCGGACGGCGACCTGGACTTTCTCCCGCGCCCGGTCGTCGATGCCTTCCTGCGCGACAAGTTTAACGAATCGCTCCGCAATGTGGACGTGTCCCCGATCTTTGAGGTCGACCCGGAGCGGCGCGACGAGACCCGCTGGTTCTACGAAGAAATCCTGCTGACGAAGGGCAACGATTTCTTCTCGAAGCGGAGCACTAGCTACTCGAAGATGACCCAGAGCGTAAGCAGCGACGATCTCTTCTAGTCTCCTCCCCCACGCCGGATTCTCTCTTCCTTCTCCTTCTCTCTGCTGGTCCCATACACCTACTATGTCTCCGGACACCCTTTCCGCCCCTCACACCGACTCCTCCACCGACTTCGCCTGGCTCAATGACGATGCCCGAACGTTTCTCCGCCGCGGCTACCTGCTCGACGACACCGGTCCGACGGAGCGCGTGCGCGAGATTGCCGAGCACGCCGAGTCGATCCTCGAGATCGACGGCTTTGCCGACCGCTTCTACGAGTACATGAGCCGGGGCTACTACAGCCTCGCCAGTCCCGTGTGGGCCAACTTCGGCCTCGACCGCGGCCTGCCGATCTCCTGCTTCGGCTCCTATTTTGAGGATACGATGACCTCCATCCTCGACACCCACGCGGAAGTGGGCATGATGACGAAGGTGGGCGGCGGCACCAGCGGCTACTTCGGCGACATCCGCCCCCGCGGCGCCCCCATTACCAACAACGGCACCTCCAACGGCACCTATCCCTTCGCCCAGCTGTTCGACACGGTGATCAATGTCGTGAGCCAGGGCGAGACGCGCCGCGGCCACTTCGCCGGCTACATCGACATCGAACACCCCGACATCGAGGAGTGGCTCAACATCCAAACCGAGGGCGACGCCATCCAGACCATGATGTATGGGGTCGTGGTGGGCGACGACTGGATGGAAGCGATGATTGACGGCGACACCGAAAAGCGCGACCTCTGGGCGCGGGTGATCGAGCAGCGCATGAACCTCGGCATCCCCTACATTCTTTTTCGCGGCAACGTGCAGGACGGGCGGCCGCAGGTCTACAAGGACCAGGGCTACGACGTGCACGCGAGCAACCTCTGTCTTGCCGGCGATCAGCGTGTCGTCACCGACCGTGGGTACAAGACGGCGGAGGACCTGCACGAAGAAGGAGACGCCCTTACGCTCTTCGACGGAGAAAAGGCGATCAGCGCCTCACGGATGAAGCTTCGCGAGGAGGAGGCAGATGTGTACCGGATCACACTCGACAACGGACTGGAGCAAAAAGTGACGGCCTATCATGGAATTCCCGTTTATGACGGCCAGGGCGAATATCACCGAGAGGACGCCCAAAACCTCGAGATTGGGGATCGCATCGTCATTCAGAAGAACAAGGGCTTGTTCGGGAACCGTCACATGCCGGATGAAGCGTTTCTGCTCGGCCTATGGCAATCTGACGGCACCCAGCACGAGGATCGGAAGATGATCGACGTGTGGGAGTCGGACTTCGACATTGTGGAAGAGGTGGAGACCCCCCTCGATCACGTCTACGAGACGCATGGCTTCGACACCTACGCAGTCTCGAATCAGCACGGAACCACGACCGCGACCCGTCGCCGCGAAGTCCCGACGTTCCGCGACGTACAAGCGAGCCACTCCAACGACGCCAAAAAGCGTCTAAGCACCACCGCTCTCACAAAGCTCGGTTTCGAAAAAGGCGCCGTACCTGAATGGATCTGGGAATCCGACGAGGACACGCAGTGGTCGTATGTGCGCGGTCTGCTTGTTGCAGACGGCAGCGTCCACATGTCTGAAAGCCGGGGCAACCCGATCCAGATCAATTATGCCGATGTCGACCGCGACTTTCTCCAGGAGCTTCAGCTTCTTTTCAACAATCTCGGGCTCAGTTCTCAGATCCGCCTTCTCCAAGAGGGAGGTTCGAAAATGCTTCCAAACGGAAAAGGCAGGAACGACGAATACAGAGTCCAGGACTGCTACCGGCTCATCGTCGGCAACAAAAACGCCGCCCTGGAAATCGAGAAGTATACTGGCTTTCTCAGCCGAAAGGGCATTGAACTTGAGAGGCGCCACTACCGCGACAATACGAAGAAAGCCTACGAGGTTGTTGAGATTGAGCATGTAGGCACCGAGCCCGTTTACTGCCCAACGACGGAAACGGACGAAAGCGTGTTTGTCTCGCAGGGGGTATTGACGTTCAACTGCTCCGAAATCGCGCTTCCATGCGGCCCGGACGAGAGCTTTGTCTGCTGCCTGTCGTCGATGAATGCCCTCCACTTCGACGAGTGGAAGCACACCAACGCGGTGGAGACGCTCACCTACTTCCTCGACGCAGTGATGCAAGAGTTCATTGAGGGCGCCGAGGGCATGGCCCATATGGACCGGGCCGTTCGCTTTGCGAAGCGGCACCGAGCGATCGGGATCGGCATCCTGGGCTGGCACTCCTACCTGCAGTCGAATATGATCCCGTTCGAGTCGGCGGAGGCCACGACGATCGGCGCGGACATCGCCAAGACGATCAAGGACCGGTCGTACGCGGCCTCTGCGGAGCTGGCCGACCGGTTCGGCGAGCCGCCGGTCCTGGAGGGCTGCGGACGGCGCAACGCGACGACCATGGCGGTGGCCCCCACCAAGTCGAGCAGCTTCATCCTGGGGCAGGTGAGCCCGTCCATCGAGCCCATCAAGAGCAACTACCACGTGCAGGACCGGGCCAAGATGAAGGTCACCTACAAGAATCCGTACCTGACAGCCCTGCTGGACGAGAAGAGCAAAAACACCGACGAGGTGTGGGAGCAAATTGCCCTGCGCGACGGCTCGGTGCAACACCTCGACATTCTCAGCGAGCACGAGAAGGAGGTGTTCAAGACGTTCAGCGAAATCAGCCAGATGGCCATCATCAATCAGGCGGCCGCCCGGCAAACCCACATCGACCAGTCGCAGTCGCTGAACCTGGCCATCGACCCGAACGCAACGCCCGCCAAGGACGTCAACCGTCTGTACATCGAAGCCTGGAAAACGGGCATCAAGAGCCTGTACTACCAGCACGGCGTGAATGCCGCCCAGGCCTTCTCCCGCGACATTCTGGGCTGCAAGAACTGCGAAGGATAGGGGCGGCCGGGACAGGTACGGCTCTTCCACAAAGGGGGCGGCTCATGGGCCTCTCCTCCCCACTGTGCCGTGAAATGTATGTCGGTATAGGAGTATGGGTGTATGTGCGTTGGGGCGTTTGTGAACATCCCAGTTCCGCGTTTGCCCTCGCACGCACCGATGACGGTCCTCGCCGAACCAGTGACCAAATCCCTACCCCCGCAACGCTCAACGTGCAGACGCTCAACGTAACAACGTACAACGCAAAAACGCACAACCCACAACGCACAACCCACAACGTACACACACACCTAAATGAGCGAGTGCGACTGGCCCCCGTCCACGTTGATGCACGAACCGGTGATGAGGCTGGCCCGCTCGGAGCAGAGGAAGGTCACGGCGTCGGCCACCTCCGTCGCGCGCCCAAACCGCTCAATGGCGATGTTCTCCCGGACGAATTCCTCCATCTCGTCCGGCTTCTCCTTCACACGCTGATCCCAGCTGCCGCCCGGAAACCGAATCGAGCCCGGTGCGACGCTATTTACGCGAATCTCCGGCGCCAGCTCCTGGGCCATGACCTTGCTCACGCTGATGAGCGCCGACTTGGTGGTGTTGTAGAGCGACAGGCCCGCACCGCCCAGTTCCCGCCCGAAGATGGACGAAATGTAGCAAATCGAGGCGCCGTCCACCTCCTTCATGTGCGGAATGGCCGCCCGGCTGACGCGGACGTGCGACATAAAGTTGAGATTGATGAGGTCCTCCCAGTCCTCGTCGGACAGCTCCTCAAAATCACCGCGCCGGTTGCCGCCCACGTTGCCGACGTACGTATCGATGCGGCCGAATTTCTCGGCGGTTTCCTCCACCAGCCGCTCCGGCTCGCCGTCGTCGGTCACATCCATCGGCAGCGCCAACACCTCAGTCCCCTCGTCTTCAATCTCCGCCGCTGCGTCCTCCAGATCCGACTCGGTGCGGGCACAGATGGCAATGTCACATCCTTCACGCGCGAGGGCCTGAGCGATATACTTGCCAATGCCCTGACTGGCACCGGTGACGATGGCAACGCGATCCTGTAATCCGAGATCCATGAGGGTCGGTAGTCTGACAATAAGATGAAAGCATGTATACTTGAACGTAGCGAGCACCCCTGAAAGCGTCCACCCGCCCTCACCGCCACGCCGAATTTTCAGATCATTTGGACAGGTCCGGGACCGAAGGTGACGGATCTGTGCAAAACGGCAGAAACGCCCCGCGACGCTTGACAAACCGCCGCCGCTGCCCTACCTCTCATATTCCGCACATCCCAACGAATCGACTCGCCCTATGGCCACCGACAACCACTCTTTTGAAGACGCCCTCAACCGACTCGAAGAGATCGTTGAATCGCTCGAAGACGATCCCCCCTCCCTGGGAGAAGCGCTGGATACCTATGAGGAAGGGGTCGAGCTCGCCAACGAGTGCCTCTCTCGCCTGAACGACGCGGAGCAGCGCGTGAGTGAGCTCTCGATCAGCGATGACTAGGACGTACAACGTTCAAACGTTCAACGTAAAGCGAGACAACCCATACTCATCTGCGGCGGCAGGTTTCGTTCCTCGGAAGCCGACTTACTGCGCCGGCGTAGGCTCCACGATCCGCGCCCCCTGCTCCGGAATCCGCGAGACCCACGCTTCCGTCGGAATGTCGTGCCCCGCGAACGCCGACACCATGGCCTCGCGGACCGCCTCGGTCGTGGTTCCGGCTTCGCTCCAGGCAAACAGGGTCGGCCCCGCTCCGGAGAGCGAGCATCCGAGCGCTCCCGCCTCCATCGCCGCCGACTGCACCTCCGCGAGGCCGGGCACGAGGCCCGCCCGGTGCGGCTCCACGATGAGGTCGCGGAGGGACCGGCCGATCAGCCCGATGTCGTTGCGGTAGCATCCCGCCACGAACGCGCCCAGGTGGGCGGTTTGGCGCACCGATTCGGGAAGCGGAAGCTCGGTCGGCAGGCACGCGCGAGCATCGCGAGTAGCGATCACCTGATCGGGGCGCACGAGCACACACTGAATGCTCTCGGGAACCGGAATCGGGACCACGTCGGGCGGATCGATCTCGCGCGTGAGTACCAGCCCGCCGTACAGGCAGGGCGCCACATTGTCCGGGTGAATCGCCCCGCTGGCCACCTCCTCTCCGATCAGCGCGTGCGGAAGCAGATCCTCCTCCGTCCACTCTCCGGGCAGAAGCTCCGCCGCCGCTACGACCGCCCCGACCGCCGAGGCCGCCGATCCCCCGAGGCCCGACCCGAGCGGGATGCCCTTTTCGATATCCACCTCGAACCCGGTGTCGAGGTGGTGTGCCGCCTGCAAATCGAGCAGCGCCTTCGTGGCTGTGTTGTCGGCGGGCGCCGTCGGCAGATCCGGCACGCGGCCCGTGATGCGCCCAATCCGCACCGTCGGATCGTCCAGCCGCCGCACCGTGACCCGGTCCCCCATGCAGTTGAGAACGCTTCCCAGCACGTCGTAGCCCACGGCCACGTTGCCCATGGAGGCGGGCGCAAAGACCGTTGCCTCCTCTGATCCGTTGTTCGAGTGGTTAATCGCAGCTTCAAACGATCTTTTGGGGAAAGCAGTTTGCTATTGCTCCACGCTCCAGCTTGAGGTATCTCGATTGCACAACGGACCAGTTGAAGCTGCACTATGTCATGAGACGGAGCAAATCGGCGAATACGCCGGCCGCGGTGACCTCCGGCCCTGCGCCCGGTCCTTGCACAATAAGCGGGTTTTTCTGGTAACGGTCCGTCTGGAAGCGGACGATGTTGTCGGTGTGGCTGATCCGGGCGAAGGCGTGGTCGGTCGGGTAGCGACGCAGCTTCACCGAGGCGGTACCGTCTCGCTCTACGCTCCCCACAAACCGTAGGACCTTGCCTTCTGCCTTGGCGTCCCGGAGAATGTCGGTCATCGCGTCGTCGTGCTCCGGAAGCTGCTCCAAGAACTCCTCCACCGTGCCCTCCTTCAGCGAGTCGGGCACGAGGCCTTCAATCGCGACATCGTCCAGCTCCAGCGACAGGCCCATCTCGCGGGCCAGAATTACCACTTTTCGGGCCACATCCATTCCCGAAAGGTCGTCCCGCGGATCCGGCTCGGTAAAGCCTTCCTCCTTCGCCTGCGTCAGAATATCCGAAAAGGGGCGGTCCCCGTCGAAGGCGTTGAAAAGATACGACAGCGTGCCCGATAGAATGCCTTCTATGTGATGCACCCGGTCTCCGGTTTCGGTAAGGTTCTCCAGGGTCTGGACGATGGGCAACCCCGCCCCAACGGTCGTTTCGTACAAATAGTCGGGCCGCGTGCCTCGGCTGGCCGCCTTCAATCCTTCGTAGACCTCCATCGACGCCGTGTTGGCCCGCTTGTTGGGCGTGACCACGTGGATGCCGTCCGCCAGCCACTCTTCGTAGTGCTGTGCGACGTGATCGCTCGCAGTGCAGTCCACGAGGACCGTGTGTGGGTGGTAGTCGGTCTGTACGTGGTCCACAAAAGTCTCCAGATCGGCCTCCTCGCCGTCGGCCAACTGGTCGCGCCAGGACGTGAGGTCCATGCGCTGCTCGGCGCGAACCATCCGGCTGCTGGTCGTGACCCCTCGAACGCGCAGGTCGATGTCCTGCTCCTCGCGCAGGCGCTCCACCTGATCCCCAATCTGGTCGAGAAGGGCGGCCCCAACGTTGCCGGCGCCGATGACACCGATCGAGAGCGTCCGCTTCGAGAGGTAGAAGCCGGCATGCACAGCCCGGAGGGCGCGCTGCGCGTCGTCGCCGTCCACCACCGCCGAGATGTTGCGCTCCGAGGACCCCTGTGCGATGGACCGCACGTTCACCCCGGCGTCGCCGAGGGCCCCGAAGAACGTCGACGCCACGCCTGGTGTGCCGGACATACGATCGCCGATCACCGCCAGTATGCTACAGTCGGACGCGACCTCCACCCGTTCGATCTGGCCCCGGTCCATCTCGGCGTAGAAGGCCTGCTCGGTCGCTGCGCGGGCGGCGTCGGCCTGCTCCTGCGGTACCGCAAAGCAGATGGAGTGCTCCGAGCTCCCCTGCGAGATGAGAATCACCGAAATGTTTTCGTCCTCGAGGGCATCGAAGAGTCGTCGTGCAATGCCCGGGACTCCGATCATGCCCGTGCCCTCCAGGTTGAGAAGCGCCACGTTGTCGACCGTCGAAAATCCTTTCACAACGGACGGCTCCCCGTTGCTCTCCAGGTGGATTTGCGTGCCCGGTTCCTCGGGGGCAAAGGTGTTTCGGATCGTGATGGGAATCTCGTGGTCGATGGCCGGAGCCATGGTGCGGGGATGAATGACCCGCGCGCCGAAGTAGGCCAGCTCCATGGCCTCCTCGTAGGTGAGGGCGTCGAGCGTCTGGGCGTCGGGCACGTAGCGGGGATCGGCGCTCATCACGCCGTCCGTATCCGTCCAGATATTGAGATCCTGAGCGTCCAGCAGCGCCGCGAAGATGGCGGCGGAGTAGTCGGAGCCGTTTCGTCCGAGGGTCGTGGGAACGCCGTCGGGCGTGGAGGCGATGAAGCCGGTGATGACGTACACGTCGGCGCCCATTTCGGCCCGCCACTCGGCAAAGCGAGCACGCGTCTTCTCCCAGTTGACCACTGGCCCGAGCTTGCCGTGCTCCACGACCAGCACGTCGCGCGCATTACAGGCTGCCGCCGAGACTCCGCGCGCATGCAAAACGCCCGCCAGAAGACGCGCCGACCAGAGCTCCCCGTAGCCAGCAATGAGGTCGCGGGCCGTGGAAGGGGCGGTGCTCATGAGCCGCGTGGCCCGCAGCACGTCGTCCACGTCGTCCACGTCCGCATCCAGCGCCCGAAGGAGCGGGGCCGCTTCCTCGCCGGAGAGTAGCTCCGTCACCACGGCCCGCTGCTCGTCGCACAGCGCCTCTAGCCGGTCGTGGAGGTCGTTCTGTTCCGACGGGGCCGTGTCGGCCAAGTCGAGCAGCCGGTCCGTCACCCCGCTCATGGCCGACACGATGACGGCTGTTGGGGACCGGCCCGACGATATCGTTCCCCGATCCGCAATGAGTTCGGCCACGTGGCGGATGCGATCGGGATTCGCGAGACTCGTCCCGCCAAACTTATGAACACGCCAGCTCTCAGAAGACGACTCGGCTTCCATACGCTCTGTGGTAGGCAACAGGACTTAGAAGAAGAACAGGCCGCCGTATAACGGCCCAGACGGACTTTTATAAAATGTCCCAAGGGGCAGAAAGACGCAACGTTCGGCCCTGCTTGACGATGCTCAGGGCCTTCTATTCCTCCGACTTTTCTTTCGACTTCACGCTGGACACAATTCCGGCGAGGAGCGCATGTACATGTAGACGTGACTGTGCATCTCGAAGCGGCTCGCCCCGACCGGAGGACGAATTTGCGGACCCGCCCGTAGGCCTCCGTCCTTCCGTCACCACAGACACGGACAACACCTCTACATCCATGTGGCGGGCAGCAATCACGCTCTGAACGGTGTCCGTCCCGAGCACGTCCGCCCCGAGGGTGCGCGCCATCCGGAACTCTGCGGGCGATCCCCGATCCGGCCCCATCGTCGCAAAGTAGACGCCTTCCTGCACCCGCAGTCCCTCCCGGCGCGCGACCGCTCGGGCGCTCCGCCGAAGCGACGCCGCGTAGGGGTGCGTCATGTCCGGGAAGCGTGGACCCCAGGCGTCAACGTTGGGCCCAACGAGCGGATTGGCGCCCTGAAAGTTGATGTGGTCGGCCGCAAGCACGAGCCCGCCCGGCGCAATCTCGGGCGCAACACCCGCCGCCGTCGTGGCGAATAGCAGGGTCTCCACGCCCGCCGCCGCCAGAACGCGGATCGGGAAAACGACCTCTCGGGGCGTGTGGCCCTCGTGGAGGGCAGCGGCGTCCGGCACCAAGACGACGGAGGTGCCGGCAAGAGTTCCCGTCGCCAGAACATTTTTCTCAGCGTTCCCGGGCCACTGCGGCAAAGCGTCGCCCCACGACGCCGTCGCGGAAAACGAATCCGGAACCGCGATTCCCGGACGAAGCACAAGCCCAAGCGACGGGATCGAGGTCGCCCCCTCGCGCAACACGTCCGCGGCCTCATCGACCCGGCGCTCGTATGCGCGAGTGGCCTCGACCGCCCGCACCGAAGAATCTGACGACGACATGCTAGTGACCGTGGTTCGTGCCGCGCCTACGGGACCCGGAGCGTTCCAGGAACCGAACGGAGGAGCCGGGGCTTACTCCATATCCTCCAGGATGCTCCAGATCTTTTCGATTTCCTCGGTCGATGCCTCGTCCGGCTTCTGGGAGGACTTTTTCTTCGCGTCCGTCTGCTGTGTCTCCTCCGCCTCGTCGGCCGGTGCCTCCGTCCCCTGGTTCTGAACATCCTCCTTGATGGCCTCGAACTGGGTCTCAGTCGTGGATCGGGTGTCCTCCTCATCCTCGTCATCGCCCGCTTCCGACTCGGCTTCATCCGGTAGCACCGGAAAGAGGGACCGCATGGCCCGTTCCAGGTCGTCTTTTTCGTCTTCGGACGGCGTCTCTCCTTCCTCCTCGCTGCCTACGTCTCCGACTTCAATCTCCCCCAGGGCCGGTATGGCTGCCTCTTCGTCCGGCTCTGCAGACCCGGCCTCCGTGGACGCGGAGTCCGTGGAAGTAGATTCCGGGGAAGGGGCTTCCGGGGAAGGGGCTTCCGGGGAAGCCTGCTCCGTCGCGGCCTCCTCGTCGGGCTCGTCGAACGCCGCGGAAAAGTCCAGGTCGCCCGTCTCCTCGTCGAGCTCGTCGAAGGTATCAGCGAACTCGTCGTCCGGATCGGGCTCGTCGGCGGAGTCTTCGGCGGTATCAGTGAGCGCCTCCGTTTCCTGCTCCTCCTCCGTCCTCATCTCATCTCGGATGTCGTCGAAGGAGCGATAGCTGCCACTCCCCTCCTCTTCGTCGTCTTCCGCGGCGGGGTCGGACGTCGAGGTGGCCCCTGCCGAGTCGTCGCTCGCCGCCGGTTCGCTCCCATCCGACGGCGAATCCGAGCCGAAGATGCCGGAGATCTCGTCCTCTTCGTCGTCGAACGGGTCCTCGTCCGGCATCTCGTCCTCCGGTTCCCCCTCGACAACGTCGACATCTTCCTCATCGCCCGCGGGCTCCTCTTTGAACTCGTCATCACTGCCGAGAACGTCGGAGAGCGAGCCCTGGAGATCTGCAAACTCGTCGGCAAAGTCCTCTTCTTCTTCGACCTCGTCGGGGGAGGACGCCTCTGGTTCGGAAGCCGACTCTTCCTCCACGGGCGTCGATGGCTCCGCCGACGCCGCGGAAGGCTCATCCGCGACCGGCGACGACTCGTCGGCCTCCGGCTTTTCCGACGGCGTGCGCTGAATCGGCGGCTCAATCGTCTCCGTGGGCTCGTCCTCCACGGACGGCTCTCCGGTCGAGGCCTCTTCCGAGGACGGCTCGTCCTCATCCAGTTCCGCCGCGGCCTCGTCGGCAATGTCGTCCGCCATACTCTCGATGTCCGACGGGGCCGGTTCCGCCTCGGCCGTCGGCTGCTCCGTCGCCGCGTCCGGCGTGGACGGCTCCTCGGGCGGGGGCGGTTCGTCGAGGGGACTCACATCCGGCTCCCCATCGGCGGTTCCCGCCTGCGATGTCGACTCCGGCGACGGGGGGGGTCCCCCACTTTCCTGGTACTCCTCTAGAATCTCGAGCTCGGAATTCAGGAAGGCGCGGAGCCGAGCGACGACCTCGTTGCGCCGACTCTGCACGGCGCTCGCCTCCGCCTCCAGTTGGTCGCGCTTCGCCTGGGCCCGCTGCTTGATTTCCTGAGCCTCCGTCTTCGCCTCCTGGACGATGTTTTCCGCCTCTTGCTTGGCGTTTTCAATCTTCTCCTTGGCATTCTGACGCGTCTGGTCCAACGCCTCCTGCAACGCCTCCTCCACGCGCTGGTAGTGCTCCATTTGGTTTTCGAGCTCCTGGACCTTGTTCTCCAGGCGACGGCGCTCGTTCTCCATCTCCTCCCACTGGTCCGCCACCATCTCCAGGAAGGTCTCCACCTCGTCCGGACTGTAGCCGCGGAGGCTTTTCTCAAAGTCCTGCTTCCGAATGTCGAGCGGGGTAAGTTTCATGACGCTGGTCAATCAGTGGGACAGTACGCACGGAGAGGCCTGTTCCTCGCCCACCACCCGGACGAGGGAGCCGTGTCCCGAATGGAGTACAGGGTAGGAACTGGGACAGGGGGCAACTACAGGGCAGACGTTTTCCCCATTTTATTTTTGCTTCACTTACTTCGCCTTTTACTGTTTCGGTACAGAGATAAACAACGAGGTTGCGGGCGCGTGTTTCCTCAGTCGTAGTCGCGGGGCCCGAAAATGGCGCTCCCGATCCGAAGCATCGTACTTCCCTCCTCGACGGCCACCTCGAAGTCGTTGCTCATCCCAATCGACAACTCCTCCATGTCCACCCGTGGATTGTCCGCGGCGTCGTAGGTCTCAAGCAGAGTTCGCATCTCTTGAAACTCTCCTCGCACTGTTTCGACCTCATCCGTAAACGACCCCATGGCCATAAGTCCCTTCACGGCAAGGTGCTCGTACTGCGCACACCGGTCCAGAAAATCGTGCGTGGCCTCTGGGGGGAGGCCGTACTTCTGCTCCTGCCTCGTGACGTTGACCTGCACCAGACATGGAAGCACCCGATTGTTCCTGGCGGCTCGCCCGTTGAGTTCCTCGGCTAGGCCCGGCCGGTCGAGCGCGTCGAACCAGTCCGCGTAACGAGCCACGAACTTGGCCTTGTTCGTCTGCAGGTGGCCGATCATGCGCCAGTGCACGTCCCCGCCCTTGAACGCGCCGATCTTCGAGCGCGCCTTGTCCCGCAGCTCGCGGCCCCGGTTCTCGCCGAAGTGGGTGAGCCCGGCCGCCTGTCCGGCCTCAACGGCCCGGAGCGGAAACGTCTTCGACACGCCAACGATCATGGGCTCGTCCGCCCGGCCGGCACGCTCACAGGCCTGCGCCACCCGCTCCCGAACGGCCCGCAGGCGCTCCGTCACGGCATCAATACTGATCTGCTCGTTCAAGTCAGGCATCGGATCGAATATACGCTCAGTTGCTGCAGAGTGGACTTGTCGGTTCGGCATCGAGGCCGAGCGAGCCCCGGCCCCATCCTCCGTCCGGTCTTCGATGGAATCGGCCGACGCTCGCTTCGACCGCCGTTCCACGGAGGTCTCCTACACTTCTGCCCGCAGCACCTCCATCGGCGGCCGGTCGTAGAGGCCGCGGCTGTTGAAGAGCCCGATGGCAATGGTGAGCCCCACCACCGCAACGAACGTGCCGAGCAGCGCCCACGGTGCGACCACAAACGGCCCCTCGAATACGAAGTACGACAGGCTCCAGGCCGCGACGAGCGCCAGCAGGATGCCAGTAACAGCTGCAAAGACGCCGAGAAATAGGTACTCGACGGTCATAATGAGAAGCACGGTGCGACGCGAGGCGCCCAGAGTCTTCAGCAACACGCTCTCCTCGGCCCGCTGGTAGCGGCTCACCACAACTGCTCCCGCCAGCACGATCAGGCCCGTGAGAATGCTGAAGGCGGCCATGAACCGGATCACGTACGACAGGCGCCCGAACAGATCCTTCACGGTCGACAGGACCAGCGACAGGTCGATGGCCGACACGTTGGGATACTCCTGCACGAGGCGCCGCTGCACACCAGCCGACTGCTCGTCACTGGAGGTCCGACTGAGCAGTACGTTCATCCGAGGCGCCTTTTCCAGTACCCCCTCCGGGAAGACCACGAAGTAGTTGGTGCCGATCCGCTGCCAGTCGACCGCCCGGATGCTGGACACGTACCCCTCGATTTTTCGTCCCTGTACGTCGAACGTGAGGGTGTCGCCGACCCCAACATCGAGTTCCTCTCGTGCAATCTCCTGTTCGATGGAGATGGGTACGGCCTCGCCGGTCTGAAACGGGTTGCCCTGCACCTGCCCCACGAACGTGCCCTCCGTAATTGTCTCGCTCTTGGTAGGGTGATCGCGGTAGGTGACGCGATACTCGCGCTCGTGGGCCCAGGTGGCATTGGTCGTGGAGTCACGCCGGATCGCGGCCACGGAGCGGCCCTCAACCCCGTGCAGCCGCATCGTCACGATCGGCTCGTTCTGCATCACGGGTAGGCCCTCGCTCTCGACGAGGTTCGTCACACCGGCCATCTGATCGCTCTGCACGTCGAACAGGACGAGATTGGGCCGCCCCTCGCCGCCGGTCACGCGGATTTGCTCCAGCAGGGTGCGCTGCGTCAGAAAGAGCGTCACGATGAGAAAGGTTCCCAGCCCCAGCGCCAGCATGAGCACCGTCGTCTGGTTCTGCGGGCGGTACAGGTTGGCCAGGCCCTGCCGCCACGGGTACGACCAGGAGGTTGGGAAAAAGCGGCGCACGCCCGCGACGATGCCCCACGACACGAGCGCCAGCACGCCGAACACCGCCGCGACGCCCCCGGCGTAGCCAAGACCAATCTGCCAGGTGGGGGCCTGCAGGAGCGACACGCCGGTCACGCCCGCGGCTACGAGCCCCGCCACCCCCCAGCGCGCCGGATCGCGCCAGCCGCCGGTGGACGGCTCTACATTCGACCGCAGCGCGCGGAGCGGCGACACGCCGCGCACCTCCAACAACGGCCACAGCGCAAAGAGCAACGTGACCCCCAGCCCTACCCCCAATCCCAGGCCGAGGGCCGATCCCGAAAATGCAACGTCGATCTCGAACGGCAGGAAATCGGCGAGCAGGCGCGGAACGTATGCCTGAAACCCGACGCCCACCAGACTTCCCACCCCCGCCCCCAGCAGCCCCAGTACGGCGGACTGCGCGAGGTAAATGCGGAACGTCTTCCCCGCCGACGCTCCCAGGCACCGGAGGACAGCAATCGACTCGAGACGGCGCCGCACGTATACGTGCACGGCGCTGGCCACCCCGAGACTGCCCAACAACAGCGCCACGAATCCGACGAGACTGAGGAATCGGTAGAGATTGCTCAACCCCTCCTTCCAGTTCTCCGCCTCTTCCTCAACCGTGTCGATGTCCAGGTCGCGTCGCTCGGCAAACGTCTCGATCCCACTCACCAGCTGCTGGATGTCGCGGTTCCCCTCAAACTTGAAGTACACCTCGTACTCCGCAAGACTGCCCCGCCCCAGCAGCGACGTATCGACCTCCGCACGCGGCACATAGATCGGCGGTCGGGCCGCCGCACTGAACGACGACTCGCCCGGCGCCTGCTTGATCTCCCCCACAATCTCGTAGGTCACGCGTCCAATGCGTACCGCGTCGCCCACCTGCACGTCGTACTGGGTCATCAGCGTACTCGCCACGAGCGCACGCTGCCCCGTCTGGTAGCGGACCGCCGCACTGTCGGGACGGGTCTCGAGTGTGCCGTAGAAGGGGTACTCACCCTCCACGGCCCGGACTGCCGTGAGACGAGTGTCCCCAGTCTTCGGAAAGACAGCCATCGACCCGAACGAAATGCGCCGCGCCTGGGTACCGCCGGCCGAATCGATAAGAGCCTTCGTGGAATCGTCGAACGGCTGCTCGGCCTCAAACCGAAGGTCCGCCCCCAGCAGGGTCTTCGCTTCCTGGTCAACCGTCCGGCTCATGTTGTCTCCGAAGCCGCGGATGGCCACGAGCGCCGCTACGCCCAGCACCATGGCCGACAGGTACAGCGCCAGGCGCTTGCGGCTGCCCCGGCTGTCGCGCCACGCCATCTTGAGAATCCAGGGAACCGACCAGCTCATGCGGAAGCAGCAAATTGCAAGAAAAAGTGGAGCGGACGAAGGCAATCAGCAGAGCGTGAGGCGGGATGCACGAGGGGCGGGTCCGGCCGCCCCCAGATCCCGGTTCACGCATCCCGGTTCACGCATCCCCCGAAAACTGCCGACCGAGGTCGCTGACGTGGGCATCCTGATGCTATTGATCGATGTCATCCGTGTCGCCATCTAGGACGGCAGTGGTCCGACGACGGACAGTGGTGCACGATTCGTCTTTCGCAGACGCGGCGGTCGACTCGGCCATAGACTGTACACGGCGACAGAAGGACCCGTTTTCCCCCATTCCGAAGAAACGGCTGTTTACTCGGAGACGCGTCCGCCCCAGATGTTCTTGTCCGGAAGCAGGTAGACAGTCAAGGGGCGGTCCACGGTGATCTGACAGGACAACCGCGGGTATCCATACCGGGCCGCAAGACGATCATGCCAGTGCGTGGGAACCGGCGGCTCGTCAAACCGGACGCCACAGGTGGCACACAGCCCCCGTCCCCCGCAATTGGCCGTTTCGGTCCACCGCGTGTAGGGTGAAAGGTCGTGCCGGAGCAGGACGCGCCGGAGGTTGGCTCCCTCCTGCACGTCCAACGTATGCCACGCCTCTCCATCATGCACCCGGACCGAATGAAACGAAGTCGCGTCTGCCATGGGCGACTCGGTCACAACATGCTACGCGGGAGCGCCCTCCGTCACGTCCACCTTCGACGTGTAAAACGCCACGTGGTCTTCGATCTCCGACGCGGCCTCGGACGGGTCCGGATAGTACCATGCCGCGTCCTCCGACCGCTCCCCACCGGCGACGATGTCGTAGTAGTGCGCCTTCCCCTTCCACGGACACGTCGTCCTGTGGTCGCTCGCGTCCAGATGCTCCTCGTTCAGCGCCTCGGGCGGGAAGTAGTGGTTGTTCTCGACGACCACGGTGTTCTCGGACTCCGCGATGACGACTCCGTTGAACGTTGCTTGCATGAGGGTTCACTGATTGGACGGTTACTAAGACTAGTTGTGAGATGATACGTCCCACTCGTCGTCGCGTGCCCACCTTACTGCTCAGAATCACGAGGACGTTGCAGCCCGGCATGCACGCCGTCCGTTACTGCAGTCCGCGCATCTCAGTCGCGTGGCATACCCGCTCGATGGCGTTCATGAAGGCCGCGACACGCATCGACACGTCTTCCTCTTCCATCGTCTGCCGGATGGCCTCGTGCGCGTCCACGAAGCGCTCTTCCAGTTGGTCGTTGATCTCCGTCTCGTTCCAGCTAAAGTGTTGGATGTTTTGGGTCCACTCGAAGTAGCTAACCGTTACACCGCCGGCATTGGCGTAGATGTCGGGAATGCAGGTTACACCGCGATTCTCCAGGATCTTGTCGGCGGGGTAGGTGGTGGGACCGTTGGCCGCCTCCAACACGTAGTCGGCCTGCACGTCGTCGGCGTTCTCTTCGGTGAGAACCCCCCCAATGGCCGCCGGCATCAGCACGTCGCAGTCCAGGGTGAAGAGTTCCTCGTTGGAAATGGCGTCGGCATCGTCGAAGGTCTCCAGGTCCCCTTCCGCAACCACGTGCTCGTAGACGGCGGGGATGTCGAGCCCCGTGGGGTCGCAGTAGCCACCGGTGATATCGCTCACGGCAATGATGTTGGCCCCTTTTTCGTGGAGCAGTCGTGCAGCCCAACTCCCGACATTGCCAAACCCCTGAATCGCAATGTCGGTGCCCTCCAACTGCTCGCCGTCGTAATTCATCACTTCGCGGAGGGCAAACATGCATCCGCGGCCCGTGGCGGCGTCTCGGCCCACCGACCCGTGGACATCGACGGGCTTGCCCGTCACCACCGCCGGTTCGAAGCCGTGAAAGTTCGAGTACTCGTCGAAGAGCCACGCCATAACCTGGCCGTCGGTGTTCATGTCGGGCGCCGGGATGTCCTCCGTGGGGCCGATGAACTCGTGCACCGTCTCGACGAGCCGACGCGTCAAGCGCTCGACCTCGCTGGTGCTCAGGTCGCGGCAGTCGGCCTGAATGCCCCCCTTCGCCCCGCCGTACGGCACGTCGATCAGGGCCGTCTTCCAGGTCATGAGACTCGCCAGTGACTGCACCTCGTCGCGGTTCACACTCGGCGCGTAGCGGAGCCCACCTTTGAACGGACCGCGGGCGTTGTCGTGCTGTACGCGGTACCCGATGAAGTTGCCCACCGACCCGTCGTCGCGCGTGATCACAAGCTCCACCCGCACCTCGCGGGACGGGGTCTTGAGCATGTGCTCGGTCTTGGGGTTGAGTCCAAGGGCATCAAAACCGTCTTGTAAATACTTGTTTGTGGTTTCGTACGCGCTTCCAGACATGACGACGACAACGGATTTGCAAAGATAGAGTGAAGGAAGAGGGTCCCATGATATTTGCCACGAGGGACGATCGCAATGCCCCGGTCGCCCGTACAAGCGTAGATGCACGGAGGCATGGACGCTTCTAAATTCCGCTCAGCACCACCGCGGCGGTGCTACGAGACGATGGACATCGCTCGGCCAGAGCCGTGTGGTTGGACACGGCGCGGCCGGGCTGCGTCTCCCGTTCGGATGGGACCCATCGCGAATGCGTGTAGGGCGGGAGGGGGAGCGTTTCGCCGATCCGGACGACGGTTCGCGTTGATTCGCCCTGGGCGTTGATGCTACCGAAGGGATAGGGCAAGCATCCAGACCGCGAGCCCGGCTCGCAGGGTCCAGGCGCCGGTGCGGAGCCAGTTGGTGCGCACGAGCCGGCGGTGGGCCGCGGCGTCGAAGCCGTCGGTGAGGCGGCTGTGGAGCGGCACCTGGACGAGGCCCGTGATGCCCCAGATGAACAGCACCAGTCCCAGCCCCGCCCACGCCTGCCAGTCCGGAACGGCAGCGGGCGGCGCCCAGGCGAGGAATCCGGCGGTGACGAGCTCCGTCGTCATGAGCGGCGCCACAATCCAGGTGATGCGGCGCATGTGTTCGGTCTGGTACTTCACGTAGGTGCTCGTCCCTACAAGCCGAAACAGCGGGTAGTGCACGAGCTGCACCACCAGGATCACGCCCCACAGGGCCAGGGTGGCGGCAGTGTGGACGAGGAGAAGGGTCATGCCGCCGGGGCCTCCGTGAAACAGTCGTCCACTGCCGCGCGGGCAGCGGCCCGTCCCGACGCGATGGCGCCGTTGATGGAACCGTTGTGCCTGTGGTCGCCGCAGACGTAGAGGCCGGGGCGGCGGCGCACTTCCCGCTGCGGAGGCGACAGAAAGGGAGGGGCCTGCTCGGGCAGGGCGTACGGCACGTGCACGGTGTCGAGGTGCGACCAGCCCCCGGCCTGGAGTCCGAACCAGTCCACGAGCTGGTCTCGCACGGCCCTTCGCAGTGCCTCGTCGTCGTCCGCCGGGCCACCGACCACCACGGCGGCCACCAGTGCCCGTCCGTCCGGGGCGTAGCCGGGGGCCACATCCGACGGCACCGCAACATTATTGATCGGCCCCACGCCGTCGCCGTTGAGCACGAGGATGGGGGCGTCCAGGGGCGACTCGGGGGCCGAAAAGTAGAGGCACACTGTGGACCGACCCTCGACCGGCTCAATGCCGCCCACGAGCCGGCTGGCCGCCGGCGCCTCGATGGCCACTACGACGGCGGGCGCATCCATCTCTTCCCCGGATTCCAGCGTAACGGTCTGCTCGTTCACCGCATCAACGGTTGCGTTCAGCCGCACGGCGTCGTCCGGCAGGTGCGCCCGCATCTGTTTCGGAATTTGCTCCATCCCCCCCGCTGGGAGCACCGTCTGCCCCTCGGCAAACATCTTGAACAGGAACTCGAACATGCGGCTCGACGCCCCCAGCGCCCGGTCGAAGAAGATGCCGCCGAAGAACGGGCGGAAGAACCGGTTGATCATGTTGTCGGAAACCCCCCATCGTTCCCGCAGTGCCTCTAAGGCCGTGTGCTCCTCCCGCTCCATGAGCTCCGGCACCGTCGTGCGGCGGAGATTCTGTCGAATGCGAGCCACGCGCATCTTGTCCGCCGCCGTGCCGACGGGACTGAACAGCGTTTTCGGGGCATCGAACGGATGCCGGAACGGGTCGGCGATGCGGTGAAAGCCGCCGTCGTAGCGCACCTCGGCGCCGTCGTAAAAGGCATGGAAGTCGAGGACCTCGTAGTCGAGTTCCAGCTGGGCCTCCGGATAGGCCGTCAGCATCACCTGAAAGCCCCGATCCAGCTTGAAGCCATCCACAGTGTTCGTGCGCACTCGACCGCCCGCCCGATCCGAGGCCTCCAATACCTGCACGTCGAGGCCGCGGCGGTGGAGATGGCGAGCACAGGCCAGCCCGGAGAGACCGGCCCCAATGATGAGAGCGTCTGGGGATTTCATAGAGGCAAGGTTGAATCAGAAGTGCGAACTGGTCCAGGATATGGAGAGCACGCCCCTGGGTTTGTTACGTTTGTATCCAACGGCCCGCCGCGGCTCCGTCTTTCGTCCGTCCCAGCACGTGCCGAAGCGCTCCCTCGAGCGTGTCGCCCACGAAGTCGTATCCGCTCTGTTGAAGCCGCTCGGGCACAACTCGCGCACTCTTTAGCAGCATCTCGTCCGCCATCTCCCCCAGCACCGCCCGAACCACCGACGCCGGCACGCGAAACGGCGCCGGACGGTTGAGGACCGTCGCTAAGGTGCGCGCATACTCGTCCATGGATGCGGGCTCGGGCGCGGTCAGATTGACCGGCCCCTCCAGGTCGTCGTTCCACAGCAAATGATAGAGCCCGCCAACCAAGTCGTCGATTGAAAGCCAGGGCAGATACTGATCGGGCGCCCCCACGGGCCCCCCCAGTCCCAACCAAAAGATGGGCCACTGCACCTGCAGCGCGCCCCCAGCCGGCGACAGCACGATGCCGATGCGCGATCGTACCGTGCGGATGCCCGCCGCGGCGGCCGGCTCGGTGGCCGCCTCCCATGCCTCGCAGACCTCCGACAAAAAGCCCGCGCCCCGCGGCGCACTATCCTCCGTCACCGGCTCCGTTCCGTGGTCGCCGTAGTACCCGACCGCCGAGGCTGACACGAACGTGTCCGGCGGATCGTCCAGTCCCGCCAGGGCCTCGGCCAGCAGGCGCGTGCCCCGGGCCCGGCTGTCGTAGATGCGCTGCTTCTTGGCCGCCGTCCACAGGCCGAACACACTCTCGGCGGCCAGGTGAATCACGGCGTCGAGGCCCTCCAGGTTCTCGGCCTCCACCTCATCCGTCTGCGGATTCCACAGAATCTCGTCCTCGCCGACCGGCCGCGACCGCACGAGCCGCTTCACCGTGTGCCCGCCCGTCGTGAGGAACGGCACCAGCTGCGAGCCGACGAGGCCCGACGTGCCGCTCACCGCGATTGTGAGCGAACGCTCGTCCGAATTGTACCGCTCGTGCAATGCCAGGTCACGGCGCGTCACGCGGTGGCGGTATGCAAACTGGCGGCGGAGCTCCGGCTCCAGCACGTACGGCGCCGCCGCGGCCCCGAGTCCGCCCCCGGGCAGCTCGCATTCGATGTGATCAACAAGCCGACTGCCGCCTTCCCCCTGCGGCTCGAACCGGTGTGTGTGATCCCAGTGCGCAAACGGCCCCTGCACCATGCGGTCGCAGAACTGCCGCCCCTCCACCACGTCGTGGTGCTCGGCCACCCACTTGATCGCCAGCGGGCCGGGTCCCATCCGCAGCACGGCGCGGTCGCCCTCGCCGATGCCCTCGAAGGCTTCGAGCCGGACGGGCGCCCACGGCGGCGTCAGGCGCTGAAAGGCCCCGGGCTGGGCATGCCAGTCGAACACCGTCTCAGCGGAATGGTCGAGGGCGGATGTGAATTCGAGCGTGGTCACTGCGGTCGGTCGGCTGTGCGATGGATCGTTTGGCGGCGTGGATGCATGGGGACGCTCGGGACGCGTGGATGCTTCGGATGCGTGGAAGCATGGATGCTTTGGATGCATGGAGAGCCTGGACGCTCCCAGCACGCCGAGCGTGTAGAGGGCTGGCGGTTCAGTTCTCGGTCTGCGGGGTTGTATCGGTCTCGTACGGGACCTCGGGGTCGCGGAGAGCGGAGGGACCGCACCACGGGTCTGGGTTCTTCATCATCTTCACCAGCCCCCCGCGGATCTTCCGATACTCGTCACGCAGTTCGTCGTGCTCATCGGCGTCCAGGTACTCACAGGTGTGAGCAAAGTCGAGCCACGTAATGGTCTCGGCAGCTTCCCCCTCTGCATCACTCAGCTTACTTACAAAGTGGGCCTCATATCGCCGCTTGCTCCACGCCTCGGCAATGTTGGAGCAGACAGCTCGGGAAGAGCGGCGAATCTGATCCGTGAGTGCGTACCGCTCTTCCTTCGGCCATTCGGTCGACAGATCGAAAATCGTCATCGAGTGCCGAAACGCCGTCCGATACACCCGCAAATCGTCAAAATCCTCTACCTGTTCACTCATACGGTTCTAGTGACCTTGCACAACTACTCTGACGGTTCTGAGTCCCGATCGTCTAGCGCTACAATCGTCAGCGTTTACCGACTGCCAGCGATCCAGAGCATCTTCCACGCAGGAGTCACGGACGGAAAAAGCGTCACGAGATCTGCGATTTCTCTCAGTTCAGTTGTGCCGCACAGCCTAGCTGTGCAAGCCCACTAGGATGAATTCAAAGACTGAACACCGGTTTTACACGAATCCAGCCCTCAGTGCTTCCGACGCCTCCATGCTTCCAGGCGTCCAGCGCTTCCAACGCCTCCACGCTTCCGAGCGTCCAAAGCATCCAGGCTATTTCACCGTCTCGTACGCGGCCAGGGCCTCCTCCCGCGCCTCGGCGTGATCGACCATCGGACGGGGATAATCGGTGCCGAGCGTCACCCCCAGCGCCTTCAGCCGCGCCGCCGAGGTCTGCCAGGGCGCGTGAATCACGTCGTCGGGCAGATCGGCCAGCTCCGGCACGTAGCGGCGGATGTAGGTGCCGTCCGGATCGTAGCGTTCGGACTGCGAGACCGGGTTGAAAATGCGGAAGAACGGCTGCGCGTCGGCCCCGCACCCGGCGGTCCACTGCCAGTTGAAGGTGTTGGCCGACAGGTCGGCATCGACGAGCGTCTTCCAGAACCACTCGGCCCCGTGCCGCCAGTGCAGCATCAGGTCCTTCGTGAGAAAGGAGGCCACGAGCATCCGGACGCGGTTGTGCATCCATCCGGTCTCGTAGAGCTGCCGCATGCCGGCGTCGACAATCGGGTAGCCCGTCTCCCCCCGCTTCCAACGCGCCAGGGCCTCGGCGTCGTCCCGCCACGGGAAATCCGTAAACTTGTCGCGGTACGTCTCGGTGGGCGTGTCGGGGTAGTGGTGGCACCAGTGGTACGCAAACTCGCGGAAGACGACCTGCCGGAGCAGCGGGCGCGCGTGGCCGTGGCGGCCGGTGTCGTCGGCCCACGACTCGATGGTGTGCCACACCTGCCGGGGGCTGATCTGGCCGTGGTGGAGGTACGGCGACAGGCGGGCCGTGCCGTCCACATCGGGCCGGTCGCGATCGGTGTCGTAGTCGCCCAGCACCGTATCGAGCGTGTACTGCAGTCGGTCGTGCCCACCCGCCTCCGTCGGGGTCCACGCGTCGCGGAGCCCCCCCGCCCAGTCGACGCCGTCTCGGGCCTCGGGCCGCAGCTCCAGCGCCTCCAGCGGCTCGGAGGACGGCCACGCCTCGGGCGCGGGCAGGTCGGGGATGTCCAGCGGCGGCCCGGTCTCGAGCAGGTTCTCCTTCCGCACCTTCTTCCAGAACGGGGTGAAGACGTGGTACGGCCCACCACTCGTGGTCTCCACACCGTCAGGATCGTGGAGAAGCTGACTCTCGGCAACGTACGTCTCCAGTCCCGCCGCCTGGAGCGCCGCCTGCCCCTCGTCGTCCCGGTGGGCGAAATTCGGCTCGTAGCGCCGGTTCCAGACGACACGGTCCGCGCCTACCTCCTCGGCCACGGCCCGCAGCGTCTCGGCACTCGGCCCAACCCGCAAAATCAACCGCGAGCCGCGCTCCCGGAGTTGCTCATCGAGGTCCTGCAGCGCGTGGTGCAGCCACCAGCGGGCCGCGCCGCCGGGCGCCCAGGGCGCTTCCTCGTCGGGGGCCCATACGAACACGGGGACGACGGGACCGCGCTCGGCCGCATGTACGAGGGCCGGGTGGTCGCGGAGGCGGAGGCTGTGGCGGAGCCAGACGAGCGTGGGTTGAGGCATGAAGGCTGTGGAAGCTCGGACGCTTTGGGAATACAGGTGCGTGGATGCTACGGAGGCATGGAGGCCCCGACGCAGTGCCCTCGACGCCGGGCACGCCCCCTCTAAATCAAAGATGCGATTGCCCCGGAAGGCATGGAGGAAGAGCCCGAACCCGTGGTGCGGTCTTTCCTCCCTTCGTGATCCGAGTATTGATTATTCTGCCGAACCAGAAGCCTGAAATGCCTTCCCCGGATTGCCCCTCCGCGCTCCATACCTCAAGCACTTCGATGCCTCCAGAGCTTCCATGCCGCCAGAGCCTCCGTTAAAGCTCCCCCGCCTCGACCAGCTGACGCACCTCCGCCACCCGATCCGCGATCTCGTCAAGCTCGGCCTCGTCCTTCCGCCGCACGTTGGCCAGTTGGAAGTTCATGCGCCGGTTGCCCGAAAAGCGCTCCTGATGCCGGTCCAGAAAGTTCCAGTACAGTGACGTGAATGGGCAGGCGTCCTCGCCGGTCGCCGCGTCCGGGTCGTAGCGACAGTGCGAGCAGTAGTTGCTCATCCGGTTGATGTACTTTCCGGAGGCGGTATAGGGCTTGGTCCCTACGATGCCGCCGTCGGCGTAGAGGGCCATGCCCACCATGTTGGGCGCCGACACCCACTCCCAGGCGTCCACGTACATTGCCTCGTGCCAGGCGTTCATCTGCTGCGGGTCCACGCCGTAAAGGAGCCCAAAAAGCCCCAACACCATGAGGCGCGGGATGTGGTGCGTGTAGCCGTGCTCGACCACCTGCCCTGCACACTCGCTCATGCAGCGCATGTCGGTGTCGCCCGTCCAGTAGACGTCGGGCAGGTCGGCGGTGGCGTCGAGCGCGTTGTTCTCCGCGTAGTCGGGAGCCTGGAGCCAGTAGACGCCCCGCACGAACTCGCGCCAGCCCAGAATCTGCCGCACGAAGCCCTCGACGGCGTTAAGGGGCGCGTGATCGTCGTGATAGGCCTGTTCGGCCCGCCGGACCGCTTGAAGCGGATCGAGCAGCTTCAGATTGAGCGCCGCCGACAGGCGCGAGTGGTAGAGGAACGACCGCCCCGTCCACATCGCATCCTGGTAGGTGCCGAACTGCGGCAGGCGGTGCTCGATAAAGTCGTCGAGCGCTGCTTCGGCCTGGGCGGGCGTCACCGGCCACCGGAAGTCGTCGAGGGTCCCCGGCGCGTCGGCGTGCTCGGCGCGCACGAGGTCGAGGACCGCCTCCGTGGTGTCGTCGCGGTCGAACGACGGCCCGTCCGGGATCATGCCGGGCCCGTCGGCGCCAAACGCCTCCTGGTTCTCGTCGTCGAAGTTCCACTCTCCGCCTACCGGATCGCCGTCGTCGGTGACGAGCACGTCGTGCGCCCGTCGCTGCTCGCGGTAGAAGTATTCGAGCGTCAGCTCCTTGCGTCCGTCGGCCCAGGCCTCGAACGTGTCGTGATCCACGAGAAAGTGCCGGTCGGGCCCCACCTCGACAGGGATCCCGGCCTCCTCGCACACCCGTTCGATGGCGTTCAGAAGCGAGATGCGTCCCGGTTCGGTGAGACGCACGCGGTCGGGGTCGTGCTCGGCAAGCTGCCGCCGGAGAAAATCGGGGGCGTCGTCGCTCTGATCGGGAGCGTCGGCGGCCTCGTAGTGAACGGTCCAGCCGCGCTCGCGCAGGTCGTCGCGGAAGTGCCGCATCGCCGCCCACCCCAGCGCGCGTCGCTGCTTGTGATCCGGAGACGCCCCGCGGTCCACGTCCGCCTCCGTCATCGCCACCGCGTCGCGGTCCGGATCGGCCTCGTCAAGCACCGCCGCGTCGCGGTCGAGCTGGTCGCGAAGAACAAGAATCAGGGTTTGCATGGCGGCACAGCGGTTGAAAGAAAATCAAGGATGTCAGCTCCGGTGCCAGTTTCGGTCGAGATGCCCGGAAATGCGTGGAGGCGTGGAGGCGTGGATGTGAAATCGACGATGCTGCCTACATCCCCCTCCATGCATCCAGAGCTTCCATGCGTCCGCAGCCTCCATGCCTCCACGCAATCAGTCCTCCGTTCGGCCCCGGCAGGCAGTCGCCAACGGTCGAAAAAGGCATGCCGAACGCTATCCCGCCCGCACCGTCCCCAACCCACCGTCGACGCCGATGATCTGGCCGGTTACCCAGTCGGTCTCCGGCTTCAGCAACCAGGACACCGCCGGGGCTACGTCGTCGGGCTGTCCCACGCGTCCCAGTGCGTGCATCTGCTCGGACTGCTTTCGCCCCGCGTCTGAACTCAAGATGCCCTTCGACATGCGGCTTTCGACGAGCCCCGGCGCCACGCAGTTGACTCGGACCCCGCGATTGGCGTAGGTTGCCGCCGCGGCCCGCATGAGTCCGGCCACACCTCCCTTCGCCGCCGCGATCGCCTCGTGGTTCTTGAGCCCGGTTCGGGCCACCGCCGAGGTCATCAGCACAATGGACCCGCCCGTCTTCATCAGGGGCCGGGCTGCCGCCTTCACGGTATGGAACGCCGTGTCGAGATTGAGCTCGACTTGCTCCTTGTACTCCTCCAAGCTCGTAAGGTGGGCCGGTTTCAGGAGAATAGACCCGACGAAGTTGACGATGCCGTCGATCCGGCCGCAGGTGTCGGTGGCGTGGGACACGGCGGCCTGCACTTCCTCAAAGTCGGTGGCATCGAGCGGGAACGCATCGCCGCCCGTCTCGTCGGCGAGGGCCTGGACATCAGATTCAGTACGAGCGCTTAGGACGAGTTGGGCGCCGTCGTCGGCGAGTTGGTGGG
The DNA here is from genome assembly GCA_003022435.1 of Bacteroidetes bacterium SW_9_63_38. Classification (GTDB taxonomy): domain Bacteria; phylum Bacteroidota; class Rhodothermia; order Rhodothermales; family Salinibacteraceae; genus Salinibacter. The sequence goes on along the minus strand of PXUA01000019.1, from coordinate 265,624 downwards.
CGACAGCAGATCCAATGCCCCCCGTGGCCCCGAGGAGGACGTAGACGGGCGCGTCGGTATCACTAGACATAGAGCAGACAGGATTTGTGCAAGAAAAGATAGCGAGACATCTTCTAAAACCCCCAGTCTGCACCGTGGTCCCCCCTCCCGGTCACTATTTACGGATCGTTACGGCTCTCCCGGCCATCCGCCGTCCCGCTACTCGTCCGTAGCGGGAGGCCGCAGCACCCGATCTACCACGTGAATAAGCCCGTTGGCAACCTCCACGTCGCTGTCCACGACCGTAGCGCCCCCGACCGTACGGCTGGAATCGGTGGCGTAGAGACGAAGAGAATCTCTGTTGAGCGTCGGCACTGACGCTGAGTCCGACAGTTCCTCAATGCGGACGCGGCCGTCGACAATGTGGTGAGCAAGAATGGCGCGCAGCCGCGACACCTCTTCTGTCATCAGCACCGGCACCGTCCCCGCCGGGAGGGCCGAGAAGGCCGAGTCGGGCGGTGCGAACAACGTGTACGGCCCGTCGCCAGCCAGAACCGAGTCGAGCCCCGTCGAATCCAGGCCGGCCACCAGTGTCGAAAACCGGTTGTCCGTCCGGAGGACCCGGGCGACGGTCATCGAGTCCGGCGTCGGGGGCGCTGCGACCGTGTCCTGCACGGGTGTCTCCGGCGACGAGTCGTGTTCACAACCGTTCCCGATCACAACCACGGACGCAAGTACGATCAACGAAACCAACAGGGGCCATCTCCCAGTTCCGGCGGCGGTCTCAGTCATGGATTTGAGCGATTGAGCATGCCTATGCGCGGGGCCGAGCAACGACCGCGGAGGGGAGAGCATGAAAATCAGAGGAGGCAACGGCCCATTCCGGAGATCGTTCGCCCCCAGTCAGCGCAAAAGTGTGGAAAGCGTGTCAGATCCGATTTGCCTCGACGAAAATGCGAATGGCTACAACGTCCCCTGTACGAGAAAAGCGATGTAGCTCCCGTATACAGCAAGCAGCACGCCGCCCTCCCACCGCGACACCTCCCACTTTGTCCAGAGAAACGGTAATGTGAGCACCGCCGTACCGAACAGAACGCCCCCGTCAATCCACGTGAGCCCTGTGGCGTCGATCGGGTGGACGCAGGCAGTACCCCCCAACACGCCCAGTACGTTGACAATGTTGGACCCGACGACGTTGCCAACCGCAAGATCGGCGTGTCCCCGCAGGGCCGCCACCACCGAGGTCGCCAATTCCGGCAGGCTGGTCCCCACCGCCACGACCGTGAGCCCGATGACGGTCGGGGATAGGCCGACCCCGTCCGCGATGGCCACCGCGCCGTCCACGAGCAACCGCCCTCCCAGGATGAGAAGCGCGAGCCCTCCGATGCCGACCCCTCCCTCCCAGACCCACCCGTACCGATCAGGCACCGCCTCGTCAAAGGCCTCCCGCACAGCCGCCTGCGACTCCTCCTGCCCTCCCCACACGCGGATGACGGTGTAACCAATCCCGCCCAGCACGAGAACTACTCCATTCAAGCGGCCGATTACTCCATCTCCCAGAAGCCCCAGAAACAGCGCACTTACTCCGATCATGATCGGAATGTCGAGCTGTACAGCCTGCGCGTCGCTCTGGACCGGATACAGAAGAGCCGTCGTCCCGAGAATGAGCCCGACGTTGCTAATGTTGGATCCCACCACATTCCCCAGCGCCAAAGCCGGCGCCCCGTCCAGTGCCGCCTGCACACTCACCACCCCCTCCGGAGCGCTCGTCCCGTACGCAACCACCGTCAATCCAATAAGCAGCGGCGACACTCCCACCCGGCGGGCCAACGACGACGCTCCCCGCACGATGCCCTCCGCCCCCGCGGTGAGGCATACGAGTCCTCCAGAAACAAATAGCATCGACGTACCCATACCGGACGACCGTTTGTCGATACGTGAATAAGTTTGCACCGATCCTGGAAATCTCAGATTTCCTAGATCGGTACCCTCCGCTTCTTGCTTGCGGCTGCACACGGTCCGCATCCTTTGGGAAAGTGGTTTACGTACTTTCTCACGGATCGGTACGCGTGGCGCATCGGCGCTCTCCCAACGACACATTGCAGCCCGAATCTACCGGCTGTCACGCTCGGGTGCAACCGCTACCCCTCCCCCTCCACGGCAATCGCATCCTGCCTTGATTGATGAGCAAACGCGGAGGTCGAAGGCGACTTCTCCCACTCACACACCCCGACAGAGGCAATCCCGACAACTGTCGGGATGCCATCGGGACACCGCTCACAAACGCACATACGATCCCGGCAATACCGGTGGAAAGAGGCAGATGAGCGGATTCGCTCTTGATAGAAGCTGAACATACGATCGCCTTGTGTGCAACAGGGTGCTTGCCCCGAGTTTTTTACAGGCGATCGCCCTGACCCTCGTATTCCCCATTCCAGCCACTACAGCCCCATCAACGCTGATGAGATACACACCTTGACAGAGCATTCACCCAAATCTATATTTGCCGTACCTAGTCGTTGCAGCCCCTCTTTTTCTAAACTATGCGTTCGTCTGCGGCTCCCGTCGGCGCCTACACCGCCTCGTGGTCTGCCGCCCCCATCCGTGCTACGATGTTATCAGGGGGGCACGATCGCTTTCACAGTCGACGCACCCGCCTCACACTGAGTCATGCAAGAAAGTACCGTAAAGTGGTTCGACGCAAAGAAGGGATACGGATTTATTCATCACCCAGAGGACGGAGACGACGTATTCGTTCACTACTCGAACATCGACTCCGACGACGACTTCAAAACCCTGCACGCCGACCAGACCGTGCGCTTTGAGATGAACGACGGCCCCAAAGGCCTCAATGCCTCGAACGTCCAGCCCGTGGGATCGAACGCGTCGGCGGGGCCCGATGACTCTGATTCCGCGCCCACGAACCAGGCCGACGACCCCGCGCCCGAGATCGACCCCGGCAACGTAGATCCCACCGCTCAGGTCGACCCGACCGCTGCTCGCTGAGGGCCCACGCCGTCCCCACTCGTTTGCCGCTCCGCTATTCCCCCCTCCGCCCTCGTGGATCCATACCCCGAGCCGCTATCCATCGAGAACGACCATCCGTCGCTCTCGCTGGACGAGGTCACCGTCGACCGTCTCATCCAGCACGTGCTGGACGAGGAGGACGCCTCGCCCGTCCACATCAGCGTCGTGCTATCGGACCACGACACCGTCCGTCGTCTGAACGTAGCCTACCTGGACCACGATTACAATACTGACGTGCTCTCCTTCTCCATGCGAGACGACGACGCCTCGGACGCCGTCGAGGGCGAGGTATACGTCGACCTCGACACTGCTCAGGAGCGTCACGAGGAATTCGATACCTCGTTCGAGCGAGAAGCGTACCGGTACGTGGTGCACGGCGTGCTCCACCTCATCGGCTACGACGACGGCACGGAGGAAGGCCAGGATGCCATGCGGGCCCTGGAAGACCAGTACCTCGACGCCGTGCTCTCGTAACTGATGCTACCCCCGTCACTGACTCCCGCCTCTGCACGGCCACCGATCTTGATCTGGGAGCAGCACGGACAGACGTTTGAAGCACAGCGTCAATGCTTCCATGCTTCCGCACTTCCAGACGCTAGAGCCTGAACCGGTCGCTCAGGACGCAAGCGTCTCCTGCGAACGAAGCATTTTCCTGCACACCATCGCTCTGGACGCCCCGATACCGGCAACGTTTTGGCTCATATATTTCAATATTGAACGGAACTACCGATGCCAAGTGTACAGCGATCGTCTCGCTGCGAGTTGTTGTCGGGCAGCGGTACACACACGTGATTCAACGCCGCCAGTCACGACTCTTCCTCCGGGGGCTGGAGCTCTCGGAGGCGATCCCACCGGTAGATGCCGCCGCTATGGCCGTCGTCCCAGGTAATCCGGATGCCCACACTGCCCGCCGTCTCCACTTTCACATCCTTCCAGCGATTTTCCTGCCGGAAGATGTCGAGAAAGCCGGGCTCGCTAATCCGTGTGACCTGCTTTCCTCCACATTCTGCACACGGACACGCCTGCCGCAACGCATCAAGCGGAAACACCGACACGTGATCGTCGCCCCACTCGATATTGAGACGCTGCATTTTTACGTCCACCGAAATCCGCTCCGGCATCGGTATGTCCATCACAATTCAATATTGGCTTCAGAAAATGTATTCTCAGGCGCCTCCGCGACTTCCATTCCGGACACAAGTCCTGAAGCGTAGGTGCCCCGATCTACGGGTCCCGTCGTGAACTGCACCTTCGCTCTTCCGGTCTTCCCTACCGTCCGACTCATCTCTTCAGGACTCCCCAACTCAGGACCCTTTCTCTCCTCGCTCAACGTCCCACAATATTCCCTCCGGGCCCGCATTGACCACCGGCGTCTCGGCCAAGTCGGCGTCCTGCCCCCAACTGCCGTGAATGTGGCCGCACACCGTAAGTACGGGCTGCCGCTCTTCAATCACGGCCCGCACCGCTGTGCTTCCCAGCGACTGCCCCGACGAGTCCCGATCGACTGCTCCCTTCGGCGGCGAGTGCGAGACCAGCACCGCCCCCTCCGGACAGTCTGCGAGCATCGTCTCCGCCTCCTCCTCCGAAAAGTCGTAGCTCCAGGGCCCGAACGGGGTCACCGGGATGCCCCCACCGATTCCGTAAAACGAAAGCCCATCGACCGTGCAGCCGCGCCCGTGAAGCACGCGGGCCGCGTCCCAGTCGGCACAGGCCTCGCGCAGTTCCTCGTCACTTTCCGCATTGCCCGGCACCAGCACCGTCGGGGTCTCAATGGCCGACAGCACGTCAATCGGCGTCGCTAGATTACGGCGCATCACACAAAAGTCCCCGGCGCCGACCACCACGTCGGCCTCGCGGGCCTGATCAACGAGCGCCCGGCAGGCCGCCTGATCGCCGTGCACGTCGCTAAAAAGGAGAAGTTGGGACATCCGTCTACACGCGCCTCAATCGGGAAGAACAACGAGGCCCGTCGCCCCCGTTCTGGGCGACAGCGAATACTCGCCCTTATGCAAAGAACGTCCGACCGGTGAGTTCGCGGGACAGAATGTTTTGTCGCACCCTCGGGAACGATTTAGTATCGGCTAAATTATTTCGCCTGTTGGCAGCCGAACCGTGTTTCCCCGCCGCCCCGGACGCCGACCGCTCCCGAATCGTTTCCCCCTGCGCAGAACGGCCCATTCAGATGTCCCTTCAGGACGCCCTCGACATCCTGATTCTCTCCGTGCGGGATGGGTTCGTACAGGTGAGTGCATTCGTCGCGGTGACCGTGCTGCTGTTCAGTTACATTCAATACCGGACCGACGGCCGCATCATCACCTTCCTCGAAAACAACAAGGCCATGCAGCCCATCGCCGGGGCGCTGCTCGGCCTTACGCCGGGCTGCGGGGGCGCCATCGTAGCGATGCCGCTCTACATCCGGGGCACCGTCAGCTTCGGCACCGTCGTGGCGACCCTCGGGGCCACGGCCGGCGACTCCGCCTTCGTGATTCTCGCCATCGCCCCGGGGGCTGGTGTGTATGCCTACGGACTGGCCTTCGTGGCGAGTGTGGCGTTCGGATACGCCATCGACCACTGGGGACTGGGCGTCGGCCGCATCGACGCGGCTGTAGAGCGCATTGCGGCCTCGGTGCGTCCCAGCGGGTTCGCCCCCACCGGCGTCGCCGGCGGCGACCCCAGCGTGCCAAACGTCGGTCTGGAGGGAACGACGCTCGAATCCCCGCTTGAGGCTGAGTCGCCCGCAAACGCCGTTCAGACCCCGCCGCCCCTCGCCAAGACTCCGGCTTCGTCTTCGCCGCCCGACTCCTCATCGGCGTCCGGCGCCCTCGCCCGCCCCTCTCCCGAAACGAACGGCACGACGACGGCCCCGGCGGACCGGTCGTCCTCCCTGATGAGCACCATCAGCCACACCGTCCACCTCCTCTGGTGGGTCGTGGCCGCGGCCGGGCTCCTGGCAGGCGTACTGTACCTGGTCCGGGGCGCTCCGGAGGTGCCCCTCACAGTTTCGCCCTCCTTCTTCGGGCTGTTCACCGTCGCCGGCCTCCTGGGCACCGCACTCTCGTTCTACCTGTACTTCGTGGGCCGGCATTACATGGGCGAGACGGAGTCCGGTCGGGGCCGGTCTCGGTTCGGGAGCGCGTATGAACCCCTGAAGCACGCCGCTCTGGAGACCTCGATGGTGACGGTGTGGGTCCTCACAGGCTACCTCCTGTACGAATACACGATGGGGCTCTTTGCTCTCGACCTTCGCGCCCTGTCCGCCGCCGTGGGGGTGTTCGCCCCCGTAGCGGGGGCAGCGCTCGGCCTCGTGCCCGGCTGCACCCCACAAATCATCTTCGCCCAGCTCTACGCCGTCGAGGAGGCCGTTCCGTTTTCGGCCCTGGTGGCCAATGCCATCAGCCAGGACGGAGATGCACTGTTCCCGCTCATGGCCATCGACGTGAAAGCGGCGATCATCGCCACCATCTACACGACCATCCCGGCGCTGGTCGTCGGCATCCTCGTGTACGCCCTCTGGCCGTTCGCCCGCTTCGGATTTGGGGTACTCGGATGAAAGACTTCGTCTCGGTGCTCCGGGGCGCCGTGTGCGGCCTAGTGCAGCTTCAACTGGTCCGTTGTGCAGTCGAGATACCTCAAGCTGGAGCTTGGAGCAATAGCAAACTGCTTTCCCCAAAAGATCGTTTGAAGCTGCACTAGGGACCGAGCACTCCCCTCGTCACCCAGCGGGGTCGGCCTCAATCGTTCGCTCAGAACGCCCGTCGGACGCTCTCTGCCCGGTCGGGTCAGCCTGACCGTTCCTCCTCGCCGGTTCGGCCTCTTCCGGCACTCGTGGAAGATAAATCGTGAAACGGGTCCCTTCTCACTCTCGACCTCAATCGTTCCGTCCATGAGGTCCACCAGCTGCTTGGTAATCGAAAGCCCGAGGCCACTCCCTTCGTGTCCGCTGCGGGGGGTCTGCTCCTCTTGACGGAACGCCTTGGACATGTCCTCCTGGAAGGAATCGCTCATGCCCGCCCCGGTATCCTCCACTTCCAGCCGGGCGTGGGTGAAGCCCGACGCGCCCGTCGCATCCGGTCGGAACCGCGTCTCCCGCTCAGCACGCAGCACGACCTCGCCGCCCTCGTCCGTAAACTTGATGGCGTTGCCTAAGAGGTTGCGGAGAATACGCTGCACAGCCCCGGGGGCGAGGCGACACAGACACTGGTCGCAACCGACCTCTAGCCGCAGGTCGACGCCCGCCTTATCAGCCCGCTCCGACTGCTCCGTCACGAGCGCCTGCAGTTCCTCCACGAGGTCCATCTCTTCGAACCGAATGTTCTGCTTCCCCGCCTCCAGCTTCGAGAGCCGGAGCACCGACCCGAGTGCCGCCAACAGACGCTGACTGTTTTCGTGAATCAACGAGGCAAAGTACTGGGCATGTCCCTCCGTCTTCTCGACCATCACCTCCGCAAGCCCCGTGATCGAGGTGAGCGGCGTGCGCACCTCGTGGCTCATGTTGGCAAGCATGGCCGACTTGAGCCGGCTGGCCTCCTCCGCCTTCTGCTTCGCCTCGGTCGGCTCGTCAACCATGTGCGAGAGCCGCCGCTCTCGGTCCTCAAGAGCAGACTTGGCCTGCTGCAGGTCGTTGAGGGCCTCTTCGAGCGACGCCTCCGACTCGGCCAGCGACCGGCGGTGGTGCTCCTCCACCATCAGGGCCCGGGCGAGCGCCTGCTGCTGCTCGTTGGCCAGCCGCAGTCGCCCGGCCCGCATGTTGGTCCGGCGACGGCACCAGGTGCATCATCGTGGCCAGGGCCGCCGCGCCTGACAGGTTGACGAGCGGGAAAAACAGCGCCGACGGCGGATGGACGGCGGCGGTCACCGCCAGCCACGACAGCATACTCACGCTGAGGCTGATGATGAACCACTTCGTCGCGAGAAATACGAAGATGGAAACGGAAATTGTCTCGCTTCTGGCAGGTTTTGTGAGCGACAGACCACCCGTCACTCATCGTGTCGGGATTAAAATCTGCGTTCATTCCGCTCCTTCTCTTCAGGACGAGTATTCTCTCCCTATCCCGGAGGGCTGACTCTCATGCCACCGATCCGTCTCCGGGGACAGCATAGGTCGTAATCGGCGCCTCCACACCCTTCACGGGGACAGGCGGCTGCTCCGTGACCGGAATCGACGGATCGAGGTCCTCCTGCACTGCCCCGGTAATCAGAATGTTCGCCTCGTGCGTCCGCGTAAGTTCCTCCACTCGCGAGGCCAGATTGACGTGCCGCCCCACGACCGTAAACTCCTTGACCTCGAAGCTGCCCACAGTTCCGGCGACGACCGGGCCGCGGTGAATGCCGACGCTGAGGGACAGGTCTACGTCCCCCTCCACATCGAGCGTCTCGACCCGTTCCTGCATGTCGAGAGCGGCCTTCACGGCGTCGGTGGCCTGCCACGGATTGTCGTGCAGCGCGCCGAACAGCACAAGCAGGCCGTCACCGATGAACTTGGAGATGAACCCGCTGTGCGCATCGACCGACCGATCCATGCCCTGAAAGTACCGATTGAGCAGGGCGACCAGGTCGGGCGCGTCCAGCTGTTCGCCCAGCGCCGTGAAGCCGCGCAGGTCGGCAAAGAGGATGGTCACCTCTCGCGTCTCCGCGATGTCGAGGGTGCGCCGCTCCAGAATGTCATCCACCACCCGGGCCGGGGCGAAACGGTTGAACGTGCGCTGGAGCTGTTCGAGCGCGCGGTTGGCGTCATCGAGACGGCGCCGGAGGTCCCGACTGCGCCGGTAGTAGAGGCTGGCACCGGCCGCGGCCCCGATCGCGGGGAGCGTTGTGAAAATAGAAGCCCACACCATGATCAAACGAAGACGAGACCAGAATCAAAAAGACAAGGCACACCACCGGGGCCGTCCGGCGCTTTCTCTCGGGAGGCTGATATTGAAAACGGAATTATGTGTCGTCGAGCACAAACAGCTGCTCCAGCCGCGCCAACGCACTGGCAATGCTGATGGAGGCAACCGCCTCCAGAGTACCCGACCGGTCAAGGTGCTCCGTACACGACCGGGCCGTGCGCTTGATCGGCCCAAAGTCGTACCGAATCGAGGCCCGTGCAAACTGAAGCAGCGGTTCGACGTGCTCCTCCCCCGCCGGCCCGCCGAAGTGATCGACCGCGGCCTCGAAGGCGTCGGCGGACAGCTGGTACCCCTTGCCCAACCGTGTACGGAGGCGCTCTTTATCTCCCGGATCGCGGAGGCCGTCATGCCCATCGACTGCAGGCGCTCAATCGCTTCCGGCACGGTTGTACATCGTGAGAGCCGCACCGCCAACCGAAAGCCCCACTCTTCTTCCTCCCCGAAATCCTGCGTCGAAAAGTGCGTCTCCAGCTCCTCGAGAGTCGCTGGCGAATGGTTGGACAAACGCAGAAGCGCCCGGAAGATGCTGTAGCAAAACCGACAGGAGTTGTCGCGGGCGATGATAAACGACAGCGACGTCGCGAACTCGCCGTCAGTGGCCGTGAGGGCCGGGGCCGCGAGAAACAAAAACGGACGGTACAACCAGGGATGCGGCGCCACGTACGGCACGACTCCGGACACGCTTCCCACTCGACGCCGAAATGTGCGCTCAACGTCCGGCGCCGACCGAGGCGTCCCCAGCGGTGCCCCCCATTCTTCTTCCTTTGGGGGACGAGGATCATCGAACGTACGGTCGTCGGGCATGAAGGCCTGTGAGGCAGATTGGGAACTGGAACGCTCCTTTTCGTTTCGGTCGGAGAGGGGACGGACCTCTTGTTGTTCTTTTTTGTTGGTGCATTCACTTTCGAACCTGATCAGTGTTCAGCAGCCTCACCATGGGGATGCCACAATTGACGGATAACGGACGCATCGTAGAACTCGACCTGCACGGCGCCACCGTTGACGAAGCCATCGACCTGACCTACAACACGCTCCGCCTGGCGAAGCAGCGAGGCCGGTCGCGCCTTAAGCTCGTGCATGGTTCCTCGACGACTGCGCCGGGAAAGCGGACCATCAAGACCGCCCTGCACGACCTCCTGGATCGGGGCGAGCTAGGGGGCCATGCTACCAACATCATCCGCTCCCAAAACACCCTGGTCCTGGCCCTCGACCTCACGGCCTCCACCGACGACACCCGCATTCGCCTGCGAGATGTCCAGTAGCAGCCTTGCGAGCCGGACACGGGGCGGAGACGTTGGCACCGACCGCTCTACTTGCCCCCGACCGCTCTCGCCCTCTCCCGCATTCTCTTCTCCCACGCTCCCGCGCCCGCCGCCGCTCATACTGATCCCTGAACGGATAGGGAAACTTTGTTCTCCCGTATGGAGATGGAGATCAGCCGGGCTCGTCCGGCAAGATGCTGGAAGTCTAAATCTATCTGACCGCGGTCTGCTACCAGTTGGTATTGTCTTTAAGAATCCATTCACGTATCAGTGAATCGTTTACCGAACAGGGTCTCCGTTGGATCGTAGGGAGGACCCGCTTTTCATCCTGACGATCTTCCCACGACGCCCTCCCGTTCATGTCCGAGTCCTACGACCGCGAGCGCACCGTTGCCTTCGGGGCCGTCCAGGCCGCCGCCGAACTCTGCCAGTCCGTCCGCGACGGCATGAGCGAGGTGCTCGAAAAAGACGACCGCACGCCCGTCACGGTGGCCGACTTCGGCAGCCAGGCGCTCATCTGCCGCGCCCTGTTGTCCGAATTTCCCAACGATCCGGTGATCGGGGAGGAAGATTCGTCCGCACTCCGCGACCCCGAAAACGCCGACGTGCGCGACGCGGTGATCGAGCACGTGCGGGCCCACCACGACAATGCCACTGCCGAGGGCGTGTACTCCTGGATCGACCACGGGACGGCCCGCGAGTACAGCGACCGCTTCTGGACGGTCGACCCCATCGACGGCACGAAGGGCTTCGTACGGGGCGATCAGTACGCCATCGCGCTCGCGCTCATCGTCGAGGGCGTGCCGCAGGTCGCGGCGCTCTGCTGCCCGTACCTGCCCGACGACCTGGACGCCGAGGCCCCCGACACGCGCGGGCAGGCCTTCCTCGCCGTGCGCGGCGACGGCGCGTACCGCCGCCCGCTCCAGTCCAACGACGAGCCGGTTCCCATCCACACGACCGACACCACTGACCCCAGCCAGGGCCGCTTCACCGAATCGTTCGAATCCTCGCATAGCTCGCACGACCTGGCCTCCGAGACGGGCGATCGGCTCAGCATCACGGCCGATCCGCTTCGGATCGACAGCCAGGCCAAATACGCGGTCGTCGCCTGGGGCCACGCCGACATCTACCTCCGTCTGCCGCAGCCCGGCACCAACTACACGGAACGCATTTGGGACCACGCGGCCGGATCGCTGGTCGTGGAGGCCGCCGGGGGTACCGTCACCGATGTTCACGGCAATCCGCTCGACTTCAGCCACGGTCCACTCCTTAAGGACAACACCGGCGTGATCGCCACCAACGGACCCGTCCACGACCAGGTCCTCGACGCCCTGCACGCCGCCGCAGAGTAGTCGTTCGAGCGAAGCGGCTCCGGACATCCGTGAATAAGAATTCCTAACAACACTGGCAGTGCTGGTCAAATAACCTCCTTTCGTCGCTCCCGGAGATCTAGATCTCCAAGCTTGACTTGGCGCCCATTCAATCAAGCGGAGAAGTCTCCTTCTGTAGTTGGATGGGCTCTGAATCAAGTTCAGAGCGACGGTGTGCCGTAGTTTTGATAGGGATTCTAAATACATGCCTTCCCTCGCCCCTGCGTGTCCAAAATGCATGGATGCGCGGACGCATGGATGCTCTTCCGGCTCCAACCCCGCGTCCATGCATCCAGGCCTCGACGCATCCACGCCTCTAAAGCCGTGATTGCCTACCTCCTCTGCGCCGGCTTCGGGACCCGCATGCGGCCGCTGACCGACGACACCCCGAAGTCGCTGCTCCCAGTGAGCGATCGCCCGCTTCTCGATTATTTGCTGGCGGAGCTTCAAAACTGGCGCGCTCTCGACGCCGTCCACATGGCCGTCAACCACCGCGACGCCGATGCTTTTCGGCACTGGGCTGAGGGGTGGACTTCTACACTTGGCGAGGACGACGTGAGTCTCACAATCCACGACGACGGCGTCGCCTCCACGGACGAACAGCTGGGCGCGCTGGGCGACCTCCAGTTTCTGCTCGACGAGACGGGCGTCCCGTCCGACGGCGCCCTCGTAAGCGGCGGCGACAGCCTCTACCGCTTTCCCCTGGTGCCCCTCCTGAACGCCTTTTCCGGCACCGACAACCAGGTGCTCGCCCTCCACGAGCCAGACGTGGAGCAGCGGCGCCAGAGCAGCATCCTGCAGCTCGACGGCCGCCGCGTAACGGGCCTCGTCGAGGACCCCGCCGACGCCGACTCGGCGCGCATCTGCCCCTCCTTTCACCTCCTTACGCCCGCCGCGCTTGCATACGTGGGCTCCTACCTCGACAGCGAGCGCGACGCCGACACCCTCGGCACCTTCATCCACGCCCTCTCACGCTGGCAGATCGTGACGGCCATCCCCCTTCCCGAACAGCCCCACCTCCGCCTCCACTGCAACACGCCCGACGACCTGGACCGCGCCCGCGCCCTGCTCGCCGACGAGCCCCTCCTCCTGGATGCCGAAACCGTCCAGAAATGCCTGTAAGAGTTGACTCGTGAAGCGGGATCCGTGTTGCGTAAAGACTTGCGGGTCGGTCATCACGCTTCACACACCACGGATTACGCCTCAGCCGAACGCGTCCCGCAACTGCCGGCAGGCCTGCTTGAGCACCGGCCGTTCCTTCGCAAAACAGAACCGGAGCTCCGTGTCCCCGTCCACCTCGTCCTCGTAAAACGACTGCCCCGTCACGCTGCCGATGTGCGCCTCCTTGATGAGCGTGTCGCAGGCCGCCGCGTCGTCGGCAAAGCCCGCCCGTCGGTCGCGGAGGGAACTGAAGTCGGCGAGCACATAGTACGCGCCGTCCGGCCACGGCACATCGAACCCAATGGCCTCCAGCGTCTCGCAGAGCATTGCCCGCCGGTCGGCATAGTCGGCCTGCAGCTGAGCAATATACGTCTCATCCATCTCGTCAAAGGCCGCGAGGGCCGCGTGTTGAAGCGGGCGCGGGGCGCAGATGTAGAGCAGATCGTTCATGAGCGCCATCTTCTCGGCGATCGGGGCCGGCGCCACGCCGTAGCCCAGGCGCCAGCCCGTCACGTTGTAGGTTTTGGAGAAGCCCGACAGGGTCACCGTCCGTTCGTAGGCCCCGTCCAGGCTGGCCGGCGACACGTGCTCGGCGTCGTCGTAGAGCATATACTCGTAAATCTCGTCGGTGATGGCGACAAGGTCGTGCGTCTGCATGACATCGAGCAGATCGGTCAGCTCGTCGCGGGTCCACACCTTGCCGCTCGGATTGGCGGGCGTGTTCACGATGACGGCCTTCGTGTCCGGCGTCATGGCCTCTTTCATCGCCCCCGGATCGAACGTCGAGTCCAGGCCGCCGAGGGGCACGTACCGGAGGGTGGCGCCCGTCAGCTCCAGAATGTTGCGGTGGTATCCGTAGAACGGCTCAAAGAGCACGACCTCGTCCCCCGCCTCCAGCAGCGTAAACGCCGCTGCCACAAAGGCCCCTGTCGAGCCCACCCCCATCACGACCTCGTCGGGATGCAGCGCCGGAATCCCGTTCTCCCGCTGCACCTTGTCGAGAATCGCCCGCCGCAGCGGCTCGATCCCCGCGTGGTGCGAATACACCGACCGGTCCTCCTCAATGGCTCGCTGAGCCCGCGCCTTGATGGGACGGGGCGTCGGCAGATCGCAGATGCCCTGTCCCAGGTTGATGCCGTCCACCGCCTCAACCCGGCGCGTGACCGACCGAATGTCGCTCTGCTCCAGCGGCCGCGCACGGGCGGCAAACGATGAGGGATCGGAAAAGTCCATAAACACGCAACGCTACCGAAAAGAGCGAACGACCGTCCCCAAGAAAACACGACAGACGACCGGGTGCAACCGAACGCGTTCGGACGTTCTCATCCTCCCGAGTGACGGCGGCTCATTGCTTGCCCCAGCCGCAGTGCCGAAATGGTATGGAGGTCTGGGAGTGTGGGAGTGCAAGAAGAGCGTCGACACTCGCACGATACTCCCATCTTCCAGTCTTCAATCCTCGATTTTGTCCTGTCTCCCCACTCAACCTTACCCCCCCTCACACCTCATTGACGCAACAGCTCCCTCCCCCAGCGTCGCCGTACTGCATGAATGAATGGACGCATGGATGACAAACAGGCGTTTACCGTTCGCCCAAACCTTTAAACATCCGCGCGTCCACGCATCCGCGCCTCACGGGTCCAACCTTCCACCGTCCCACGTCCAAACCTGCCACCGGAACGCCACGACAATCGTATCTTGGCACGGCCCATCAGCAAGACGATCCTCGACGGCAACATTTCCCACTCCCACACGCCCATACGCACACACAATTCGGGCACGACCGTTAGAGATGGGGCAATGCGCCGACCGCTCCCGATAAAAGCTGCATGATCGCTCCACCGGAACGCCCACTTCCAAAGTACTTTGCACGCACGCCTCTTTTTACGGACTGCTACTCTTGTACCGTGCCAACCGACGACACGTCCCACCTGCGCGACGCCCTCGACCTCGCCGTCGACAACGTCGAATCGGGCCTCGGCGGGCCGTTTGCCGCCCTCATTGTCGAGGACGACACCGTACTGGCCAAAGGCACGAACCGCGTGACAACGGTCCAGGATCCCACCGCCCACGCCGAAATCACCGCCATCCGGGCCGCCTGCAAGAAGCGCGGGCACTTCGAACTCGACGGCTGCACCCTCTACACCACCTGTGAACCGTGCCCCATGTGCCTGGGCGCCATCTACTGGGCGCGGCTCGACCGCGTGGTTTACGCCGCGTCCCGCACCGACGCTGCCGAGGCCGGATTCGATGACGACCACATCTACCAGGAGCTTGACAAGGCGCCCCCCGACCGAAAGCTGCCCATGGAGCAACGGCTCTCGGACGAGGCGCACCGCCCCTTCGACGCCTGGAAAAACGACGACGACCGCATCGAATATTAACTGCTTCCGTTGGTCATTGACTCATTTGTCCATTTCACAATCTTCCATCTTCTATTCTCTTCTGAGCACAGCCGTTCGGGAGAGCACACAATCCTGCCAAAAGCTCCCCGGTAAGGAAACAGGCAGTTACGCCTCAACACCATACCGCCACGCCAGATAGGCCATGAAGCCCGTCCCGGTGCGCAGCGCCTCGTCGTCGGCCACAAATTGGGAGGTATGCAGCCCGTGCTCCGTCCCCGCCCCCAGCTGGTAAAACGTGCCGGGCCGCTCCTGGAGGAAGTACGCAAAGTCCTCGCCCGCAAACCAGCGATCCACCTCAATCGTGTTGTCCGGCCCCACGTACTCGGTGGCCGCCTCCCGGACGACGGACGTTGGTTCCTCGTGGTTGTAGAGACCGGGGTACCCCGTCTTCACCTCTACGTCCGCCGTCGCCCCGTGGGCCTCCGCCGTCCGGGTCGCGATGCGCCGGATGAGGTCGTGGGCCTCAAAGCGCCAGTCCTCATCCATCGCCCGGAAGGTCCCCTCCATCTTTGCCCGCGCCGGAATCACGTTCGTTGCCCCGTCCGCCACCAGCGTGCCGATGGTAAGCACCGACGGCACGCCCGGCGGACAGTGTCGACTCACCACTGTCTGCAGCGCCCCCACAATCTCGCCCGCTACCACCGTCGCATCCGCCGACAGCTCGTGCGGGCTCGCCGCGTGGCCCCCCTCCCCCTCCACCGTGATGTAGATCTCGTCCGCCGACGCCATGGCCCACCCCGACCGCACGCCGATCGTCCCGGCGGGCAGGGCCGGCTTCACGTGCTGCCCAAAAACTGCCTCCGGCCCCGCGGCGCCGTCGATCTCGTCGAGCACGCCCTCCTCAATCATGCCCCTCGCGCCCCCCGGCAGGCGCTCCTCGTGCGGCTGAAAACAGAACCGCACCTGCCCGTGCACGTCCGCACGATGCCGCGATAAAATCAGGGCCGCCCCCAGCAGCGCCGACGTGTGCACGTCATGCCCACAGGCATGCATCACGCCCTCATTCTCGGAGGAGTAGTCGAGGCCCGTCTCTTCCTGAATCGGAAGCGCGTCCATGTCGCCGCGCAGCAACAGCGTCGGTCCCGGCTTCCCGCCGTCGAGCGTCGCCAGGAGGCCGTGGCCGTAGATCCCCGTCCGCACGTCAAGCCCCAGCCCGTCCAGGTGCTCGGCCCCCCGACGGGCCGTCTCCTCTTCCTCCCCCGACAGCTCCGGGTGCCGGTGCAACGTGCGGCGCAGGTCCGCTACCTCGGAAAAGACCTCGTCCGTCGTGTCCTTGATTGTGTCAATCATACGGGCAAAGCGGTGAGTGCAAAACGTGGACAGCAGGTCCTCGATGCGAAAACCACTGCCACGGTCCAGGGTTCGCTATCTCCCACTGGGCATTCGGTCATTGGCTCATTTCTCCATTGCGCCCCGCTCTCCGTTTTCACCTTCCCACCTTCCACCCCCCCCAAAATCTTGAAACACCCACGGATCGACCGCCGCCGCCCTGAACCTCCGAATGCCCCCTGCGTAACGGATGATGCACGTGTTTTCTCTCCCGTCCCCGCCTTCGTGCCATGCGCGAGTTCGACGTTCCCACGTTCTACCAGAGCCCAATCATCTCGACGGTCCAGGACGCCCGCGAGGCCACCGACCCGCGGAAAAAAGACCTGTCGCCGTCGGTGATCGACTTCGGCCCGGTGCGCTTCAAGATCGCGCGGCACTTCGGCTTTTGCTTCGGGGTCGAAAACGCCATCGAGATCGCGTACGAGGCCCTGGACGAGAACCCGGACAAGCGCATCTTCCTGCTCTCGGAGATGATCCACAACCCGCACGTGAACGACGACCTGCGGGACCGGGGCATCCAGTTTCTCCGCACCACAGAGGGCGAGCAGCTGATCCCGTTCGACGAGCTGACGCCCGACGACGTGGTCATCATTCCTGCCTTCGGCACCACGCTGGAGGTCGAGCAGGAGCTCGAAGAGCGCGGCGTGGACACCGCGTCGTACGACACCACCTGCCCGTTCGTCGAAAAGGTGTGGCGCAAGAGCTCGCAGATTGGGGACGACGACTACTCCATCGTGGTGCACGGCAAGCGGTACCACGAGGAAACCCGCGCCACCTTTTCGCACGCCAAGGAAGAGGGGCCGGTCGTGGTCGTCCGCGACATGGACGAGGCGCAGGAGTTGGCCAAGGTCATTCGCGGTGAGAAGGACGCCGACTTCTTCTACGACTACTTCGAGGACAAGTATTCCGAGGAATTCGACCCGGCCACGGACCTGCAAAAGCTGGGTGTGGTGAACCAGACGACGATGCTGGCGGAGGAGACCGCCGCGATCGCCGACCTCATGCGCAAAGCCATGATGGACCGCTACGGCGAGGCCAACGTCAAGGAGCACTTTGCCGACACCAGCGACACGCTCTGCTACGCCACCAACGAGAACCAGGACGCCACGCAGGCCCTCATTCAGGACGGCGCTGACCTCGGCATCATCGTAGGCGGCTACAA
The DNA here is from genome assembly GCA_003022435.1 of Bacteroidetes bacterium SW_9_63_38. Taxonomy (GTDB): domain Bacteria; phylum Bacteroidota; class Rhodothermia; order Rhodothermales; family Salinibacteraceae; genus Salinibacter. The sequence goes on along the minus strand of PXUA01000019.1, from coordinate 248,041 downwards.
CTCGTCCAACACGAGCCACCTGGTAGAGCTCTGTGGAGAACATATGCCCACCTACTTCGTCCGCGACGCCGACCAGTTCGACGCCCCGTCGGAGATCCACCACTTCGACGTGCACGACCAGGAAGAAGTGGTCACGGAGGACTGGTTCCCCGCCGACGACACGCCGGTCGAGGTGCTGCTCACCTCCGGTGCCTCCTGCCCGGACGCCCTGCTCGACGACGTGGTCCGGAAGATCATCAGCTGGTACCCGGACGCCAAGCCCGCCGAGGAGGCCCTCGCCCCCTTCCAGACCATGACGGACGACGAGTAGCCCCGGCAGGAGCATCCCGGAACCGGCTCCCCTGTTCCGAAAGGCCTCTGCGGCCAGGACGCCCATACTCCCATACCCATAACCACGGGACCGGCACTGCGTCGCCCCCGTCCGCTCGGACATCCCAGACGCTGAGACGCCCACACGCTCACACGCACGCGTATCACGAGCCCCTGCCACGCCACAAGCACCAAGCCTCCCTCGCTGGTGCGGGCTCTCCGGCCCGATCGCCCCTCCCCCTCTCTCCCGCTCCCTCACGCCCCGATGTCCTGGTACGAAGGCTGGTTCGACAGCGACGCCTACGACCTCGTCTACGACCACAGAGACGAAGCGGAAGCCGCCCAGCTGGTCGACCTCATCGAGCACGAAATCGACCCCGCCCCGGACGCCCGCATTCTCGACATCGGGTGCGGCCACGGCCGCCACGCCCGCATCTTTGCCCGTCGCGGCTACGACGTGACCGGCATTGATCTCTCCGAAGAGGCCATCACAGAGGCCCGCGCGCAGGCCGAGGACGCGGGGCTCGACCTCACCTTCGAGCGCGGCGACATGCGCAATCCGTACTGCACCGCCTGCATGGACGGCGTCGTGAACCTCTTCACCACGTTCGGCTACTTCGAGAGCGACGCCGAAAACCAGCGCGCCCTTGCCGCCATGACCCAGGCCCTCCGCCCCAGCGGCTGGTTCTTGCAGGACTTCCTCAACGCCCCCCAGGTGGCCGACACGCTCGTGCCCGCCACCACCCGCACGATCGAGGGCGTCACCATCGAAGAAACCCGCTGGATCGACGACGACCGCATCAACAAGGAAATCACGCTGTCCCGCAACGGCACCTCGACCACGTACACGGAAAGCGTCCGCCTCTACACGCTCGACGACCTTAACACGCTCTACGACAACGTGGGGCTTGATCTCGTGGCCACGTTTGGGGATTATAGCGGCGTCCTGCATACCTCCAACAGCCCCCGCCTCCTGCTGCACGCCCGGAAGAAACCGGACGCCAGCTGAGCACAAACTCGCTCCCTACGAAAGCGCCCTCCGGATACCGGGGTGTATTTCGTATTGCGTATTGCGTGTGTCGTACTGCGTCATGACGCCGGAAACCACCAACACACAACCTAGAACGCTTAACGCTTAACGCCTAACGCTTAACGCCCAACGCGAAACGCCCAACGCGAAAACGTTCAACGCGCCCTCGACAACGCGCACCGCCCGATCCGCACCACTCGTCACTCGTCACTCGAAATTCGCCATTGTCCATGGACGCCGCCCTTTCCTACGCCGACGACCACTTCGACACGTTCGTCGGCGAGCTCGAAGACCTGCTCCGCATTCCGTCCGTCAGCACCGACAGTGCCTACGCCGAGCACGTGCAGCAGGCCGCCGACTGGCTGGCCGACCGCTTCGCCGCCGCGGGGATGGAGCACGCCGAGGTCATCGAGACCGACAGCCACCCGCTCGTGTACGCCGAGCACCACGTGAGCGACGACGCCCCCACCGTGCTCGTGTACGGCCACTACGACGTGCAGCCGCCCGACCCGCTCGACGAGTGGGACAGCGACCCGTTCGAGCCCACCCGCAAGAACGGCACCCTCTACGCCCGCGGCGCCTGCGACGACAAGGGACAGATGTTCATGCACGTGAAGGCCGCCGAGGCCTACCTCCAGGGCGAGGGTGAGCTGCCGGTCAACCTCAAGTTCCTCATCGAAGGCGAAGAGGAAACCGGCTCGATGGCCGTCACCGACTTCGTGCCTGACAACAAAGAGCGGCTCGACGCCGACGTGGCGCTGGTGTCCGACACCGCCATGTTTGCGCCGGACACCCCCTCCATCACGTACGGCCTCCGCGGGCTCGCCTACGCCGAGATTACCCTCCGCGGCCCGAACCGCGACCTCCACTCCGGCAACTTCGGCGGCGCGGTGCACAACCCCGCCAACGCCCTCAGCGCACTCATCGCCGGCCTGCACGACGAGAATCACCGCGTCACCATCCCCGGCTTCTACGAGGACGTGCGTGACCTGACGCCGGAGGAGCGCGAGACGTACGCCGATCTCCCGTTCAATGAGGAGAGCTGGCGGGACGCGCTCGACATCGACGCGGTGCGCACCGAGGGCGACTACACCACGCTCGAAGGCCTCACGGCCCGCCCCACCCTCGACGTCAACGGCCTCTGGGGCGGCTACACCGGCGAGGGCGCCAAGACGGTGCTGCCCTCGAAGGCCCACGCCAAGCTCTCCATGCGCCTGGTGCCCCATCAGGAGGTGGACAATGTCTACGACAAGCTGGAGGCGCACCTGCAGGCCGAGGTCCCCGACACGATGGAGCTCTCGATGACCCGCATCCACGGTGGCGACCCCGTCGTTGTGGACCCCACCGTCCCGCCCATGCAGGCCGCCCAGACGGCCATCCATGAGGTGCTGGGCACCGAGCCGGTCTTCGTGCGCAACGGCGGCACCATCCCCCTCGTGGCCGACTTCAAGAACAAGCTCGGCCTCGACACGGTGCTCATGGGCTTCGGCCTCGACTCCGACGCCATCCACTCGCCCAACGAGCACTTTGCCCTCGACCGCTTCCAGAAGGGCATCCGGTCCATCATCCGCTTCCACCAGCACTACGCGGCGATGGACGCCTAACGGCGGCACCCGGACGGGCCGGACAGGAACCCGCGCCCGCCCCGATGAATTGAGCCATCTGACACGACACTCCACACTCCTCACTTCCCATTCTAAACTCCCGATTCTGAATTCTACACTCCGAATTCGGAGCTGCCCGAGTGGCGGAATTAGGCAGACGCGACGGATTCAAAATCCGTTGCCCTTCACAGGGCGTGAGGGTTCAAGTCCCTCCTCGGGCACATCTCTTCGGCTCTGAACGGCATTTCTGTGAAGCCAGCGCAAGACCCTCTCCCCCGTCCGGTCGGCCGGTTGTTCAACATCTGTTCAACTCTGAGGCGGGGCTGTCTCTGCTAAGCCGAGGCTACGAGGGTTGGGAGCTTCGTTCCACTTCTGGCGTCTCTCATTCTGCCTGCCACATGGACTGGCTGATTGAAATTACCAGTTTCCTTTGGACTTGGACCAGAAATCTTACGGTTCAGCACTGGACGAATATCCTCCTCACCGTCTTCACCGGTGTTTACGTCCGACTGACCTATCTGATACTTCAAGAGAGGCGACGTGAAAGACAACCAGACGTGTACGCCGAACTACAGTCGGAACGGAGCTTGTCAATCAGTCTTCTCGTCTCAAATCGTGGAGACGCTCCCGCAAGAAACGTATCCGTTTATGTGGTTAAGGACAAGATTGACTGGCAAAATGAAGAACATACGCTCCAACAAGCGTCCATTGTCAAAAACGGTGGAGAATATATCCGGCCGGGTGGCCAAATCAACTATCCGATTGGGACTTTGAATTTCAACGCTTCCAACGCTGAAGACAAAGAAGAAATAGAGCACGGTGACGTTGAAATAATAGTCACATATGAAAATGAATCTGGAAGGGAGTTTGACAGAGTTATCGAGTACAAATTCAGCGATCAGGAAGAATCTCAGCTACAGACGATCCAGACCCCAAGCGGGAAAATATCAAGTGCTATCAGAAGTGCTGGGAAATCGATAAGTAACAAGCTTCAGTACTTTGACAAAAAAGATACGAGGGAGACAATGGGTTTAGATAGAATGGGACCAACCTGTCCTTATTGCCTAGAAAAATATCCCGCGGAGCCAAGAAATGCCCCCACTGTCACGAGTGGCTGCCCGAAAACGAAGACGAAGAAGAAGCTTGAGACATCAAGAGGAAATTTCGCTCCCCTTTACTAAATAGCCGCAAAAACCGGAGAATCCTGTGTGCTTTGTCCGGCAAGGCTGGTACGGTGAACCGAGCGGTCGATCCCTCGGACTCACCGCCCATAAGCCATGGCCAGCCTCGTCGAGATCAAAGGCAACGGACTCCCTCCAGTTCTACGACATTAAACAAGACGCCCAGCCGGAAGAAGGTCGCCCTCGACACCAACCGGAAACGGGTCTCCAAGAAGCTCAAGCGCAGGTACGAGGACGCCTACGCCCAGGTGACCTTGCCCCCCAGGCGAGTACGACCCGTGGACCGGGAAGAAGCTGAACGAGCCCGACCGGTCCCTCAACGTCCATGAGACCCTGAGACTCTTCCTTGCGGAGAAGCGCCAGGCCGGGTTGGCTGAGAGCAGCATCGGGAGCTACGAGGGCATCGTCAAGCGGAGCGGCGCGCTGGACATGCCCGTGGACTCGGTCCAGAAGGCCGACGTGGCGGGCTTCGTCTACGACACCGTCGTGGCGAAGGCCACCCGGCACAAACGGTACCGCCACCTCCGGGCCTCCTTCAACTGGTGCGAGGACGAGGGCTACGTCCAGAACCCGCCGGAGATGGAGGAGCCGGAGAGCTACGAACGGCTCCCGGAAGGTTTTCATCGGGCACGCAGGGATTCAATCATCTGTCTTCAGTGCGACGGCAGTCCAGGCAATTAGTCGGTCGATTGCCAGCGCCGGAGACAGTTCTCGACCGGCCTCTCGGGAAGATGACTGCCGTGGTCCATCATCGCGTTCAGTGCGGCCGCCGCCCGGTCCGGCGGCACGACGTCTCGTTCGACGAGCTGATCGAGGAGCCACAGCACGCCGTGGACCGTCAGGCCTTCTTCGTTCGCGGCACTCCGCAGCGGGCCGTCGCCCGTCACCGCAATCTCATCGTCGGCATTTGCGACCACGAGAATCGCGGGGTCCGTCGGCGAGGGACGTGGGTGGCGCCGGTTCAACGGCGGAATTCGGTTCAATTCGTCGCCGGAGAGCGTACGTACGTCGAGCCCGAGTTCAACGAGGAGGACTCGACGGACCGTGAGGATCTCATCGTCCACGATACCAATCCGTGAGAACGTACGTAAATTGCTCTCCCCGAAAGCAAGAGACCGTGTAAAGTCGGACGCGGAATCGGTCTTCGCAGATTTATTCACGGATTGGTAATGTCCGGCGTCCGCCACGTGTGCTCCAGTTCGAAGGCCGCGTCGAGCAGATCAGCATTGTGCAGGTCGATCCAGATGTTTGCATCCGTCACGCAGATCACGACGCGGCACACCTATGCGAGGACAGGCTCAGGGAGCGACGTTGGATCACGGTCCAGGAGCTCTGCCGCCCGGCGTCTTGTGATCAGCTCCTCGGCCAGAGCGTGCTGCACCATCCGCTCGAAGCGTCGCGGCTGCTCTCTCGGCACCGCCTCCCCGGGCTCATCGTGCTTGTATCCGGCTTTGTTGAACCACCGGAAAATGCGCCCGAAGTGCCCGTCGCTAATCATGCCCAGGTCTCTCATTCGGCAGACGAGTGCCTGCATGCTCACGCCGTACTTCTGCTTCAAAAGCTCCAGCTCGCGCTGGGAAATCTTTCGCCGTCGTTCGCCCACGTCGTTCCTGAACACATCCGGTGGCACGAAGGGTGGTCCCTCCGCGCTGTTCATCTTTGATGTGCTTGCTCCGGTCGTCGTTCTCGCATGGGGGCTCCCGTCCTGAAGGTGTTCGAGACGCGCGTTCCCCTGCACCATCCGTTCCGGGGACCGAACGCCTTCGGTCCTGCCGGTGGGCCGGGCTGCCAGGCCTCGATCGATCCCCAGCGAGGGGCAATGAAGAGGACGTTCCCGGAGGGACGCTTACGAAGAGGAGCTGAGGGGCTCAACTTGGATCGTGCCTTCGGCCTGAAATTCGATGTGCAGCGAGAAGCCTTGGAGAAGACCTGTCCCTACGAGGGGCATCGTCGGCGCCTCCGCAACAAAGACCTCCCTCGTTACGCCGGGAAGCAGGGCGTTCGCATCATGCAGTGGAACGTCACGGACCCGGCCGTCCGCAAGGGTGACCTCAGTGACGGTGGCCTCCGGCAGGCCCAGCGATTCGATCTGCTCGCGAGGAAGCGTAAGCTCGCCATTGAAGCCCGTGTCGATGACGGCGTCAACGTCCAGATTCCCAGCGGGCCCGGCGACGTGCACAGAAAGGGCCGGCTCCCCATCCGACGTAAAGAATCCGGTCATCATTCATTGCTGGTCTCTCGTAGCCGGCCGCCGAAGTGATATGCGTGGCGGCTTCCCACTCTGCGAAGCCACGTTCGTCCTCTTGCGTCCGGACGCCGCTCCATGAGGCGGTCAAAGGCCGCCCGAGCATTGGCGTCAACCTCGTAGTCTTCGGACTCTACATCGATCACGACGAATTTCTGAGCGTCGTTCTCGACATCAACCTCCGGACGCACCACACGCTCGAAGATTTCATTCCCCCGCTCGGCAAGTTCTAACGATTCTTCGGACATTAGCTTGGGGAGGGCTGTGGAATAAGGATTCACCCTGTTCGTACGTCGGTGGCCTCGTTTCTTTCCCCAGGGGCTCGAACAGAGCTGAATACGCTGATCTGGGACGGGCCGTGGAGAACCGTCCACAGCCCGATTTGAGCGGGAAAATCGACCTCTTTGGGCAACATGTGGGAAACGGTTTTTGAGAAATCACCGCCTGCAGGCGCTGAGAGCCGATTTCGGCGCCATCGGAGAGGTGTTCAAATCCGTTGTCCACGACAGCCGTCGGGACGTGAGGGGTCAAGTTCCCCCTCAGGCACTGGTCATGCTCATCAAAGACGCCCCTGGTCGGGGACGAATCCCGACACAGGGGCATTTCTTGTGGGCCTCTCCTGTTTGCCAGTGGGCTTCTCTCCACCAGCGAGAGCCCCACATAAGATGTCCGAAAAGAGCATCGCCGTGTTCAACACCGTCCGCGGGACGGAGACTGGAGGGTTCTCTCCCCGAGTGCTCTCCGCGTCGCCCAAAAGCACCGCCTCGGCGAACATCCTCAACGCGTGCTCTTTGAGGTCCCGCTAGATTGCTGGCCTGAATACAGATAAAATACGCCCGCGATAAGCGAATTTGTCACCACAAACAAGAAAAGAATGATATATCCGAACCGGTCTGCTATATACGAGGTAAATTCTGCGCCGGGGTACAGAACAATCGACAGCAAAAAGACCCCGATAGGAGCTCCCGTGAACAGGAGAAATATAGCAAACGAGTAGACGAGCTTCTTATCCATAAGACTCTAATTTAGACTCAAAGGGAAGATAGAAAAAGCGAGGGCTCTGCCGAAAAAGAGGAGGCATACATTCAACGCTCTGGTCTTCGGAGCGTCTCTACTGGAGCCCGTACGGCCTCAATAGCGGATACCACCGTCCGTATTTCAGGGATCTCTTTTCCCAAGCGTCGTCGATGTCCGATCCTACTTCGAACCGAGCGAAACCGGCTACGTGGTCATGGACTGTTACGGGGGCTATCCACTGGACGCGGATTTGGCCGCCTCCGATAGACACCTAAAGACGAAACCGTGACTCTCACTCAGGATGTCCGCCACGGCCGCAAGGCAGTCACAGCGCAGGCACCTTTCACCACGGTGCAGACCCGCAAAATGTATACCGGACGGCCGACGGACGCATCGTGCTCTTCAGTTTTGGCACGGCTCGGGAGGCGGTCGTCGCCCGCAGCCAGAGCCTCTCGGTCGTCATAGAGCCCGGCGATGTCCCACCCGAGCAGCGCTGGTCCGATGACAATCAGGGGTCACGCCCCCCATCTGCCCCGCAGCGGCTCGCCTCGATGGGTGTCTTAGGAGAAAATGCCCCCCGCTGGCCTCCGAGCGCGCGGAGGAACACATACCGGTGCCCGCGGCGTTTTCGACGGTAGTATTTCACGGAAAACACACGTCCATTCGCTTCCGATCGGCCCCTATGACCACGCGACCTGCCCGCACCGGACAGGCCGGCGCACTATGATGGCGTTGGGCGGGCATAAGCGGATTAACGCCTCGCCGAGGACCTCCACCGCATCGCTCGGCGCTTTCCAGATTGAAAAACTCCGCGCGTCCGGGTACTGTGGAGGGTAGCCCCTCCCGACTTTTCGGGATCCAAGCGATCAAATCCACGCTGATCTGCGTGGCGCCCTCCTGTCCGTCATTCAAGCACTCCCACAGTTCCTCCGCACTGTCCCCCATGGACGACGCCCCCGACGCCGTTCCCACGGTCGAGCCCGCTCTCCTCATCGCCACCTTCGCCCCCTCCGGCCGCCTGCACCACTGCAACGAAGCCTGGGAGTCGGTGCTCGGCACCGCCGACGCCCCCTGGGCCATGGTCGTCGAGGATGACCGCGAGCTGGCCACCTCGTCGGTGCTGGAGGCCGGCAAAGGCACGCTCGTGACCAATCAGGTCATCAACGCCCACACGCCCGACCGCGACGAGCCGCTGCCGGTCCTCCTCAACTTCGTCCCCGTTCACGGCGACCCGGACGACAACGCCCGCATCACGGCCGTCACCATCAGTGGCGAGGTGATGGCCGAACCCCCCTCCTGGATGATCAGCCAGACCCAGCGCCATCGCATGGAGGCCCTCGGCCGCATGACGATGGGCGTGGCCCACGACCTCAACAACCTCCTCAGCGGCCTCATCGGCCACATCGAGCTCCTGAAGGGCAAGGCCGCCCAGGAAGAGACCAATACCGACTCGGTCCAGCCCTCCATCCGCACCATCGAAAAGACGGCGGAGGACGGCGCCGCTCTCATCGAAAAGCTGCAACGCTACATCCGCGAGGACACGCAGAAGCACTTCGAGCGCGTGAAAATCGCTTCGCTCGTCGAGGATTGCATTACCATTACCCAGCCCTACTGGCACAACGAGCCCCGCCGACAAGGCATCGAAATCGAGGTGGAACGCGTCCTCAACGAGGTGCCCGATGTCATGGGCGCTCCCTCAGAGCTTCGCGAGGTGTTCGTCAACCTCATCCTCAACGCCGTGCAGGCGATGCCGGAGGGCGGAACCATCACCTTCGAAACGTTCACAACGGAACGGCAGCAGGTGGGGGTCCGCGTTGAGGACACGGGCATGGGCATGAGCGACGACGTGCAACAAAACATCTTCGAGCCCCTGTTCACCACGAAGGGCGAGCAGGGCACCGGCATGGGCCTCTCCGCCAGCTACGGCATCGTGCAGGAGCACGAAGGCGACATCGATGTCGAGTCGAAACCGGGCGAGGGCACCACGTTCACCCTCGTGTTTCCGCCCGCCGACGAGTCGGCCCCCGATCCGGACACGCCGGAACCGGACACGCCCGACACCGCCAGCGTGCGGGTCCTGGTCGTGGACGACGAAGAAATGGTCCGCTCCATCGTGACCCAGCTGCTCTCGCTCAACGACCACGAGGTTGACCGCGCCTCCTCCGGCAATGAGGCCCTCGACATGTTCGAGCCCGGCACCTACGACATCGTCTTTACCGACTTCGGCATGCCGGAAATGACCGGGGCCGAGCTGGCCGAGCGCCTGCACGAGCGCGAGCCGGACCTCCCCATCATCCTGCTCACCGGCTATACCGATACGGAAGCCGCCGTCGACGAGGTCGACACCATCCTCTCCAAGCCCTTCAAGCTCGAAGAACTCGAAGCCGCAATCCAGCAGTACGTCTTTTCCAGCGACGACGCCTGACCCCGTGACCGTCTCTGCCATTTTGGCGCCGTCCCCGGCCGCATCCTGCAGGGCCTCAAGAAGGCCGGCACCAACAACCCGGTCTTCATGCTCGACGAGGTCGATACTGATCCGTGCACGGGTAGATAAACAAAATGCCTCGTATGAGGAGGACCGTGTTGTGCTATCAGCGACGATCGTCTTTAGAAACCCATTCACGTATCAGTAAAGTCGACGCCGGCGTGCGGGGCGATCCCGCCAGCGCCCTCCTCGAAGTGCTCGACCCCGAGCAGAACGACACCTTCAACGACCACTACCTGGAGCTCGACTACAACCTCTCGAAGGTCTTCTTTATTGCCACGGCCAACTACGCACAGTAGATTCCGCCGCCCCTGCGCGACCGCATGGAGATGATCGAAATCACCGGCTACACGCAGGAGGAGAAGCTGCAGATCGGCACGCGGTACCTGCTCCCCCGCCAGCTGGAGCGCACCGGCCTGGCCGACCGCAATGTGACCCTCACCGACGATGCCCTGCGCCTCCTCATCGGCGGCTACACGCGCGAATCCGGCGTGCGCCAACTGGAGCGCACCATCGGATCGGTGCTCCGGGGCGTCGCCAAAGATGTCGCCACGGGCGTCCTGTCCGACGCCACCGTCGACGCCGACGACGTGGAGGGCCACCTGTAGGTACGTCGACACGATTGACGCCAGCGTAGGCGGCACCTCCGGTCGGTGCGTTCACACCGGCACAAGATCGTCATGCCGAATCGCGTCCAAGATGTCGAGCGGACGATCGCCGGAAAAGGGCCGTTTGCCCGTAAGCATTTCATAGAGCATTACGCCGAGGGCCCACAGGTCCGTGTGCGGTCCCGTCTCGCCCCCGTCGGCCTGCTCGGGACTCATGTAACTGGGCGTGCCGAGGCGTCGGCCCGACACCGACAGGCCGGTCGCAGCCGTCTGGGCCAGCCCAAAGTCCAGCAGCTTCAGGGTCCCCTGGGCCGTCCGCATCACATTGGCCGGCTTCACGTCCCGGTGCACCAGGCCGACCCGATGGACCTGATGAAGCGCGTCCGCAATGGTTCGGGCAACCTCGACGGCCCTGGCGAGGCCGAACGGCCCGTCCTGCGCCATCTGGGTCCGAAGCGTCTTCCCGTCGTAGTGCGTCATCACGATGAAGCGGCGCCCCCGCTCCGTCTCGTCAATCTCGTGGATGGTGGCCACGTTCGGGTGCTCCAGCCGTGCCGCGGCCTGCGCCTCCTGGAGAAAGCGGTCCTGCGCGGCCGGCACCTCCGCGAGGAAGGGCGGCAAAAACGTGAGCGCCACCGAGCGCTCCAGCCGGGGATCCCACGCCCGGTATACGACCCCCATGCCGCCGCCCCCAATCAGCTCCTGTACCACATACGCGGCCACCTGCGTCCCCTGTATCCCCAGCGGATCGGGCGGGGACGCTGCCTGCTCGTCCTCAACCATCGGCCCCGACGACCCTGATTCGCCAAGCGCCGGAGCAGACACGCACGCCCGCAGGTCCGCAAAGAAGCGCCCCGCATTCTCATGGGCGTTCGGCAGAGAGATCACCTCCGCCCGGCACTCGTCGTCCGCACAGTGCTCGTTCAAAAACGCCGTTCGATCGTCGGGGGCGACCTCCAACGCCTGGGCAAAAAGCGTCTCGATCCGAGAATCATCCGCTGTCGCCATGACGAGACAAACGTGACGGTTCGAAAGAAATCACTGAACAGGGGCCCCGGCGGCCTCCGCTTCGAAGGCGCTCTACCGTGAATCGGAATCTGCGGGGGACTCGTCCGCCTCGTCCGGCGCCGAGCCGCCGCCGCGGATCTTTTTCGTCTCCCTGTACAACCACGCCTGCGCGAAGTCCCAGTCCCGGCTCACCGTGGACCCGGCCCCCCAAGCGCCTCAGCGGTGGCCTCGATTGTCATTCCGCCGAAGAAGCGACACTCCACCACCCGCGCCGCCCGCTCGTGCTCCTCCGCGAGCCGGTCGAGCGACAAGGGCGCCGCCTCTCCGCCTCGCTTCTGGGCGCGCTGCCGCTCGGCCCGGTTGATCAGAATATGCCGCATCGCCCGCGCGTCCCCTGCAAAGAAGTGCGACCGGCTCGACCAGGACTGCTCGTCCTGCCGCACGGGCTTCAGGTACGCCTCGTGCGCCAGCGCCGTGGTCCGGAAAGACGGCTCCCCCTTCCAGCGGCGGCGCTGGACCTGCGCCCGCGCCCGAAGCGCCGTGTGCACCTCGTCGTAGAGGGCCTGCTGCGCCTCGTCGCGGCCTTCCCGCACCCCGACGAGCAATTTCGTCACCGTATCCGGAGCGGCAGATTCCATCTCAAACGCCCTACTTTCGTGAAGAGAAGAGAAAGGGCGAGAACAGCGGACGCCATTGTGAGCAGATGCCGGGACGTCTCCTGTGCCTATTGGACAGGGGTCCGGCGGCCGCGGAGTAGAATCCCCACGGTCCTCGGAGCACAGATCGTCACGACGAACACGCGGGCCTGCTCTTTTTCGGGGCAGGTCCGTTGATATTCGGCCCCCAACGCTGGATCACTTCCGTACCGACTCCCGCCAGTGCAGCACGATTGCGCCGCCCGGATCACACAGCACGAGGTCGGGCGATCGGTCGGCCAGAAAGTCCCACGCGTCCCCGAAGGCCGACGCCCAGCGGACGGTCACGTGGTGCGCCTGTATGCGGTAGAGGGGGCCGGCGGGACGCTCCATGCGCGCCCGCATCAGGGCACCGGTGTTCTCGTCGTCGCGACTTCCGTACCGCCAGTGCCGATCCTGCAGAAACCGGGCGGCCGTGTCCGGCGCCGGGGCCACGGGCGGTTTCTCTGCCGTCACCCGCAGGCGCTGCTCCCGCCCCGCCCGATCAAAACGATACGTGACCTCCACCTCATCGGGGCGCTCTTTCCACACCGGCTGCATGGACGCCACCGTCACCGGCTCGCCGTACAGTCCGCGAGCCGCCCACGCCACCAGCCGGCGTGGCACGTAGGCCTGCAGCGTGACCGTTCCCCGATCGTCCCGGTCCCCACCGTCGGGACGCACCGGCACCTGCAGCTCGACCGCCGGCACGCGGCGGAATCCAGGCCCCGCGATCCCCAGCACACGCACTCCCAGAAGCCGCACCCCGACGAGGCTTACGTACGCCCGCCCCTCTCGGGTGTCGGGCACAAGCCCGGCGGTCAGATGCGGCGTCACCCGATCCGGGGCCACGGCGTAGTGGGCCGCGACGCGGTGCCGGGCCGTCGCGCGGAGAATGACGGGAGCAGAAGACGGAGCGGACCCCATGCGGCATCAACGAACAGCGCGTCCAACAGAAAAGGGCACGCCCCGATCGGGAGCGCGCCCTTTGTGATCGTACCGAATCGCGTCGTAGCGGTCAGTTGTTGTCGGTATGCGGCTGCAGATCGTCTTTGCTGTGACGCTGGCGCAGCTTTCGGAGCGCCTTCTCCTTGATCTGGCGCACACGCTCACGAGTGAGGTCGAACCGCTTGCCGATCTCTTCGAGCGTCAGCGGGTGCTCACGCCCAATCCCGAAGTAGAGACGCGTGATCTCGGCCTCCCGGTCGTGGAGCATGCTGAGCGCCCGCTCGATGTCGATTTTGACCGACTCCTCGAGCATCTCCTCGTCGGGCGAGTCGCTCTCCTCGTTCGGGAGCACGTCGAGAAGGCTGTTGTCGTCCTCCTCGTTGAAGGGCGCGTCCATCGAAAGGTGGCGACTGGTGTGCTGCATCGCCTCGCGCACCTTCTGGACATCGATCTCGAGCTCTTCGGCCAGCTCTTCAATGTTGGGCTCACGGTCGAGTTCTTGCTGGAGCCGCGCGCTGGCCTTCCGAATCTTCGAGATGGTGCCGATGCGGTTGAGCGGCAAACGCACCACGCGGCTCTGCTCGGCGAGGGCCTGCAGGATGGCCTGGCGAATCCACCAGACGGCGTAGGAGATAAACTTGAAGCCGCGGGTCTCATCAAAGCGCTTGGCGGCCTTGATGAGCCCGTAGTTGCCCTCGTTGATGAGGTCAGCGAGTGACAGGCCCTGTCCCTGATACTTCTTCGCGACGGAGACGACGAAGCGAAGGTTGGCCCGGCAGAGCTTGTGGAGGGCCTCTTCGTCGCCGTCCTCGATGCGACGGGCCAGTTCGACCTCCTCCTCCGGCTCCAGCAGGTCGATCTTTCCAATCTCTTGGAGGTACTGGTCCAGCATCCGTTGTTCGCGCGGAACGTGCATATGGCTCCTTTCAGTTGTGGAGGGTGTGACGATGTTGGTGGCGATGAGGCAAGAACCCCTTCGTCCCTCCGGTCGGGGGCCGGAGGAAGCCCGGCGGCCGCCGCTCACGCCCCGGAATCCGACCGGACACGATCAATGCCCCAGCATCGGCAGTGCCGTCTCCTCACGACCGATTGCGGGGTCAGTCGTCCGATGTCGTACGTCCGAGTCCGTACAGGGTCGAAGAACCAACCCTGAATATGGGCGGATACGCATGCCGCAGGCTCATCACGAGCGACGGCATCTCTTGTTCCAGGGGAAACTGGATGAGATACAACAGCGCACCGGTCAAAGTCAATTCGTAGGTTCCGAGGCCGCCAGGATTCCGTCCACGACGTCCCGGTTGTCGCTCATGCGCGGCACCTTAGTCTGGCCGCTGATGCTATCGTTCGTCTCTTTGAGCCAGGCGTAGAAGGATCCGTCCGGGACCGCCGAAATGGCGGGCGCGTCGAACGCATTCGCCTCCCGGCGCATCTGATAGTGCCGGTTGACACCCTGCAGGTACTCATCGAGCAGGTCCGAGAACGCCCCGAGACTCGCAGGCGCGTCTTCAAACTCAATGACCCATTCATGCCCAGGCAGATCCCCGTTTGTCATGGCACGGGGTGCAATGTGATAATCCACGACGTGCGCGCCGGTTTCGTCGCAGGCGTGCCGGAGCGCCGCGCGGGCCTCGTCCCCGTACAGCGCTTCCCCGTACTCGTCGATCATCTCGCTGGTCCGGCCCGCCACCGTGATCTTGTGGGGAAACGTGCTCGTAAACCGCACCACGTCGCCCACTTCATAGGCCCAGAGGCCGCTGCTGGACGTCACGTACATCGAGTAGCGCACGCCCGGCTCCACGTCCGAGATCGTGTGGCGGCGCGGGTTCTCCTCCCCCTTCTCGTCGAGACGCACGAATTCGTAGAACACCCCGTTGTCCAGGTGCAGCAACATCGACGAGTCCTCCAGGTCGTCCTGGAACGAGAAGAAGCCCTCCGACGCGCCGTAGGTCTCGATGAGGTCGACATCCGTCCCGATCTTCGTCTCCAGCAGGTCGCGGTACGACCGCAGCGGTACCCCCCCGGCGATGAACACCTGCAGGTTGGGCCACACCTCACCCACCGTCGTCACCGACGCGTCGTTCCGCTCGTTGTATACGTCAATCAGCTCATCGAAAAGCACAATCGCCCACGTCGGCGCCATCACGAGCAGCCGAATGTCTTGGTCCACCGTCCGCTCGGCGATGGCGCGCAGCTTTTCTTCCCAGTTGGCAATGAACGACACCTCGTTCGGCACCGCCTGAAAGAGGGTGCTGAAGAAATCGGGGGCATTTTCGGCGAGGATGCCGCTGATCTCCCCCGCGATCGTGCCCGGATGATTGGGATCCTCCTCCACCCGTCCCGGCAGCGTGAGATGACTCCCCAGAAAAAACCGCCCGTCGAGCGTGTTGCGCAGGTAGTTCAGCCCGGTGCCGACACTGAAGGTGCGGTTGTAGTCGATCGTCTCCTGACTGATCGGAATAATCTTCCCGTCGGAGACCGTGCCGCTGGAGACGGCAAAGTTCGTAAAGGCGCCGGGCCACATCACGTCTTCGGCCCCCTCGCGGACCCGCAGGACATCGCCCTCAATGTCGTCGTAGGTGTGAAGAGGCACCCGCTCCTGATAGGACGCCACGACGTTGGAGGCATTCGCAATCTCGGCGAAGTCGTAGCGCCGTCCCCACTCGGTGTCGGCGGCCCGCGACAGAAGATCGCGCAGCAGCGTGCGCTGCGTGGACACCGGGTGCCGCTTGAAGTTCTCAATCCGCTGCACCGGACCGAGCCACTGCAGCGCGGAGCGAATCAACTCGTCCATCGATGACACGGGAGCAATCCGAAAAAAGGAACTGTCACGGCGTCGCGCCCTGTCTCACTCCAACCGGGGAAAAATTTCCCCAAGAACGGGGCGACGGATCTCGTCTGAGTGCCGCTCTGTGTATACTTCCCATCTGAAAATGTTCGCGCCCGCTCAATCGGTCCTTCTTCTCTACTCATTTTTCGCGCTTATGCTAACCCCCCCTCCCTCCGCCGCGCCTTTTTCGCCCAACGCGTTTTCGACCGACCGATTCGTGCTCGACTGTCGCGGCCGCTCGCTGGACTGCCGGCCCGGCACCGCAAACGGGCATGGCGCCCACGTGATGGGCGTTCTCAACGCCACGCCCGACTCGTTTTCCGACGGCGGGCAGTTCTTGGCCGTTGAGGACGCGGTGTCGCGCGCCGCGGAGATGCTGAGCGAAGGGGCGACGATCATCGACGTGGGAGGCGAGTCGACCCGACCCGGGGCCGAGCCCGTCTCCGCCGCGGTCGAGAAGGACCGCGTGCTGCCGGTCGTGGAGGCCATCGTCGACCGCTTTCCGGAGGCCGTCCTGTCGGTCGACACCTACAAGCCCACGGTGGCCGAGGCGGCCCTCGACGCCGGGGCCCACATCGTGAACGATGTCACCGGCCTTCGCCACCACCCCGAGATGGCAGATGTGGCGGCCGAGGCCAACGCCCCGCTCGTCATCATGCACTCCGCCGGCAAGCCGGGCGACCTCACGACCCCACGCGACTACGCCGATGTCACCGCGGAGGTGCGCGACGCCCTGGCCCGCTCTATCGAGACCGCCGAGGAGGCCGGCGTCGACTCGATCATCATTGATCCTGGCTTTGGGTTTGGGAAGTCACACACCGAAAACCTGCGCCTCATCAACGAAATCGACGAACTGCTCACGCTGGATCGCCCCCTTCTGATGGGCGTGTCCCGCAAGAGCACCATCGGGGCCACGCTCGGTACACCCGACGATCCGACCCCGACGGCGGATCGGCTGTTCGGCTCGCTGGGCGCGACGGCCGTCGGCGTCATGCGCGGCGCGACGCTCGTGCGCACCCACGATGTGGCGGCCACCATGGACATGCTCACTGTGCTCGCCACCACCCTCCACGCATCGTAGCCCCCCACCGTCGCTCTCAGTAGTCGCGCCCCGCCGTCGTTCCTTGATTTGCCTTCTTCTTCGCTGGGCGCAAGGACCTGCAGGCCTCTACCGACTTACTGATCCGTGCACGGGTAGGTAAACAATATTCTTCGTTCGGGGAGGACCGTGTGGTGCTATCAGCAGAAATCGTCTTTAGCAACCCGTTCGCGTATCAGTAAAGCGGTGGGCTACGCTTCAGGACGCCCCCGGCCCGGATGGGCACGCGAACGTAGCCCTTTTGACAGAAGCCGCACAGACGATCCACCTGCCCGCTTCCTCCAGTGTTCAACATTGCTCCCTTTGCTCGGTATTCCCCTACAATGAGAGATTCTGACCTTTGCCGCCCCGGGCAAAGGCAACTGCATGGACCCGTGCGCGGTCACGGTGCCCCTTCATTTCCTGTGAACGCTCTTCTCGCCTACGCACTCGGCGAGGGCATCCGCTCCGTGCCGACAGCGCCTCATCCGGTCTTTCTCTACGTGTCTCCGTCCCGTGACGCTCTACGAAATCATCAATATCGGCGTGCGCGACGTCATCGAGATTGCCCTGGTGACGTACCTGCTGTATCAGCTGTATCGGCTGATGCGGGGGACGATCGCGGTACAAATCGCCTTTGGCCTCGGAGCGCTGTTTCTGATTCAGGTGGTGGTGGAGCTGGCGGACATGACCATGCTCAGCACCATCTTCAACTACTTCAATCAGGTCTCCGTCCTGGCAGTCATAATCATCTTCCAGCCCGAAATCCGACGTCTGCTGCTCTTGCTGGGCAAAAACCCGATTATACGCCGCTTTGTGAGCACCACCGACCGGAGCGAGATCATCGACGAAACGGTGACGGCCATTGAGCACATGGCCGACCACCGCATCGGCGCCCTCATTGCCTTCCAACGAAGCACCGGGCTCCGCAGCTACATCGAAACCGGCAAGCGCCTGCAGGCCGAGGTGTCCCAGGACCTGATCGTGACGCTCTTTCACGGGCAGAATCCGCTCCACGACGGCGCCGTCATCATCAACGACCGGCGTGTAGAGGCGGCCCGGTGCATCCTGCCCGTATCAACCAGTATGAAACTCAGTCCCCAGCTCGGCCTCCGGCACCGCGCTGCGGTGGGCCTTACGGAGCAGACCGATGCGTTCGTGGTCGTGGTCTCGGAAGAGACCGGCAACATCAGCGTCTCGCGCGACGGCGCCTTGATCTCGAACATCACCCCGGACGAACTGCAGCGCTACCTTACCAAAGCGCTCACGAACCAGCCCTCGGCGACGGCGTCGTCGCTCGCCCCCGCCTCTGCGTAACGCTCACCCCTTTTGCCCGCCCCACGCTTTCGCTTCATGTCCCCCTCTTCACACAACGACAAGGACGCGCGCCAATTTCGACGGCGCCGCGAGCGCCTCGTCCAGCAACTCCGAGACCGGGGCATTCAGGACGAGCGGGTGCTCGCCGCCGTCGACGCGGTACCCCGCCACGAGTTTGTGGATCCGGCCTTTCGATCCCGCGCCTACAGTGACGAGGCCCTCCCCATCGGGATGGACCAGACGATCTCCCAGCCCTTTACGGTGGCGTACCAGACCTCGCTGCTGGAGGTGGAGCCGCACGATCGCATCCTGGAGATCGGTACCGGAAGTGGATACCAGGCAGCTGTGCTCTGTGAAATGGAGGCGCGCGTGTTCTCGGTTGAGCGCCACGAAGCCCTGCTCGACCGCACCCGATCGCTACTCGACGACCTCGGGTACAACGTGCGCACCACGCGCGGCGACGGCACGAAGGGCTGGCTGGCCTTCGCCCCGTACGACGGGATCGTCGTTACGGCCGCGGCCCCCGACATCCCGGACGCGCTGCTGCGCCAGCTCCGCGAGCCGAACGGCACCCGCGGCGGGCGCCTCGTGATCCCGGTCGGCGGACCGGACGGCCAAACCATGACCCGCCTGGTGCGCTCCGGCGACGGGCCGCACGACTACAACCGGGAGGAATTTCACAACTTCCGCTTCGTCCCGCTGGTGGACGAAGAGAACGACGATTCGTGAATCGAACCTGTGCGTGCGGCCTCCGACGTCCGTGCCGCTTCACGCATCACTCCTCACGCCCCCGGTTCAACGCATCGAGCAGCCAGTCGATGTGTCGCTGCCGCACGGCGCGCACGGCGGGCTCCGCCGGCCGTCCCTCATCGAACTCGACCCATCGCTCGGTCATGTGGGTGGCGTCGATGGCTGCCTGCCGGGCCTCGGGGTGGGTGCAGGCATGCACGACCAGTAGCCGCGCCGCCGCACTCCGTCCACGCGAGAGGCCCAGCGCCGCCGCCCGGACCACGGCGTCAGTCGTTTCCTCCCGTGCAGCCTTCCAGGCAGCGGGGTCGTCCTGCTGCGCGGCGCTCCAGAGACGGGCCGCGGGCGCATTCTCCGACATCGCCTCGATCCCGACCTGCCGGGCACACCATCGCGCGAAGGCCCGCAGTACGGCGGGCGACCGCTCTGCCTCAATGTGCTCGATGAGTTGAACACGCGGCACGGACCGCCAGGCCACCTCTTTCCCCGTCGCCCTGTCAAGCACGAGGGCCCGGTGCGCCCGGCTGTCGAAGATGTAGTAGAAACGGTCGACGGTCGCGTCGGACACCATGGATCGGGGAGACGATTGCGTTGTAAAGGGCGGGGCTAATTAACCCAGGAGGCACCGAACGTTCACGCATTCCGGACGGGGGCCGAAGAAATTTCAGCTCTGCAACAAACGCCCGTTGCCGAAATACCATACGAGAAGTAATCGTGTTTGTTGTTCGGGACGTCGGTGCTCGGCCGATTGCGCGTGTTCCGGAAATACGATCCGTGAACACGTCCGGATTGAGAAGTTCCCGATCACAATTGCGTACAACCCGTACCGCATTCCGCCCCTACTTCGCTTAGGTTCGACCGGGCTGGTGCGGCTCTTCCGTCTGCTTTTTCCCAGGACGCCCTCGGTTGCCCATGCAGTCTTTCCTGAAGCGTCGGTTTCTCCCCGCCCTGATGCTCCTCCTCGTCGGTGGCGTGCTCGGGGTGCAGCTCAACGCGTACGTCTCGCCCGACGACGCTATCGAGCAGTTCAAAAAGATGCGGCAGGCGTTCGTCATCATCAGCGGGAAGTACGTCGAGCCCATTGATGCCAAGGAGGTCGCGGAGGGAGGCATCAAAGGCATGCTCGACAATCTCGACCCCCACTCCACGTACGTGCCCAGCGAGCAGGCGCAGCGAACCCGCGAACGCTACCGCGGCTCATTCGGCGGCATCGGCATCCGGTTTGACGTACTGGAAGACACGGCCCGCGTGGTATCGCCGTTGGCGGGCGGCCCCAGTGAGGAGGCGGGGGTCATCGCGGGCGATCGCATCATCCGGATTGAGGACTCAACCGCCGTCGGCCTGTCGATGCGAGACATTCGCGAGCGCCTAACCGGAGAGATTGGAACGAAGGTGTCGTTCACTGTCTTCCGCCCCCTCTCCGGCAACGAACACACCTTCACGATCAAACGGGGCGAAATTCCGCTCTACTCTGTGCATTCCTCGTATATGGTCGACGAGACGACCGGCTACATCGAAATAGGGCGGTTTGCCAAGTCGACGCCGGAGGAATTCATGAACAAGGTCGACACGCTCAAGGGGCAGGGCATGGAGCGGCTCGTTGTGGACCTCCGCCAGAACCCGGGTGGCATCATGGAGTCGGCCGTTAAGATTGCCGATGAAATGCTGGACACCGGCGGGGCCACCATCGTCGAAACGCGCGGCCGGAGCGACCGCATCAATCAAACCTTGAAGGCCGAGTCGGGCGGGGCACTCGCCCACCAGCCCATCACGGTTCTCGTGGACGGCAACAGCGCCTCGGCCAGCGAAATTCTCGCCGGCGCGCTCCAAGACCACGACCGCGGCCTGATCGTGGGTCGTCGCACCTTCGGCAAAGGCCTGGTGCAGAAGCCGTACCGCCTCAACGACGGCAGCTTCCTGCAGCTTACCGTGGGCCGGTACTACACGCCGGTCGGACGTCTCATTCAGACGCCGTACGAGAAGGGGAAAATGGAGGCGTACTACGAGAAGAAATTCGCAAACCGACACGACGCGATCTACAACGTCCAGAAGTACCGGGAAAGCATTCCGGACTCCCTCACGTACAAGACAGACCACGGACGGACCGTCTTTGGGGGCGGGGGCATTCTGCCCGACTACATCGTGAAGCCGGACACGACCGCCCTCTCCGGCTTTCTCCAGCGCAGCGAGGTGGACCGCCTCTTCTCCCTCGCCGCACGGCAATGGTTTGCCGAGCACGGTGACGACCTGCGTAGCACGTGGCGCAACCGGAAGGCCGACTTTCTTGCTTCCTACGAGGTCCCCGACGAGGCCGTCTCGTCCTTCTGGGACTTCGTGCAGGAGGAGGACATCCTCACCCTCACTACGAACCCCGACTCGGTGAACGTCGGCAACCAGGTCTTCCGCAAGGAAAACACCGAGGATGTCCGTCGAATCGTCCGCCTGCACATGAAGGGGTACGTGGCTAATACGCTGTACGGACGCGGGGCGGGCCAGCCCATCCTTAACAAGGTTGACCCGACCCTGCAACGGGCCCTGTCGCTGTGGACGGCCTCTACGGACCTGGCCGGCTACCACGCCTCGAGTTCTTCAAAGAATTAGCCCGCCGCGCCCCCCGCGACCGGCACGCCCGCAATCGCCCCCTGAGTGCGACCGCGTGTGCCCGCTTCGAGCAGGGGGACTCCCTCGATCTGGAACCGGACCTGCGACGCTCCCGCTCGGGCTTCCCTGCACTGCAACAAATTCCCCCGGTCCGAATACAGAGTACTGGAGACGCTCCACCCATTCCCACCGGCCCTGCTGATCCGTGCACGGGTAGGCAAACAACCGTTTCCGTGTGAAGCGGAGATCCGGGATCTTAGGAGTCCTAGATTCCCTGGACCGTGTTCTGCTGTGAGCGGAAATTGTCTTTGCCGGCCCCAGATCGGCGTAATCCGAGATCGGTACAACACCGCTCGCGCATCAGTAAATTCGGCGGGACGGCGATCCCACAGCCCTCCCTACCGGTGCTTTTCTCCACGCGCCCCACCACCTCCCATGACGCGCCTGCGCACAACTCGTCACATTCTCCTCGCTGTTGCGCTCTTGATGTTCGGGGCAGTGCTGGGCGTTCAATTCGACTCGTATCTGTCCGCCGACGATGCCCTGCAACAGTTTGAGAAGCTGAAGCGGGCATTCGTCGTCATCAGCGGCCGGTACGTGGAACCGGTGGACGCGGCCGAGATGACCGAGGAGGGCGTCAAAGGCATGGTGAACAGTCTCGACCCCCATTCCAGCTACATTCCGTCTAAGCAGGTGCGTGACACGCGCGACCGGTACGAGGGGTCGTTCGGCGGCATCGGCATCCGGTTCGAGCCGGGCGACACGGCCCGTGTCATTGCGCCGATCTCGGGAGGACCAAGCCAGAAGGTAGGCATCATGGCCGGGGATCGGATCGTCGAGATTGGGGATTTATCGGCCATTGGGCTGTCCGGCGATGAGATTCAAAACCGCCTCAAGGGCAAGATCGGAACGAGCATCACCGTTACCATCTACCGGCCGCTGGCCGATAAGCGATTGACGTTCACCATCGAGCGGGACAAAATTCCCCTCTACTCCGTCAACTCCGCCTACCTGATGGATGAGCAAACCGGCTACATCGAGATTGGCCGGTTTTCCATGTCGACTCATCAAGAGTTTCTGAACAAGGTCGATACGCTGCGCAAACAGGGCATGGAACGCCTCGTGCTCGACCTTCGCGACAATCCAGGCGGGGTCATGCAATCGGCCGTCCGCATCGGCGATGAATTTCTGGGAGAAGGAATGACGATCGTGCGTACGAAGGGCCGTTCCCCGGAGATGGATACACAGTATCGGGGGGAGGAGGGCGGAGTTTTTGGGAAGGATCCCGTGATTGTCCTTGTCAACCGACGGTCGGCCTCCGCCAGTGAAATCCTCGCCGGCGCGCTCCAGGACCACGACCGCGCCCTGATCGTGGGACGTCGCACTTTCGGAAAGGCGCTGGTGCAGAAGCAGTTTGAGCTCAACGACGGAAGCCTCTTGCAGATGACCGTGGGGCGCTACTACACCCCCGTCGGTCGCCTCATCCAGACACCGTACGAGAAGGGCAAGCGCGACGCCTACTACGAAGAAAAGTCGAGGAGTTGGCGCGACGCGGTCTACGATGTCGAAACGTACAAAGAAAGCATTCCGGATTCCCTCACGTACCGGACGGATCACGGGCGGACGGTTTTCGGCGGCGGGGGCATCATGCCCGATCACGTTGTGGCGCCGGACACCTCGTCTCTTGCAACGTTCATTCGCGAGAGTCAGGTAGACGCGCTGTTCGCACGGGAGTGGTTTTCGCAAAATGAGCAGGAACTTCGCAGTACATGGCAGAGCCGGGAAGACGCATTCCTGTCCTCCTACGAGGTGCCCAAAAAGGCAGTGGATGCGTTCTGGACGTATACTCAGAAGGAGGACGTGCTGACGCTAACCACGACTCCGGACTCCGTCAATCTCGGTGAGCGCATTTATCGCCGGTCGGAGGCCGATAGTGTCCGGACGCTCGTGCAGTCGCGCCTGAAGGGGCACCTCGCCAACACCCTGTACGGGAGCGGCGTCGGCCGTCCCATTCTCAACAAGGCCGATCCCATCGTACAGCGGGCGGCGACGCTGTGGCCGTCCTCGCGGGAGCTCGCCGCTTACCACACGACCTCGGCATCCTCCTCCCGAAACGAGGAGTGATACCAAATCCGGCAGATTTGTTCTGGTTTGCGAACCGGTTTTGCATCTGGGATGCGCTACAAGAACCTTTTTCTACGCTGTAGGACGTGAAAAAACGTCTGACTGCGACGGGAATCTCACTTCTCTATACCGGAAGTTTGCAGTCGGACTTGGTATGATTCCTCCCCGGCGTCACGGGCCATGCCGGAAGCCGGTTCGGATCACGCTTGCTCCGCCGCGGCCGGTCGAACGGCATTCGTCTGCGCCTCTTCCACCGCCGCCCACAACAGCTGGGCCGGGTGCTGAGCCGTCCGATCGGTTACGTCCTTGATCTGCGAACGGCAGGAGAAGCCCGTAGCGGCGATCGCCGTATCGGCATCGGCCGCCCGCACGGCAGGCGCCAGTCGCTGTTCAGCCATCTGCTTCGACACGTCGGTATGCTCGGCCTCGTAGCCGAAGCTGCCCGCCATGCCGCAGCACCCGGCGTCGACCGCTTCCACGTCATAGCCCGGCAGTGACAGCATCGTCTCCGTCGCCTCAGTGCCAATGAGGGCCTTCTGGTGACAATGCCCATGAACGAGTACGTGCTGGTCCTCTGCTGCCCAGGTCGCGTCGTCGAACCGACCGGCCTCTGCCTGCACGGCGACGTACTCTTCGAACGTGTAGACAGCGTCGGCTACCGTCTTGGCGCGCGGTTCTCCCGGCAGCAGGTCCAGAAACTCGTCGCGGAGCGTGAGTATGCAGCTCGGCTCCAATCCTACAATGGGGATATTTTCTGCCGCGTACGGATACAGCGTTTCCACCGTCTGCAGCGCCCGCCGCTGCGCCGCCGGGACGCGCCCCTTCGACAGTAGCGTGCGCCCACAACACGGGCGTCGGTCCGGCACTTCGACTCGATGACCCGTGGCCCGAAGGAACTGGGCGGCGGCCCGCAGGGGCGGGGGCGTGTGGTACGCATTGAAGGAGTCGGCAAACAGCACCACGCGCGGCCCCGTCGGCGCCTCCATCGCCCCGTTCTGCTGAGCCATCCACTGCTCAAACGTTTCGCGGGCAAAGGGCGGGGCGGGGCGATCGGCGTCGATCCCGAACATCGCCTCCCCGATGCTGCGAAGGCCCGACTGTCGCCCCAGCCAGTTGGCGATCGGCGCCAACGGCGTGCCGCTCACCCACGCGGCCCAGTCGGGCTGGTGGGCAAACAGGCGCGTCCGAAACGGCATCGAATTCTTCTTCCAGTAGTGGTGCTGCCACTCGGTCTTGATTTTGGCCATATCCACGTTCGACGGGCACTCCGTCTTGCAGGCCTTGCACTGGATGCAGAGGTCCATGACCTCGGCCATGTCGTCCCCCGTCATCGCCTCCTCCGGCAGGTCGCCAGCCAGGACGCTCCGAAGCGCATTGGCCCGCCCCCGCGTGGAGTCCTCCTCTTCCCGCGTGGCCATGAAGCTGGGGCACATGGTCCCGGCGCGCACCTTCCGACAGGCGCCGTTGCCATTGCATTTCTCGACCGCCCCCGCAAAATCACCGTCCTCCGAAAAATCGAGCTCCGTCCGGAACGGACGCGTCTCGTAGGTCGGCCCCATGCGCAGATGATCGGTCATCCGGGGCGTATCGACCACCTTGCCGGGATTGAGACGCCGATCGGGATCGAAAATCTCTTTCGTCCGGCGGCACAGCTCGTACAACTCCTCACCCAGAATCTCCGGGTTGGCCCAGCCGCGCGCGATCCCGTCCCCGTGCTCCGACGACACGACGCCGCCGTATTTCTTGACGAGGTCGAGCGATTCGCGCGCGATGCGCTCCATCTTCTCCACTTCGGCGCGGTCGCGGGTGTTGATGAACGGACGCACGTGCAGACACCCGGCTGAGGCGTGCGCGTAGTAGGCGGCGCGCGTGTCGGTGTCGTCGATGAAGGTGGACAGCTCGTCGATGTAATCGGCCAGATTCTCGACCGGCACCGACGCATCCTCGATGAACGCCCACGGCTTGTAGTCCCCCTCCACGCCCATGAGGAGCCCAAGGCCCTCCTTGCGAATGGACCAGACGTTTTTGACAGCGTCCGGCTCGGTGACGCGCACGACCGAATAGCCGCGGTGGGTGTTGGCGACGGCCCGGTCGAGCGCAACGAGTTGATCGGTGATCGCTTCCTGAGAATCCCCCGAGTACTCCGTGATAAGGACACCGCCGGGCTCTCCCTCGATGAACGTGAGGCGTTCGCCGTAGCCGGGCGTCTTGCGGGTGCGCTCGATGGCCACGCCGTCGAACAGCTCGACCGCCGTCGGGTCGGTGTCGAGCACCGTCGTGACGGCCTGCAGTGCGTCGTTGCGCGTCTCGAAGTGGACGACGCCGAGCCCCGTGCGGGCAGGCTTCTCCACGAGGTCACAGGTGATTTCGGTCGCCACGGCCAAGGTACCCTCACTGCCGCACAGCAGCTTGGCAAGATTCCGCTCGTCCCCCAGCAGCGTCTCCAGACGATACCCGTTGTTGCGGCGCCAGTGGCTTGGGGTGTCGTTCTCGATCACGTCGCGTCCTTCCGCGAGCATCGCCTCCAGGCCCCGATAGATGGCGCCCTCCAGGCCCGACGCGCGCATGCCCTTCTGCCAGCCGTCGTGATCCACCGGGCCGAACGTCGCGGACGACCCGTCGGCCAGCAGTACCTCGGCCCGCCGAACGTGGTGAATGAAGTTGCCGTAGGTAATCGAATGGGTCCCGGTCGAATTGTTGGCGAGCATGCCGCCGATCGTGGCCCGGTTGCCGCTGGCGGGATCCGGCCCTACCATGAGGTCGTGCTCGGCAGCCGCCCGGTTCAACTCGCTCAGCGTGACCCCGGCCTGCACACGCGCCGTCTGCGTCTCCGGATCGGTCTCCAGAATGTCGTTCAGGTGCGTCGTGAAGTCGATCACGAGCGCCGTGTTGACGCCCTGCCCGGCCAGCGACGACCCGCCGCCGCGCGGCAGTACGGGCACGTTCTGCGCCGCGGCCACCTCCAGCGCCGCCTCCACGTCGCGTTCGTGCCGCGGCACGAGGACGGCGATCGGCGTCATGGCGTACATGCTGGCGTCGGTCGCGTAGAGGGCCCGCGTCATCTCGTCGGTGTGGAGCGTACCCTCGACGCGAGGAGCAAGCGCCTCTTCAAGCGCCTTCTGATGTCGGTTGGAACGAGCAGGCATGACCAAGTCGGTGCGATACCACAAAAGATCGAGGCGCACTAGGCACAAAAGGATACTGGGCGTCCGGTTGGAAGTGCCCCCATTGAGCACGACGTTTCAATTCCGAAATGCGCACTCTCGGCGCGCGCCCTACAGCTCGATGAGATTCCCCCAGTCGGGCCGTCGCACGTCGATATCCGCGTGCGCTTCTTCGATGGCTTGTTGCATCCACGCCTGCGCGGCAGGCTCTCCGTGCACCAGAAGCACCGTCTCCGGCGATAGCTGCTCCACCAGGTCGAGCAGGTCGCGGCGGTGACTGTGGCCGGAAAACCGGAACCGTTCGACGGCACAGTGAACCGGCTGCGGGCCGTGCCCGTCGGCCAGCATCACGGGCGCGCCCGCCCCCTCCGCCGCGGCCTCCTGCAGGCGCCGCGCCGGCGTGCCCTCCACGGCGTGCCCCACGATGAGCACGGCGTCGCGCTCGTTCTCCACAATCCGCCGCGCGAGAATGTTGGACAACGTGGGCTCGAACATCATGCCGCTGCTCACCACCATAATCCCGGGGCCGTCCAGCACGTCCGCCTTCGCATCGCTGCTATAAGGCACCCGCTCCTGCTCCACGTCGAACACCTTGAAGTTCTCGTCCAGGCGGGGCGTCGTCGTATGCGTATCGTCGTAGATGCCGGCAATGGCCCGCATCGATCCCGCCGTGTAGATGGGCACGTCGGCCGGGATGTGGCCCTCGTTTTTCAGACGCTGGAGCATGGCCAGCATCTCCTGCGCCCGTCCCATCACGAAGACGGGAATGAGCGCTGTGCCCCCCCGCTCCAGCACGCCGCTCAGGGTGTCCCGAAATTTCTCGTACTCCTCGGGCCGACTGGTCTGCTCGGACTCCTCGTCGGCCCCGAGCGTCGTTTCCAGCACGAGTACGTCCGTATCGTCCGGATACTCTCCGCCCGGGATGATGGACTGCGGCTGCATATTCGTATCGCTGGTGTAGAAGAGCCGCCGCTCCTGCGTCTCCCCGTCCTGCTCTTCCTCGAACGTCAGCTCTACCCCAATGGAGCCAAGAATGTGTCCGGCTGAATAGAACCGTCCGGTGATGGGAGCGCGTCCCTGCATGCCGGTAAGATCGAACTCCTCCCGCAGTTCATGCGAGAGATAGACGTGGCTCAGAAAGTCGAGATCGTCTTCCGTAAACAGCGGCTCGTGGGGCGTCTCGTGCTTCTCGTACCGCTTTTTCTGAAGGCGAGCCGACGCTGGCAGCAAGAAGTCGAGCAGTTGCTTTGTCGCGTCCGTCATGTGCGCCATCACATGCGGAAACTCCTCCACGAGGATCGGCAGACTCCCCATGTGGTCGTGATGGGCGTGCGTGATGAGGGCGTGGTCCACGTAGCTCTGTGCACGCTCACGCACCCAGTCGAATTTCGGCAAGGAATTGGGACCGTCTCGTCGCGGATCGGTCCCCGAATCCAGGACGATTCCCGTCCCTCCAATCTCCAAAAAGTGACAGCTAGCGGCGATGTCCTCCGTGTCTCCGAGGGCGAGGAATTTCATAAGGGGCGGTCGGGTACGGTCAAAGCAGGATGAACGTCCTCCCCTCCCGGGAGACGGCCGAGGAACGTGCGTTCCGTCCTCCGCTCCACCCGGCCCGTGCCTGTGGGGATTATGAGCTCATTCCCGCCTCGGCCTTGCGTGCCTCCTTGTACGCCTCCCAGTCTGCCAGAAACCGCTCCAGCCCCCGGTCCGTCAGCGGGTGCTCCAGAAGGTTCATGAGCGTGTCGAACGGCATCGTAGCCACGTCGGCCCCAGCCAGCGCCGCCCGTTTCACGTGGGTCGGGTGCCGGACGGACGCCGCCAGGATTTCAGTATCGAAGTCGTAGTTGTCGTAGATCTGAACGATTTCCTCGATGACCGTCATTCCGTCGGAGGCAATGTCGTCGATGCGCCCAATGAACGGACTGATGTAGTCGGCGCCGGCTTTAGCCACCATGAGCGCCTGATTCGGCGAGAAGCAGAGCGTACAGTTTGTCGGGATTTCTTCCTCGTCCAGAGCGCGAAGCGCTTTTATGCCGTCTTTAATAAGTGGAATTTTGACCACCACGTTCTCGTGGACCTGCGCCAGCGTGTGGGCTTCCTCCATCATGCCGTCGAAGTCCGTCGCCGTCACCTCCGCGGACACGTCTCCGTCCACAATCTCACAGATCGTGTACACGTGCTCGTGAAACTCGATATTGCCCTCGTCTTTCACGAGCGACGGATTGGTCGTCACGCCGTCGAGAATGCCCATGTCGTTCGCCTCTCGGATCTCGTCCAGGTCGGCGGTGTCGACGAAAAATTTCATAGCTTCGGGTCGGTTGATGACGGGGACCTGAAGGCGTCCCCAATAAAAATCGCGGATCGTTGACGCCTTCTTTACGAACCAGCGGGGACGGAGTTTACCAGTCGGCGAATGACAATCTCAAGGTTATCACGCTCGTCCCCCCGGGAATCGCATCTTGATCTCGGTAGCACACAGGAGGACGATTGGAGCACAGCGGTTCTGCCTCCATGCATCCACGCGTCCGTTCATCCCGGGCAGGTCGGCCGCTCAACGGCAACATCGCCTCCTACACCCCCAGGGCTCTCCAACCTGCAATCGCCCTGCTCCCCATGGCAATCGCCTCTTGTGCCTCCCGTCAGCATGTCGATTTTCAAAAGCAGGATTCGCTACTTCCACACTCCCATGCCCACGCACTTTTCGGCATAACCGGCCGATATTGGCAGAGGAGCCCTCTTTGCTTTCCCCGACTTTTTAACGTACGGTCGCCCTTCCATGACATTCACGGTCGCAGTGCCTACGTTGCTTCCTCCCTCGGTTTTCGCTCCCCAAATTTGCCTTCCTGCTCCCCATGCACCTCTGCCTGTTCGAAGACGCCGCGGTGGCCGGCCTCCGTCCCCTCACCGAGACCCGTCCGGTGTACGCCCTTCGACTCGGCCTGCGCTCGATTCTCGACACCGCCCGCGATGCGTTCTCGCCGAACGCCCTGACGCTCCACACCCGACCGGCCGTCGCGTCCGTCGCCGCGCAGGCGTTTCCCGAGTCCTCCGTGAACCGACTGCCAGACGACGACGTGCTGTTCGTGAACGGCCGATTCGTCGCCCAGTCCGACGCGGCGGTCCTCCCGATTCGAGACCACGTTGACGAAAACGGGGATGCGCGCGCCTTCCTGCACGACGACACCGTGGTCGCGGCGTGGCGGCCCGACGCAAAAACGCCCCTGCCGGACGACCTGCTCGACGACGGACCGCTCTCGGCGACTCTCTTTTCCGACCTCCCAACCACGTCGCTCGACAATGCCCGGCTCGTAGCCCGGCCCTGGGACCTGCTCGACGACCTCGCCGATACGCTCCGGCAGGAGGCCGCCTACACGTCTGCACCGAATGAGGCACCGCTTTCGGACCGGGCCCATGCTTCGGTGCACGACAGCGTCACGGCGGTGCGCCCCGAAGCCATCCACTTCGGCACCGGAGCTACGGTGAAGCCCGGCGCCGTCCTCAACGCTGAGGACGGTCCCATCGTCCTCGGGACGGACGCCATCGTGCACGAGCAAGCGGTGCTGAAAGGCCCTTGCTACGTGGGACCGAGGTCGCACGTCAAGGGCGGGGCCGACATCGAGACGGCGGCCTTCGGATACTGGTGCAAGGTGGGCGGCGAGGTCCACGACACCGTGATCCAGGATCTTTCCAGCAAGGCCCATCCCGGCTTTCTGGGCGACTCCTATCTGGGCCGCTGGTGCAACCTCGGGGCCGACACCAACACCTCCAACCTCAAAAACGACTACGGCGAGGTCTCCGCCTACGCCCCCGACGAGAATGCCTTCGTGGACACGGGCCGCCAGTTCGCCGGGCTGTTCATGGGCGACCACTCGAAGTGCGGCATCAACACTATGTTCAACACCGGCACCGTCGTGGGCACCTGCTGCAACCTGTACGGCGGCGACTTTCCGCCGCGCTACGTGCCCCCGTTCTCGTGGGGCGGGCCGGGGACCGGCTTCGCCACGTACCGACTGGAAAAAGCCCTCGCGGTGGCCGAGCGCGTCATGGCCCGCCGCGACACGGCCCTCACCGATGCAGATCGAGCCCTGCTGTCGGGGCTCCACGACCGGACCGCCGACGAACGTGCGGCCCACCACGACTGATCGGCCTTATTCCTCCGCATCGAGATGAATGACATCCATCTCGGTGGCCGCTCCGTCCTCGATTGCAAGACGCAGGCACGTCTTTTCCTGGTGAAAGCCCTGCTTGCCGGCGGCGCCGGGGTTGACGTAGAGCATGCCGCCGAGGTCCTCGACCCGTTCAACCCGAAGGATGTGGCTGTGCCCACACACGAAGATGTCGGGGGGATCGTCCGCCAGCCGCTCGCCCATCCCGCGCTGCCACTTTCCGGGTCGCCCGGCAATGTGGGTCATCCACACATCGAGCCCGTCGACCTCGAAGCGATTGTGCTCTTCGAGCCGCCGACGGATGCCCATATTGTCCGCGTTGCCCCACACCGCTCGCACCGGGGCCACGGTTTGGAGTCCATCCAGAATGCCGTAGTCACAGATGTCTCCGGCGTGGAGAATGAGATCCACCCCGTCCAGATCATCGATGAGGGCCGGATGAAAGGAGCCGTGGGTGTCCGAAAGAATGCCGATTCTCGTCACGAGCAGGCGTGTGGAGCACTGTGTCCGAAGAATACGACCCCGCCGGTTGGAAAGCCCCGGACACGTCCCGGGGCCGGTGAACGTCCCGGTGTGGAATGGTCCCGTTAGAGCGAGGTGGACGTTCCCACGTCGAAGACGATCGTGTCGTACCCGGCGTCGCCAAAGGTGTCCTGAAACTCGTCCAGATCCGTCTCGAGGGGGGGAAAGGTGTCGTAGTGCAGTGGGGCCACACGGTCCGGATCCACCATCTCCGCGGCGTGAAGCGCCCCGGCAATGCCCATCGTGAAGACGTTGCCGACGGGCGCAAGCATCAGGTCCACGTCCCAGAGGTCACCAATCCACTCCATTTCGGCGAAGGGCGCGGTGTCGGCGGTGTTGTACACGACGCCATCGTCGAGCTCCAGCACACATCCCTGCGGCACGCCGCCGTAGCTGCCGTCCGGGAAGGAGGACGTGTGCCGCGCATGCGTCGCCTTGATCGTCCCCCAGTCGAAGGTCACGTCGGCGCCCTCGTTGAGCGGCTGAATCGCGTCGTGGTCATACTCTTCACTGACACGCTGCGTGATCTCGAAGTTGCTGATCACGAGCGGGTCGCTACCGTCCAGTACGCCCTCGGTGTCCGAATAGTGGTCGAAGTGGGCATGCGTCAGGATCAGCACGTCGGGATCGAAGTCTGACGCGTTTGCGTCGGTATGCGGGTTGTCCGCGAAGAAGGGATCGAAGAGCAGCGTCGTGCCGCCCGTCTCGATCTGAAAGGTCGAGTGGCCGTAGTAGGTGAGCTCCATGAGGATTGACGGAGAGATTATTCCCAGTGTATCGGCAAGTCAGTCTGGCCTCCGAACGCAGTGGGGGGGTCGTGCTGTTTCAATCCTGTCCCGGCGTCTACGATGTCTGCCTAGTTGTCCTCGACGATGCACCCGACCGGTTCAGACGGCCCTGTGGCCGCCAGAACGCCTTCACGGACGAATCACAGTCGGTCCGTATCTTGGGGGATTCGAAGTCATTAGTATGAAAGCACGCATTTTGTTCTTCAATGAAGTCTCGCCGGTTGCCCATGGATGACCTTCCCGACGATCTTCCGTCTGTTGGCCGCCATCGCGGAAACGATCCGCCCACCGAGACGGGCAAAGAGGTGCGCTCCCCGGAGGGGCCGGCCCCGGACTCCTCCCCAGCCTCCCCCGCCCCGGCACTGTTTCAACTCATTCACGCCCCCGACCGGGACCGTCTTCAGATCCGCGTCCACTCGGCACGGACCGAGGAACCGCCGATGCCCGATGCGGACGACGTGACCGAGATCGGTCAGTATCGCTCCGTGGACGACTTGCGGACGGCCCTCCGCGAGAAATCGATCGAGGGACGCGTCGCCGTCTTTGAGGACGCAGAGTCCGAAACGGTGCTCACGGATGAGGACGTGACCCCGTCCCACGCGTGGATCGGGCAGCCCCGCTACGAGCGCATCACATTCGTGGCCGACGCGGGCGACGT
Source organism: Bacteroidetes bacterium SW_9_63_38 (assembly GCA_003022435.1). Classification (GTDB taxonomy): domain Bacteria; phylum Bacteroidota; class Rhodothermia; order Rhodothermales; family Salinibacteraceae; genus Salinibacter. Next base: position 214,940 of record PXUA01000019.1, on the reverse strand, counting down.
GTCCGACTACGTAAGCGGCCTTGAGTATCCCCTGGCGTAACGGTTTTTTCTTCCCGCATCGACACGATTGCTCGTCATGGCGCCCCCCCTCATCGAGACGACGGTCGTCGGCACATACCCGCTCGCCCCTCGCGTGCAGCAGCTTGTACTGCGGGCCGACGACCACACCTTTTCTCACGAACCGGGCCAGCACGTCAATGTGCGCATGGAGGCAGACGGCAGCCCTGTCTACCGCCCGTACTCCCCCGTCAGCGGCCCCGGAACAGAGACGCTGGTCCTGGCCGTCAAGCGGTACGACAACGGCACGTGCTCGGTGTGGCTCCACGAACGCAGCGTCGGAGACCCGGTGCCGCTCATGCCCCCGTCCGGCAACCTCCAACTGCGGGACCCGACCCGGGACGCCCTCTTTTTGGCAACCGGCACCGGCCTGACCCCGATGCTTTCTATGCTCACGCCCTACCTGCGGGCCGAGGGCGGCCACGCCACACTCCTCTACGGGGAACGCACCCAGGCAGACCTCATGTACCGGGCGATGCTCGACCGCCTGGCAGCCACCTATCCCTCCCTCTCGGTCACCTATGTGCTGTCCGGCGAAGCCTGGGACGGGCCCACGGGCCACGTGCAGGACCACCTTGCCCCGGCGCTCGATCGCCTCGACGCCCCCCATGCCTACGCCTGCGGCGTGCCGGAAATGGTCGTCGACACGAACACAGCCCTCCAGGACGCAGGCGTGCCTGCGGACCACATCCTGACCGAGGGCTGGGAAGAAGGCGCCGTCGCGGACGACTGAGCATCAAAGCCCCAACGACGAGGGTCAGCACGCGTCCATGCGCTCGCACAGATGCTCGCGCAACTGCTTGCGGGCCCGGTGCAGACGCACCCGAACGTTGACCTCCGTCAGTCCTAACTGCTCGGCGGTCTCCGCCGTGGACTTCTCCTCCAGGTCTCGGAGCTGCACCACCCGCCGGTAGTGGTCCGGCAACTCCTGCAGCGCATCGTGGACAATGCGCCTGCGCTCTTCTGCTTCAACCGCCTCCAGCGTCATCGCGGCCGTGTCGGCCCGCTCGGCCTGCAAGAGCTCGATGGTCTCATGCTCCCGATAGGTGTGCCGCTTCGTCTTCCGGAGATGACCGTACGCCAGATGGCGGGCAATCGAGAACAGCCACGTCGACACCTTCGACTCTCCCCGAAAGTCGTCGATCTGTCGGTACGCCACCGCGAACGTCTCCTGAACAATGTTTTCGGCCTCGTCGTGATCGCCGAGAATCTTCATCACAAAGTTCTGAAGCCGATCCCGCTCCTGTTCAAAGAGCCGCCGGTACGCCTGTTCGTCGCCGGCCTTCAGGGCCTCGACGCTCGGTTCGACCGTCGTACAGGGCTGAGTCATTTCCATGGGATCACAGTGGATTGGAAAAAAGGCTACGCGGGACGCCCTCTCTTCCCTTTCGTCACAGACCTATACCTTCATTCCTACCCCGTGTTATCACAAAAGTATAACAGCGGAATAAGATTTTCGTCCCAGAGGCTTTTGCCTTCATCATCTCGCCGTTCATTGCCTCTCGCCGGAGGATCCGCGCGATCGTTCACCCCCTGAACGCGTATACCGATCTGTGAGAACGTACGTACACCATTTTCCCCGAAAGATTGGAGATCAGCCGGACTCGTCCGGCAAGATCTTGGGGATCTGAGATCCCCTGAATCCTGGATTGCTGGAGATTCTAAATCTTGGGGATCTGAGATTGCTGGAGATCCAAATCTCCTGGGAATCCTAGATTGCTGGAGATCCAAATCTCCTGGGAATCCTAGATTGCTGGAGATCCAAATCTCCTGGACCGTGTGCAGCCGCAAGCAAGAAGCGGAGGGTACCGATCTAGGAAATCTGAGATTTCCAGGATCGGTGCAAATTTGTTCACGTATCGGTAAGCCTCCTTACCACGCGCCTACTCATCCCTCCCATCGTCGTGATGCCCGACGAGGATCTCCTCCGCACGTACGAAGAAACGCTGGACGCGGACGAGGAAATCGAAACGACCTTTCAGCGACTCCGTCGGGACGGACACTCTCGCAAGGTGGCGGTCCAAATCCTTTTGGCACTGCTCGACCTGTCCCTTTCGGAGGCGAAGCGCATACTCACCACCACGGCCACCTGGGGCGAGGTGCGCGACGACCTCTCGTCCTCCCCCGACGATGCCTCGTCCTCCGTCCCCCCGGCCCCCGGATGACCCGTTCCTGTCTGTTCTGCACCTCTGATCCTCGTGGCAGAAGCCCCCTGCCAGAACGCCCCAGTCCTCAAACGCCCCAACCCACAACTCGCAACGCCCAACACACAACGCTCAACGCATAACGTCGACCCCAAAACGCCCAACGCCAAAGTAACACGAACCTCATTCCGCCCGGCAATCTCACGTCCGACCGACGGGTACAACTCTTCTCATTGTTCTATCCAACAACTCCCTCCGTCCCTGATGGACCTGACCGATAGCGTCGCCGTCGTCACCGGCGCCAGCAGCGGCCTCGGCATTCACTTCTCGGACGCCCTCATCGACCGCGGCGCCACCGTCTACGGCCTCGCCCGCAGCGCCGACAAGCTGGCGGACGTGCAGGACACCCTGGGCGATGCGTTTTGCCCCTTGACGTGCGACCTCCGCGACGAGACCGAGGTGGAAAACACGTTCGCCGCGATCCGGGACGAGAGCGACCGGCTTGACGTGCTCATCAACAACGCCGGGCTCGGCCAATTCGGCCCCGTCGACGACCTGCCGCTGGAGGACTGGGACGTGCAGATGGACACCAACCTGCGCGGCGTCTTCCTCTGCACCCGCGAGGTTGTGCCCACCATGCGCAGCCAGAACGACGAGACCGGGTTCGGCGGCCACATCGTCAACGTGGCCTCCATCGCCGGCCTGCTCGGCAACCCGAACCTGACGGCCTACAACGCCAGCAAGTTCGGCGTCCGCGGCTTTAGCGACTCGCTCATGAAGGAGGTCCGCGACGACGGCATCCGGGTCACCTGCCTCTATCCCGGCTCGACCGACACCAACTTCTTCGAGGTGGCGGACGTGGAGATGACCGACAACCCGCTGGCCCCGGAGGACGTGGCCGCCACGGCGATGCATGTGCTGGAATCCCCCGCCAACCACTTTATCTCCGAGGTCGTCCTGCGCCCCCTCCGTCCGCGCGGCTAGCGGACCGCCCGGCCCACGAGGACGGCGCTCCCGAACACGGCGGCCTGTACCAGAATGATGGCGGCCCCGCTCGGCAGATCGAAGGCGTAGCTGCCCACCAGTCCGCCGGTCGCGGTGGTGCCCCCGAGCAGGACGGCCACGATCGTCATGTGCCGGAACGTGCCGGCCAACAGGCGAGCCGCGGCGGCGGGAATCACGAAAAAGGCAGCGGTAAGGACGATCCCCACGACCTTCACGGCCGCGACGACGGTCACGGCCAGAAGGCCCGCCAGCACGTAGTCGTCGCGATCCACGGGGACGCCGTCGGCCCGGGCGAGGTCGCGATCAAAGGTGGCGTACGCCCACCGTCCCCACAGCGGCAGCGTCCCAAGGGCCAGAAGCGCAATGCCTCCGAGGACCCAGAGGTCCACCGCCCGCACCGACAGGATGGACCCGAACAGATAGGTAAAGGCGTCGACCGTGTAGGACTGTTTGAAGGTCAGCAGTACCACGCCCAGCGCAATGGCAGCGGAAAAGAACACCCCGATGGCGGTGTCGCTGCTCACGGCACTGCGCTGCGTCACCCACGTAATCGCGAGGGCCACGACGACGGTAAAGGGCAGGGCGGTCCAGAGCGGATTGACCTGAAGCAGCAGGCCGAGGGCCACCCCGCCGAACGCGGCGTGCGACAACCCGACACTCAGAAAGCTGAGGCGTCGCTGTACGACGAACACGCCGTAGTACCCCGCCAGGAGCCCGATGATGACCCCGGCGAGCAGGGCCCGGCGCATGAACGGAAGGGTAAAAAGATCAGGAATCATGAGAGGCCGGCCTCACCCATGAGCATCGCATGTGCGTGTCCGGTGTGGCCGAACGCCTCGCGGAGACAATCGTCGGTTAAGACCTCCTCCGGTCGCCCAAATCCCACCTGTCGCCCGTCGAGAAGCAGCACGTCGTCGGCGTGGTGGTAGGCCGCGTTCCAGTCGTGGGTGACCATCAGGATGGTCGTATTGCGCTGCTCCTGATCAGTCTCCAGCACCTCGTAGAGGTCGGCCGCCCCGGCCACGTCGATGCCGGTCGCCGGCTCGTCGAGAAGAATGAGCCGGGGAGCACGTGCGAGACTCCGCGCCAAGTAGACCCGTTGGAGTTCCCCGCCGGAGAGTGTATTCAGCGGTCGGTCGGCCAACGGCTGCCCCCCTACCCGATCCAGCGCTCGGAGCGCCTGCTTTTTCTCCGTCATGCTCGCCCCGAACGGCCAGCGCTGGTGCAGCGCCGTGAGCACCAGATCGAGGGCCCGCGCCGGAAACGTCCGGTCCAGCCGCTTCGCCTGCGGGACGTACCCCACGAGCCCCGGCTCCCCCGCCGCTGGCGGACGCCCAAAAACGTGGGCCGCTCCTCGATCCGGCGTCACAAGCCCAAGCAGCACGCGAACCAGGGTCGTCTTTCCCCCTCCGTTCGGTCCCACAATCGCCACAAAGTCGCCCGGCGCGGCCTCGAAGGTAAGGGCATCCAGCACGGCATGCCCACCGAGGCAAACACCGAGGTCGGACACGGACACGGCAGGAACAGACGGCGGCACGGCCGACAGGGAGTTGATTATGAGGGCCAGCGATGCGGGCAGTCGCCCAACGGACCGTTCGGGCCGTAGATCCGACCGATCACGGCGACGCGGGATTTGCAAGAGCGGTGTTCAACCGTTCGGCGTTGAAGCGCAGCAGATCTTCATACGTACGGCGCCCGTCCGTCCCGCCAAGCGGATCCAGCGTGACAACCGGTACCTGCGCCGCCTCCGACACCGCCCGCGCTGCCCGGCCGGACAGGGATCGCTGCGTGAGGATGGCGCGGGCTCCGCTCGCGTGCGCCCGGTCCACAAGCCGACGGAGCTGCCGGGGTGTGGCCTCAGCGCCGGGACTCGGCTCCACGATGCCGACGAGACGGGGCCCGTACCGACCAAGAAAGTACCGAAAGAACGGCTGCGCCAGCAACACGGGCACCTCGCGGATCGGGGCCGTCAACGATCGAAGCTGCGCGTCAAGCGTTGCCAGCGCCGTCGCAAAAGAGTCGGCGTTGGCGCGATACGTAGAACAGCCCGGTGGATCCACGGCACAGAGCGTGTCGGCGAGCACGGGCACCAGCTGCGTCACCGCAAGCGGATCAGTCCAGAAGTGCGGGTTCACGGAGGCGCCCCCATGCTCGTTCCCCCCGTGCTCCCCCTCAAAGGAACGACGCGCTCCCGGCGGCACCATCGACACGAGTTTGAGTCGCCGCGCCGCCGGAAGATCGGCGGCCCATCCGTCAAGGGCCTCCGCCCCGTACACGAGCGCCGTCGCAGTGGTCGTCGCCCGCAAATCCGATGGCGTCGGGTCGTGCGTATGCGGCGACGTCCCCGGGGCCAGAAGCCGATCCACCGTGCCGCGTCCCTCCACAAGCCGCTCCAGAATCATCTCAAACGGCGGAATGGTCGTCACGAACCGGGGCGCGTCGGCATCGGACGTCGGAGCCTCCCTCCCACAGGCCATCAGCACAAACAGGGCTCCCACAAGCATCGCAGCGCCCCAGCCTCGACCACAACCAACAAGCCTCATACTGATCCGTGCACAGGTAGATAAACAATATTCTCCGTGCGAGGAAGGAAATCAGCCGGGCTCGCCCGGCAAGATCCTGGGGACCTAGATCCTGGGAATCTCAGATTCTGGAGATTCTAAATCTCCTGGACCGAGCGCAGCCGCAAGCAAGAAGCGGAGGGTACCGATCTCCGTGCTTTCTCGAGATTAATCGCCGGGCCCCGCTCTCACCTTCGAAGACTCACCGGGTCGACAACGAGCTTCTTCCGGCCTTCGAAGAGACGAGCGTAGCGACTCATGAAATAAATCGGGGGCTTGGAGATCTGAAGGTAGGGAATCTCAGATTCCCAGAAGCGATCGAAATTCGCCGTGTTCGACCGCTCCAACCGAAGAGCGGAGCGGGAGTTTTGGCGAATTTCAGGGACCCGAAGGGTCATCCCACGTGGTGGAGTGGGGAATCCGAGATTCCCAGGAGGATCTCAGCCGATTTCTTCACAGGGGCCCCTTGCGGGTCATCCCGCGTGGCCGCGATCTTTTTCGGGCATCCGCGGCAGCTGTCGGGATGCCCATCCAGTTCTGGGATGGAACAGAAACTTATGAAGAGAGCACCAGCGTCCTGCGGTTGATCTTATAACTCTGCGCAGATCGGTACAAACGTATTCACGTATCGGGAAGACCCCATTCACGTATCGGTAGAATCGGAGACGTGAATCACAGGGATGGACCTCAACAAGGCGTCGCAATCAAAACCTCCGAGGGCACGCCCCAGGCCTGCACCCGTTCGTGGTGCACGACGCGCCACTCATCGGCGGGAAGCGCTCGGCACATGTGAAGGGGCCGACAGCCGCCGACCCAACTGGGACGTAGGCGGTGCACGGCGGCCCAGAGCGCCGATACGAGTCGCCCGAGCGGACGCGTCCCCCACGTCAGCCCCGCCAGGCACACGCGCCCATCGGCTTGCAGGACCCGGCGGGCCTCGCCGAAAAACTGCTGAATCGCCTCCGGCGCCAGCACGTCGAGCACGTACGTGGCCACGACGCGATCCTGCGAGGCCGTCGGCACATCGAACGAAAATGTGCCGTCGGTCCGCTCGACGGTCGCTCGTCCCTCGTACGCCGACAACCGGTCGCGAGCAATCTGCACCATCCGCATGCTCACATCAACGCCGATATACCGGGTCTCCAACGGGCCCGCATCCCGGAGCAGCCGCTCCGCCACCCGCCCCGTGCCACAGCCAACCTCCAGCACCGTAGTCGCGTCCGCAAACGCCCCGTGTTCAATGAGGAGATCCACCGCCGGCCGCTCGTAGAAGACCTGCGTGTCCTGAGCGGTCCCGATGCGGTCGTACAGCGCCGCGACCTCGTCGGGCGAAAGCGTCGGGGCCTTCTTCACGAGCATCTGCCGTCATTCAGAAAAGCAGCGAGACCGGACTACCGCGCGGGCACCGGCTCGTCGCCCGCCGCCACGAGCGAATAGTCCGCCTCCACGTTGCCCTCCTTCATCTGCCGCAGGCTCCGGCTGAGCAGTCGCTTCCGGAAACTGCTCAGATAGTCGGTAAAGAGCACGCCGTCGAGGTGGTCGTTCTCATGCTGGATGACACGAGCAAGCACGCTTCCAGTCTCCAACTCCTGCTCCTCTAGGTTCCGGTCGAGATAGCGGACACGGATGCGATCCGGCCGCGTCACCGCCTCTCGGACCTCGGGAATGGACAGGCAGCCCTCCTCCATGTCCACGGTGCTCGTTCCTTCCTCGACAATTTCGGGATTGATGAACACCATCGGCTGCGGGGGTACCTCTTCGCCCTCCTCTTCCATGTCTGAAGCCATGGGCGTCACGTCGACCACAAAAATCCGCGTGCTGCGGCCGACCTGCGGCCCCGCGAGACCGATGCCGGCGGCGTTGTGCATCGTCTCGATCATGTCGTCGATGAGGTCCTGCAGGGCCTCAGTGTTTTCCGTCACCGGGTCGGCCTCTTCGCGAAGCGCATCGTGGCCGTAGAGATGTATCGGTAATACCATAATCGGGATCGGCAATGAGTGCGTCTGTTTGTATTCCTCTGTACGCGGCCACTCACAAATCGTGCCCATGCGCCTGAGTCTTGACATACGCCACAACCTCAGAGCCCTCCCTCCCTTCGGCCTGACTGCCCCGAATCTTCATTCCCCCAAAGCCTACCGGAAACGCCCTGTCTCTTAGTAGCGGCCGTAATCGTCTTCCAGCCGAATAATGTCGTCTTCCACGCAGAGGCCCATCTGCGTCTCGATAAACACGAGCGGCTCATCGCCATCATTCTCGAGACGATGGACATCTCCAATGTCGATGAAGCACGTGTCCCCCTCCGAAACTCGCGTCTTATCGTCGTTGCGGGTAAAGATGCCGGTCCCGCGCACAACGACCCAGTGCTCCTTCCTCTGCTCGTGCTTCTGAAGAGACAGACGCTCCCCGGGGTGAACGATAATCCGCTTGACGCGGTACCCGGGTTCATTCAAGTATTCCTCCCAGCGGCCCCAGGGACGATCGTCAGCGTCGATATGCATGACAGTACGGGTGGTCTTCGGAAAACGAGAAACAGGGCGGTAGGATAGCGCCCTCAGCCATCAGGGACAACCCAAGAATCGGTCGTTCGCATTGAAATCATGTTGTCCGGCCCTCCTTTCCCAATGCCACCTCCGGCGCATCCTGGGAAGGCGAGGACGTGACCGGCCTGCCAACCCCGTACAGAACGCCCCTCAGCGTGATGCCCCCGATCAGCAGCGCCGCCCACCAGGGCAGTCCGAACCCCACCGGGAGCGTCCCCAGAAGCAGGGCCACGCCCCCGACGCTGAGCGCGTACGGGAGCTGCGTCCGCACATGCTCGACGTGATCGCATCCGCTGGCCATCGACGCAAGGATCGTGGTATCGGAAATCGGGGAGCAGTGGTCCCCCCACACCGCCCCCGCCAGCACACACGAGATCGCCGAGTACAGGATGTGGTAGTGCGGGGCCGATGCCATCCCGTGACTGCCCAGAATCTCCCAGGTCAACGGAATCACCAGCGGCATCACGATCCCCATTGTCCCCCAGCTCGACCCCGTCGCGAAGGCCGTCGCGGCCGAGAGCACAAAAATCAGGGCCGGCACCACGCCAGGCGCCAACGCGTCACTGAGCGCCGCCGCCAGGTAGTTCGCCGTGTGCAGCACCGTCGTTAGGTTCGACAGCCCCCACGCCAGCAGAAGCACAATCATGGCAAAGAGCATCGACTTGAGCCCCGCGTACCAGGCCTCCACCGTTTCATCGAGCGTGAGAAGGCCCTGCCCCAGCGACAGCCCCGCCGCCGCCAGCACGCCGAGCAGGGAGGCATACATCAGCGCTTCGTAGGAATCGGCCGCGCCGATAATCTCGCGCATCGGCGCGTCGGCCCCGGCCGCGGCGGTGCCCGTCGTCCACAGGAACGCCAGTACGCCCCCGACCAGCACCAGCACCGGCAAAATAGCATTCCAGGCCCGGGAGGGAATGTCCGCCTTCGGGGCGAGCTCATCGTTGCCCGTGGCGGCCGCATCGACGCTCGTCCCTTCCCCGAGAACCTCGCCCGTCGAGCGTGCTCGTTGCTCCGCGTCGTACATCGGCCCGAACTCCCGGTCCGTCCCTGCGACCGAGAGCACAAAGAACAATGCCAGCCATGGATAGAACCGGTACAGGATGGACTCCAGGAATAGCGCGTAGCCCGACATGCTGAGCTCCGGAATGGAGGCCACCGCCTCGTCGATAAGCCCCACCTCGAACCCGATCCAGGTCGTCACGAGCGCCAGCGACGCCACCGGCGCGGCGGTCGAGTCCACGATGTACGCCAGCTTTTCGCGGGAGATGCGCAGCCGATCGGTGACCGATCGCATCGTGCTCCCCACAATCAGCGTGTTGGCGTAGTCGTCGAAAAACACCAGAAGCCCGAGTCCCCAGGTCGCCACCTGTCCCCGGCGCGCCGTGTCTGCCCACTGCGTGAGCCCTTCGACGATCCCGCGCGTTCCCCCGTTTCGCGAAATGATGCCCACCATCCCCCCAATCATGAGCGAGAACAGGATGATGGCCGCGTGCCCCTCGTCCACCATCGCGTTGAGGACGTAGACCTGCAGCGTGTCGAGCAGTCCCCAGAACAGCCCCGCCACCGACAGGCCCTGCACGATCCACGCCCCCACCCACACCCCCAGAAACAGCGCGGGCACCACTCGCCGAAACAACAGCGCGGTCCCGATCGCAAGCAGCGGCGGCAAAATCGACCACCATCCCGGAATCGCCCGCGTGGAGGCCGCCCGCAGCGTCGTCTCGCCCGCCACTACCGCCACCGTCGCCGATCCCCAGTCCGACACCGTCACCCCCTCCGCCGTCCACTGCTCCTGCGCTGCCTCATAGGAAAGCGGATACGTCGTCTCCCCCACCCGAACGACCGGCATCCCCCGCTCCGCCAGCGCCGAGTCCGCCGGCACCGTCACCGAAAACGAAATGCCCCGCAGCACCGGATCCGGCACCTCCACGTCCCCGTCGTCCTGCCCCAACACCGGCGTTGTGAAGACAAGCAGTCCCCCAGCCAGGCTCAACGCTGCATACGTCAGGAGATGTCGATTCATGAGAGCAACGCCCATCCCAAAGCGCAAAAAATGCGAGAGCAACGTTATCCTTCCCCCACCGCAGGTGTCTCATCAGTGCATCGGACCCGAATAACCCCGCCGACTGCCATGGACATCGACGACCTGGACGTGTACGAACGAGCAATGCGGCTGGCCGAAGAGGTCTGGGCCCTCGTCGAAGACTGGCCTCCATTCGCGAAATACTCGATTGGCGAACAGATCACGAAAGCCGCCGACTCGATCGCAGCCAACATCAGCGAAGGTCACGGACGATACCACTACGGCGAGAACCGTCAGTTTTGCTACTACGCCCGCGGCTCGCTCCAGGAAACCCGAACGTGGCTCCAGAAGGCCCGCAGTCGCCGGCTCCTGTCGCAGGAGCGCTTCGAAGCCCTCTCCACCGAGCTCATCGAAATCCGCAAAATGCTCAATAGCTCCATCAACACCATCGGCCCCCAAGACCACTCATAACCCACCTCCCATAACTCATGACTCATAACCCACCAACCCATGACCCACCAACTCATGACTCGTAACACTCATGACTCCCTACCCCCGCGTCCCAAAAATCCGATCCCCCGCATCCCCCAGCCCCGGCCGGATGAACGCATTCTCATCCAGCTCCCGATCCAGCGCCGCCGTGACGACAGGCACCTCCGGATGCTCGTCGTCGAGCCGCCGCACACCCTCCGGCGCCGCCACCAGACACACAAACGTAAACTGCGTCCCCCCATGCGCCTTCAGATGATCGAGCGCAAACGCAGCACTGCCTCCCGTCGCTAGCATCGGGTCCACCACAAAGACGTGCGCCTCCGCAATCCCGTCCGGAACGCTGCTGTAGTAGTCGTTCGGCCGGTACGTCTCCTCGTCGCGCTGCATGCCGAGATGGCCCACGCGCGCCTCCGGCACGTGCCGCACGAAGCCGTCCACCATCCCCAGCCCGGCCCGCATGATCGGCACCACCATCACGTCGTCCGCCACCGCGTAGCCCGTCGTGGACTCCAGCGGCGTCTCAATCGTCGAGGGCTCCAGTTCAATATCTCGCAGGGCCTCGTACGCCAGCAGGGACGCCGCGTCCGACACCGTTTCGCGAAACGTGCCGTGCGAGGTCTCCTTGCGACGCAACGTCGTGAGATCCCGCTTGAGCAACGGATGCTCGACCACCGTCAAATTCTCCATCACACGATCCAGCCCTTCTGAAAAAAAGAACCGCCATCCCCCATCCACTCATGACCCATCAACTCACACCTCATCAACTCACACCTCATCAACTCACACCTCATCAACCCATAACTCCCCAACTCACTCCACGTTGTCGAGCCACGCCTCCCGGTCGAAGTAACCGTCGGTCAGCTCCTTGAGTTTTCCCGACAGCAGCACCACGGCCACGAGGTTCGGGATAATCACGAGGCCCAGCGCAATGTCGCCGATGGCCCATACCGTCGCCAGCGGCGCAATGCCGCCCAGAAAGTTGATGGCCACGAACGCCACCTTGTACGGAAGAACGGCGCCTTCGCCGAAGAGATAGATTGCACAGCGGTCGCCGTAGTAGCTCCAGGAAATCGACGTAGAGATGGCGAAGAGAAGCACGCTGAAGACGACAATAAGACCGCCCCAGTCCCCGAGCGGAGCCAGACCGCGCGCAAACGCCAGCTGCGTCAGAGGGGCTCCAGTCTCCACGGCCGGCCCGTAAAGCGTAGTGTACTCGGTGCCCTCTTCCGACACGGCCACGCCGCGCTCCGTGTCGAGCGTGCCGGTAAACGGCGTGCGAAAGTCACTGCGATCCTCACAATCGCCCGCGCAGTCGACAAAGAAGCTGTCGACGACGGCCTGATTCCACGCAAACTCCGGCGTCCCCTTCTCGATCTGAGGAACACCGTCCACGATCTGAATTTCGGTTGGCGGCTCCTCGTCGGCAATGATACCGCCTTCGTCTTCAACGCGGTAGCTATGCGCCCCCCCGTCCAGATCCAGTCTCGTGGGCACGGCGTCGTCCCAAACCCCGGTCACGACGATCGCGAGCCCCGTAATCGTACACACGATAATCGTGTCGATCAGCGGCTCCAGCAGCGCCACCACGCCCTCCGACACCGGCTCGTCAGTCTGGGCTGCCGAGTGGGCGATGGGAGCCGACCCCATCCCCGCCTCGTTCGAGAAGAGGCCGCGCTGCACCCCGTAGATCATCGTCAGCAGAAAAATGCCGGCTCCCGTCCCCGCCACGCCCGACTGCGGATTGAAGGCCTCCGTAAAGATGCGGGCCACCGCACCCGGCACCGCCGACGCATTGAGGGCCAGGATGGTGAGCCCGCCCAGCACGTAAATCGCCGCCATCACGGGCGCCACAATGCTGGTCACGCGCCCAATACGCGTCACGCCGCCGATGATGACGACCGCAATCACCCCGGCCACGACCGCCGCCACAATCACGCTCATTACAGACGGCTCGAGTCCGAAGAGCCCGCTGTAGCTCTCCAGCGTGTCGGTAACCGTGTTGGCCTGATTGGCATTCCCGGTGAGGAACGACGTGATGCCGAGCAGCACCGCCGACAGCACCGCCATCCAGGTCCAGTTGGAGCCCAGGCCCTTTTCGATGTAGTACATCGGTCCGCCAGCCACCGTCCCGAGCCAGCTGGGCTCGTTGTCCTCCCCCGCCAGCTCCACGTCGCGGTAGTGCTGCGCCAGCGTGACCTCGCTGAACTTCGTCGCCATCCCCAGAACGGCCGTCACCCACATCCAGAGAAGTGCGCCCGGCCCGCCGTAGTGGACGGCAAGCGCCACCCCGGCGATGTTGCCGATGCCGACGGTGGCCGAGAGCGCCGTGGTGAGCGCCTGAAAGTGCGGAATGTCTCCGGGCTCATCGGGATCGTCGTACATCCCCGTCGTGACCGAAAATCCGTGCGCGAGGCGGCGAAATTGGACGAAGCCGAGGCGCAGTGTCAAGTAGAGACCGGCTCCCAGCAGCAAGAGCACGACAACTGGGATGTCGTTTCCGGTTCCAGTCGGGATGCCAATCCCCCACACGAAATCAACGAGAAAGTTGACGACGTCACCAAGCGCGTCGAAAAACATCGACATAGACGAACTTCACTTGTCAGAGAGGAGCACGCACGTTCTTAGCCTGATGGGACTCGTCACGGGGCATCGGCCCGGGACGAACACCTTCGAATATAGGGGCCGGAACCGATCTGCGCAACCGGAACGTCAGTCATTGCCCCGTCCTCGGGCAGGATTGCGGACAGTGCCCTCCTATACGACGTAGAGGTTGCACGTATTTTCATTTTCCGTAGGGGACTTCGTCGGCTTTCCGACGAGTCTTCCCCCGCGTACGGCGGCATCGTCATTGCCCCCCTGCACCAGCGAGTACCGTGGGGGGCCTCCTGCAACGCGCTGGCTGCACATCGGCTCGTCCGAAGGAGAGACCCACGAACATCAGTGACACAAGGTGGACGTTGACCCTGCGTTATGGCTCCTCGGCGTCGGTCCGCTCTTGCTCCCTCTTCGCAGCGGTCCGTTCCCGCTTGCGCTCCCAGGACGCCTGCACAGCCGGGGCCACATAGTTGTAGACGGCCGCAACGCCCAGATTGAACAGGGCCGCGATTACCCCGAGCGCCGTGCCCAGGTACCGAGGCCCGGCCAGGGCAAGCCGGATCATCACCGTCGCCGCCGCGAAGCCCGAGTTTCGAAAGACGACGTGGTAGGTGGCGCTGTACCGCAGCGAGATGAGCACGATGAGCACGTCGCTGAAGATGAGGACGGTGTAGAACGTGTTGAAGAACGGCACTGCGTCACCGCCGAGGAACGGACTGACAATCGACTCCAGACCGAGCCCCACCAACACGAGAAGCAACACGTTCGCCACAATCTTTTTTTGCGCCACGAAGTGCTGCTGCTCCGCCGCGGAGTGGGTGATGGCCTGGTGGCGCTGCAGCGTGTAGAAGCCCCCCAGCGTGAGAAAAATAAACAGGGCCCCTGCAGCATCGGCCACCACGAACTGCACGGCCTCCCGTCCCGCCTCAAAGGTCCACTTGATCGGTTCCTGCTCGAATTCGACCAGTTCCTTGAACGACCGCCGGAGCAGGATGAGCGAAAACACCTCGAACTGCTTTCCGGCGGTATCGGCCACACTGGTGGCCAGCCCCACCACCAGCCCAATCAGCTCGACGACCAAAAACAGCGTAAACGCCACGTCAATGGCGACGAAGTGGTTGGTCGGCACGGTCTCGGCCAGAAGGGCGGGAAGGGCCTCCAGCCGACTCGCCTCGATCATAAGAAGAGAGAGGAGAAATCCACCGACGAGGACATACGCGACCCACCGCCGTGCCTCGGGCCCCTCCCACCACTCTTCGAAGTGGTCGAACCCCCAGTTGCTGTACCGAAAAACGAGATTCATGGCACGATGCGCCCGATTGAAACCGATTTTACTGAACGCGCCTAATGGCTCCGGACCGAATGCGGTTTTTCACTACCGCCAGGGATACCAACACGATTACATTAGAGCGTCTCCGGGTCGATTTCGACGATCTGTTCATTCATCAGCGCATAGGTCTGGGCTGGGTACGACTTGACGAGGCGATAGTCGTGCGTAGCCGTGAGCAGCGTCATGCCCTGCTTGTGCAGACTTACGAGCAGTTCCTGGATCTCGTCGGCCACCACCGGGTCAAGGTTGCCGGTGGGCTCGTCGGCCAGCAGCACCCACGGATCGTTGGCGATGGCCCGCGCAATGACCACCCGCTGCTGCTCGCCTCCAGACAACTCGTGCGGATAACTGTTGCGCTTATGACTGAGGCCGACGCGGGTCAGGGATTTCAACACCCGGCTTTTTACCTCCGACCGCCTCGCTCCGGTCGCGTACAGCGTGAAGGCGACGTTCTCGTACGCATTGCGATCCGGCAGCAGCTGGAAGTCCTGAAAGACGACCCCGATCGACCGGCGCAGGTACGGAATCTTGTTCTGTTCGATGAGGTCGGACCGGTACTCCCCGATCTGCGCGACGCCGGAGTCCGGCAGGAGGTCCATGTAAAGCAGCCGAAGGATTGTGCTCTTGCCGCTGCCGGTGGGGCCGACTAGATAGGCCATGTCCGACTGATCGAGGTGCAGGGACACGTCTTCCAGTACAGTCCGGCGCCGTCCGTTGGGCAGATGGAAGGAAACGGAGACATCTTTGAGATCGATCACAGGACGAAACGGGTGGACGATTGGACATCGGGACGCAGCGGGGGGAGCCGTCTCACTGCGGGCGGCGAAGCACCCAGTGCACGCGGTAGCTGTCGTCGTCGGCCGGATCTGTCGTCAAACTGTCGTAGGCGGCTTCGATGGCCAGCGGGGAAGCACCGAGGAGCGACCGAACCTCGTGGCGGGAGTAGGCGCGCTGAACGTGCCGCTCGATCCGGTGCTCCCCGTCAACGGTAATGTCGAAAACAGTTTCATGCCGTCGCGTCTCCGGGTCGTAGTGATTCTCGCGCACGTAGGAGAACTGTTCGGCGGCGCCCTCATCCACGAACTCGTCGTGGTGCGCCTGCGAATTGGCCGGGGTGCTCTGATCGATGATTGCGACGGCGCCGGGTCGGAGGAGTTGGTGCACATTTCGAAAGAGAGCCTGCACGTCGGCCTCGTCGAGCAGGTAGTTGAGGCCGTCGTAGACGAGAATCACGGCGTCGGCGGATCCTTCCAGGTCGAGCGTGGCCCGGGACACGTCGGTAAAATTCGCCTGGACGCAGCGGATCGGCGCATCGTCGCGGCGTACCTTCTCGCGCGCCCGGGCCAGCATAGCGGTCGAGCCGTCGGACAGCACGTACTCATACTCGCCGAGCGGCTGCAGGCGACGCGCCAGCGACCCCGTGCCGCCCCCCAATTCAACAACCCGATCCACATCGTTCCCGTACCGTCGCAGTAGGTCGAAGAGATAGGCGGCCCAGGCGTCGTAGTCGACGTGGGCCATCACGAGATCGTATCCGGCCGCAAGGGCGCTGTAGGGCTCCGCAGGCATGGGGGAGGCGACGGGTCACGACCGGTCGAGCACGAGTCACGCGTGGCTACGCGGGCGTCTCCGTGCGCTGATTCCGATGACGGGCCACAGCCACGGCCAGCTCCAGCGCGCTGCGCATACTGCCGGGGAGGGCCATGCCCTTCCCGGCAATGCCGTGGGCAGTCCCGTGGTCCGGAGAGGTTCGTACGATGGGCAGGCCGGCCGTAAAGTTCACCCCGTGGTCGAAGGCGAGCGCCTTGAACGGCACGAGGCCCTGATCGTGGTACATCGCCAGAACCGCGTCAAAGTCAGAGTCCAGCTGCGCAGCAAAGAAGCCGTCGGCCGCCAGCGGGCCTTCGACCCGAAACCCTTCCTGTTCGGCCGCGTCCAGAGCCGGACTGATAATCTTCTCTTCCTCGTGCCCGAAGGCCCCCTCCTCCCCCGTGTGCGGGTTGAGGCCGAGAACAGCGATGGTCGGATCGTCGATGGCAAAGTCGCTACGCAGGGAGGCGTCGATCACGCGGAGCTTTTCGAGGATGGCCTCTTCGGTGACCCGCGCCGGCACGTCGGCCAGCGACACGTGCCCCGTCACCAGCCCCACGCGCAGCCCACCGGCCACCATCATCATGGTCGGCTTCGGGCTCTCGGTACGCTCCGCAATAAACTCGGTGTGCCCCGGCACGTCATACCCGGCCTGGTTAATCGCTGACTTCGAAATCGGGGCCGTCGCCATTGCGTCCACCGTGCCCTCGATGCACTCGTCCACGGCCCGTTCCACGGCCCGCATCGACAACCGGCCGCCCTCCGGCGTGATCGATCCAAACGACACCGGCGGTGCCTCTTCTTCCGCCACGTCCAGCAGTGCCACGTCCCCGTGCGGCACCTCGTCGAGCACCTCATCGACCACGTGAATGTCGAGGTCCGAGAACCCGAGCACGTCCGCATGCCGTCGCAACACGTGGGCCGACCCCACGAGCACAGGGGTCATCGACGGCACGAGGCTGGGATCGTGGAGGCTCTTGAGCACCACCTCCGGCCCGATGCCGTTCGGGTCCCCGAGAGTGATGGCCACACGGGTGGCGGCCCCCTCCGGGGCCGGCGGTTCAGGACGCTGAAACGTGGGTCGCTGGATGCGCATGGTGAATGCCGGATTCGATCGGAGAGACAATCAGTCAGTGAGTAAAACGTGCAAAGGTCACGCCTGTTTGCGAGTCGCCACGTAGTTCTCGAGGTATGTCGCGAGCAGCCGCACGCCAAAGCCCGTGCCCCCCTTCGGCCGGTACGCATCGGACTCGTCGAGAAACGCCGGGCCTGCCACGTCGAGGTGGAGCCACGGCGCCCCCACGAAGTGCTCCAAAAACTTCCCGGCCGTGACGGCCCCAGCCCCCCGCCCGCCAACATTCGTGACGTCGGCCACGGCACTGTCGAGGTGCTGCTCGTAGTCCTCATACATCGGTAGCGGGTGGACACGCTCCCCCGTTCGCTCCCCGGCCCGCTGAATGGCGTAGAGCCGCTCGGCCGCGGCGTCGGTCTCGCTCGCCATCCCCCCGGCTGCCTGCGTGCCGAGTGCCGCGATGCAGGACCCCGTCAAGGTCGCCACGTCGATCATGAGGGTGGGATCGTACGCGTCGGTGGCGTACGAGAGGGCGTCGGCCAGCAGGAGACGCCCCTCGGCGTCGGTGTTCATGACCTCCACCGTAGCCCCGGAATGCATCGTAATCACATCCCCCGGCACGTATGCCGTGCGGCCGGGCCGGTTGTCGGTGGCCGGCACAAGCCCCACGACGTGCAACGGGACCTCCAGGGCCGCCAGTGCCTCAAACAGACCGACCACGGCAGCTGCCCCCCCCATGTCGGACTTCATCTTGTCCATCGAGCCCTTCGTGTTCTTCAGCGACAACCCGCCCGTGTCAAACATCACGCCTTTCCCCACCACGACCACGGGTCGATCATTCACCACCTCGTCCGGCCCCCACTCCAACACCGAAAACGTGGGCGGATCGAAACTGCCGCGATTCACAGCGAGGAGCCCGCCCATGCCCTCGTCCCGAATCTGCGCCTCGTTCCAAACGTCGACGTCGTAGCCGTGCTCGGCGCCAGACTCAACGACGAGATCCGCAAACGCCTCGGCGGTCTTGTCGTCGGGCGACCGATTCACGAGGTCGCGGGCCGTCGTGGCCGCCGCCGCGAGCCGGTGGCCCCGTTGGACACCCGCCTCGACCGCGCCGGCGTCGTGCTCTTCTCTCACTCGCAGCAGAAACGACGACGGCTCGTCGAAGGCATCATCGGTCTTGTACGCCCGATACTGATAAGCCCCGAGTACGAAGCCCTCGACGAGCCCTTGTGCCACCACGTCGTCGTCCAGCTCTCCCTCGTTCGGAAGCAGGGAGACGACCGTGTCGGCCTCGTGCTCACGGGCCGCCTCGCTGCCGGCCGCCGCCGCAATGCGCAGGCTCTCCCGATGCAGGTCGGCGGCCGGCCCCAGCCCCAGAAGCGCCACCCGCGGCGCCGTCGCGTGCCCCGGATATGCCACGCGCACATCCCCCTCGGCCGCCGTGAAGTCGCCCGCCGCCCGGGCCACCACCGCCCCGAGGGTGCTCGCCAACGCGTCCACCAGCGGCGGGGCCGGTTCTTCGGTGAAAGGCAACAGCAGGAGGTCCGCGTCCAGGTCCACCGGCGCAGTCGTCGTGGTTGAGACAATCATCAATCGAGACGGTGAGACAATAATATGCAAGAATGGAACTCATTTCTCCACCCGCGGACCGAGCGAGATCGCATACCCCCCTCAGGGGTGATCAGAGCAGTCGAGGGACACCACCCCGGCGCTCCGTGCCTCTCCATCTTCATGTCCCCACGCATTCTCGACTGGGTTTCCTACTGGGGTCCGGTGTGCCGTCACGCCCAACCAGAGGGGACTCAGTACCCAGTCGCCGGCAGGCCCCGCTCATTCAGGAGCTCGACTTGCTCTGCATCAGCGTCTCCAGGTATTCCTCGTCTTCCGGTGACAGCTCCTCGCCCGGTCCGGGCGCGTGCGGATTGTCGAACTCAATGAAATTCGACGCCGCCTCGACGACATCTTCGATGACTTCTTCGAAGGTCGGCCGCTTCACATACGCCCCAGCAGCATTGCGGTGCCCGCCCCCACCGAAGCTGCGGGCCCACTCGTCCACGCGCACGTCCGCCTCGGAGCGGAAGCTGATCTTGGACCCGTCGTCCGTCTCGGAAAACAGCAGCGCCGCCTGCACGCCCTCGATAGAGAGCACATAGTTGACGAATCCCTGCTTGTCGTCCCAGCTGGCGCCGGTATCCTCGACCATGCGCTGGGTGACGACCGAGTAGCCCAGCTGGCCGTTGTAACGAAGCCGGATGCGGTTGAGCATCCGCCCCAGCAGGCGCAGCCCCGGCATCGACCTGCGGTCGTAAATTGTCTCGTGGATCGGGGCCGGCTCGATGTCGCCGCGTTCCAGAATGTCGGCGACGATGCGATGGAGCTCCGGTGTGACGCTGCTGTACCGGAACGACCCAGTGTCCGTCATGATCGCGGTGTAAAGCCCCGTCGCCACGGTTGCGTCGATAAGACTCGGGTCCAGAGCGTCAATAATTTCGTACACCAACTCCCCCGTGGCCGCCGCCGTGTCGCGCACGAACTCGACGTCGAACCACGGCTCGGGCTGGAGATGATGATCGAGGAGTACCGTCGTGGCCGACGAGTTGCGCACCATCGACCCCACCTTTCCGAGACGTTCTTCGTCGTTGGTGTCCAGAATGAACACCACCTCTGCCTCCGCGAGAGCCTCCCGCTGATGCATGGAGCCGTCGAACACCTCCACGTCGTCCTCCCCGGGCATCCAGTCGAGGCTTTCATCGGGATCGTCACTGTTGATCATCGCGGCCGACTTGCCCAGCCCCTGCAGGAACCGCCCAAGAGCAATCTGGGAGCCCAGGGCATCGCCGTCCGGGCCGAGATGAGTCGTCAGAAAAAAGCGCTCGTTCTCTCGAACCAGCGCAAGTACATCGTCGAGCATGCGTCGCCTCCGGCGCTGAGTGGTCAAGGTGCCGTGAATAGCCTTCCCCTTACGCAACGCATTCCCAATGGGTTCACGAAGCTCCTGCTCGTCTCAAAATACCCGTTCATCTCAAAAAAACGTGGTCTCGTCCGGACCGGGCCAACAGCCGCTCACACACCTTCCACACATCCCATTCCTAGTCTCTCCTTGGACACTCTGGCCCGAGACCGATAACATTCTCTTGAGCTAAAGTGATACTTGAACTGAGGCCGCCCGTCGGTCCGGCCGCACCGGGCGCTCCCATTCCACGTGGACGTTCGGGCTCTTCCGGTCGGACGGAGGACGGCCCCTGCTTCCACCGTCCTCGTCGTCTGATGCCGGAAAATCTACACGCGACGATGCCGCCGATGCTCTCATCCGCTTCTCGTACCTCGAACGGTTTAAGAATCAGGGCCTCCGCTGGAAGTTTACCTTCTACAAGGGAAGTCCCGGCTGGACCCTGAACGACCTGTCCTTTGACGACGACCTCGACGCCCTGCTCGACGAAGAGACTGTTTTTGTTTGTTGATCGTGGTCGTTCGCCCCACTGAAGTTCCTCGACATCTGGGAGGCACCGGGGCGGGTCAGGGCAAAACGGATTGGAATGGACCGTCCTGCGCTCGTCACGTCGTACCTGCGGAACCAATGGAATCAAAACACTAGTCTCTGAGGCCGCACACGAGCTACGCCGTGCACCAGTCGGCGTGCGCATTGAGGCGGGTCCGGACCGCCTCGGGATCTTCCTGCCCGGGACTCCCCCCCGTGCGGTACGCCGCCAGAATGGCGTCGGGCGACAGGGCCTTGCCCTCCGCGTGGGCAGCCTCGCGGTAGGCGGCCCGGAACGGCACCCCCTCGTCGACCTGCTTCAGCGCGCGGTACGTGGCCAGCAGCTCCGGGGAGCAGGCCGCCTCGGTGCGCTCGGCCTTGAACGACAGGCCGTCCACAATTTCCCGAAGGGACGTGAGTACGTCGCTCGTAATCTGGAGGCTCCGCATCACGGCGCCCTTCGTAAGCTGGAGGTCGCGGTGGTAGCCACCGGGCAGGTTCGAGGGACCGGTGGCCAGCGACTGCATCTCGGCGGTGAGGCGGTGGTAGTAGCCGCGGGCCAGCTCCAGCACGTCGGGGTTCTGCTTCTGCGGCATGATGCTGCTGCCGGTGCAGTGCTCCAGCGGCAGCTCCACAAAGTCGAACTCGGCGGTGGTGTAGAGCACGAGGTCGGACGCCAGGCGGTTGCAGGTGGCCCCGATCTGGGTGCAGGCGTGGGCCACGCTGAGCTCGTGCTTGCCGCGGGCCAGTTGGACGGCGGTGGCGGGCGTCTGCACGTCGCGGAAGCCGAGGCGCTCGGCCACGGCCTCGCGCGGCAGGTCGAGCACCGGGACGCCGTACCCGGCGGCACTGCCGAGCGGCGATACGTTCACGCGGTGCCGCACGTCGCGGAGGGCTTGCAGGTCGTCGGCCAGCGTGTCGGCGTAGCCCAGCGCCCACAGGGCGACAGTCGACGGCATGGCGCGCTGCAGGTGCGTGTAGCCGGGCAGCAAGAGGTCCGGATGGCGGTCCGCTACCCCGCAGAGGGCCTCGCTGAGAGCGGCCGCCTGCGCTCCCACGTCCGCCAGCGCGTCCTGGAAGTAGAGGCGCAGCGCTGCCAACACCTGATCGTTCCGCGAACGGCCCGTATGCACTTTCCGCCCCACGTCGCCCGCATGGTCCGTCATGTACCGTTCGATGACCGTGTGGCTGTCTTCGTCCGCCTGTGTGACGATAACCTCCCCCGCCTTGAAGTCCGCTAGCAAGTCGTCCAGTACGGATTGGGTCGTCTCCCACTCCTCCTCCGATAGGACCTCAATGTGATGCAGCCCCCAGGCGTGGGCGCGCGTCGCCTGCACGTCATACGGCAGCAACAGGCGATCCCACTCGTAGTCGTCTCCGACCGTAAAGCGGGTCACCCAGTCGTCGGCGGTCGTCGTTCCCTTATCCCAAATCGGCGTGCTCATCCGTTGCGTGTGTGCGTGTTTGCGTTGGTGCGTTATTGCGTTTGTGCGTTGCGCGTTCTGCGTTATACGTTGTGGGTTATGCGTTGTGGGTTTCGGGTTGTGGGTTGTACCAAATCCGGGAGCAAAGTTCAGAATTGGAAAAAGGCGTACAGGCGTAAGCACCCGGACCTGGACGCACTCGTGCGTCGCCCACATACGTACATCCCCACACCTACGCACTATTCACGGCTCGTCGAAAACGTGCCGAGCAGGCGGACGTGGGGATCCAGCGTGAGGCCCGACGGGGCCTGCGGGCAGGCAATGCGCCTCTGAACCTCTCGTTTGTCCAGGGCCAGCTTTTCCGTGCGCGTGGTGTCGCCGGAGACGGCTACGTCGATCGAAGCGGAAAACGGGGCCGCGTCCTGCGCCTGACGGAGCGTGACGACGCATTCCTGCGCGGCGGCGTCGTGGCGCCAGGTGCCCTCCACGACCGGATGCCCCGCCTGGCGCGTCCACTGTTCGAAGAAGGGCTTCAGATCCTGCCCGGACACGTCCTCCATTACCCGGCGGAGGTCGCTCGTACTCGCATTCTGATTGCGGTACCGCTCGTAGTAGGCTCGCAGCCCCTCCCAGAAGGTCTCCGTGCCCACCTTGTGACGGAGCATGTGCAGTACCCAGGCGCCCTTCTGATACGGATTCGCGGTGAGCAGTTCATTGGGATCGGTGAAGGTGGTGTCCACGAGAGGCGTGTTGGGATGGCCGACCTGAAAGCGCACCACCCGCCGCCGCGCCCGTTCCATGAATCGCCGCAGGACCTGTGGGCCGCGGGCGTGTTCCAGATACAATCCCGTCAGGTAGGTCGCAAACCCCTCGCTGAGCCACAGGTGCGGCCAGTCCGCCTCCGTGACGGTGTTGCCGTACCACTGATGCGCAATCTCGTGGGCCAGCAGGGGCGTATCGTTCTTGTCGTCGGCCACCGCCTCCTCGCCGTAGAAGATGGCGGAGGCGTTCTCCATGCCGCCGTACCGGGTGGTCGACTGCACATTGGCCAATTTCTCGTAGGGATACGGCCCCAGCTTCTCCTCGTAGAATCGAAGGATGGGCGGCGCTTGCCCGAGGTCCCGAACGCCCGCCTCCCGATCTTCGGGATAGACCCAGCTCTGCACGGGCACGCCGTCGACCGTCGCCACGGTGTCGACGGCGAAGTCGGCCACGCCGATGACCATCACCTTCGGCGGCAGCGGCACGTCGGTGCGCCAGTGGATCGTACGCATCGGCCCCGTCGTCGAGTCGCTCACCAGCGCGCCGTTGCTCACCACCTCGTACTCTGCAGGCGCCGTCACGCGGAATTCGACGGTCGCCTTGTCGGCGAGGTGATCGACCACCGGCAGCCAGTGGCGAGCCCGGTTCGGCCAGTTGTCGCCGAAGAAGGTGCGGTCCCCATGTCGATTGGTGCCGATGATGAGGCCATCGCCCGGCACGCCCTCGTACTGGATCCGAAGTGTGCGCTCCTGCCCCGCGGCAAGCGCCTTCTCCGGCCGGATGCGCAGGATGTCGTTCGTGTGGCGGTACGGCACGGCATTCCCTCGGGCCGACACCGCCGTGATCTGCATGCCGGACGCGCTCGGTCCTCCCGGTGGCCCGACCAGGTCGAGTCGGACGGCCGTGAGGGTGTCGTTCGTGATCCGGACGCGAACCGTTGCCCTCCCCGAAATCCGGTCGGTGGTGTCTGCAAGCGTGAGGTGGAAATCGTAGTCCTGCACGTCGAGGCCCGGCTGCGGGCGCGTCGCCGGGCCGCGCCCGACCGGCTGCGCGCCGACCATCTCGACCAAAAAAAGGACGCTTCCCCCGAAGATCAGGAGGAACGTCCGCCACCGGCCTCGTAAATCGTCATGCATGGCACCGTCAACATTCGGGTCACAAAAAAGACGCCCTCCTAACGAAAGGGAGGGCGCCGATGTTCTAGGGATACAGGAGGCTCTCCCGAGTGAACGTCCAGCCGCTAGCTAGCGTTTTTCTTCACCACAATCTCGCGCGTGGTTTTGTTAAACGGACCGGACTCCGTCTCGTCGTCGGGATTTCGGAGCTCCAGGGTCACGTTGTAGGTGCCGGACGGCAATCCTGTGAGGTAGGCCGGCCGCCACTCTGTAAGCTTCTTGGACGCGATCTCCGTCCCCTTTTCCGCCGTGGTAACAGTGTACTGCGCATTGTAACTACCGAGCTCTACGTTGTGCAGGTAGAAGTCGAGCAGAATGCGCTCGGCGTCCTTCCCGGTGTAGGTGCCCTTGGGCCGACTGTAGATGACGGACACCTTGTCGTCATTCAGCATTTTCTCCCCCTTCTTTTCCTTCACGTAGAAGTTGGTCCACGCGTACCCTTCGAAATAGCCCGGCTTTGCGTACGCTCCGGGACCTTTCACGCTTTCGTGGTAGGACCGACTGGGGAACGCGATAACGGTGTGGACACCCGGCTCCAGTGTGCCGATGTCAAACGGCTTGCTCGGATCGTAGCACGCCCTGTACGGCTTGTTGTCGACGATGACGTGCAGGTGCTGTCCTTTCTCAGAACTCGCAAGCGAATCGGCCCGGGGCACATCCGTCTGGATGCCCGTCTCAAAACTGTCGACCTTGAACTCCAAGTCGATATCGGCATTTTCGACGACGGCCTCGTCGTCCGGTTTTTTGAGATGGACATCAGCATCCTGAATCGACGGAGATCGCTTGACGGGCTTGATCTCAACGTCTTTGTACTTCTCCGGAACGCTGCTTCCGCCGCACCCGGCGAGCAGAACCGTCCCCAATATGAGCAGAGCAATCGAGATGGAATTGAGTCTCGACACAAAAAATCGAAACATGTGTGGAGTATACTTGAGAAACAGCGAATGAACGCAGCCGCCCCGGCTGAGAAGACAAACGGCTGCGGTGCCTTCACAGTGGCCAAACGTATGGACGCGGTCCCGGGTCTGTCAATTGGCGCCGAGCACAGTCTATCTATAGATGCCGTTCCTTCGGAGCTCTTCCAACCGGGCCTGCCTCGCACAACGACGCCTGCCTCGCACGACCTCGATGAGTCCCAGCCTCCGCGCCCCAGAACACACAGCGATCGCATCGCACCCCGGATCGCTTCTTTCCGGCGGTCGAAACGTGGGTGCCCCTTCCCCCGTGCGCCCTCTCACTCGTGCGTTCCCGGGCCTCTCACCCCCCAGACGCACAAGCCCCTTCTTCTCCAGACGAACCGATCCTACATACAGTCATTTGCGCCGGACGGGAGTGGCTGTTATTCTTGGGAACGTGCTCGTCTCCTCTGCTCTCGAACCCCCTTTTGTTCCATGGAACGGCGCGACTTTGCGAAAAAAGCCCTGCTCGGCGCGGCCGGCGCGAGTGTTCTCGGCGGCTGTGCGGACGAGGAGTCATCCGGCGGCGCGGCCAACGTGCAACCCAACAAAACGGTGCGCTGGAAACTCGCCTCCAGCTTCAGCCGCTCGCTCGACACCATCTACGGTGCGGCGGAGGTCCTGGCCGACCGGGTCGACACCCTCACGGACGGCAACTTTCAGATTCGGACGTATCCGGGCGGGGAGCTGGTGCCGCCCCTGGAGGTACTGGGCAGCGTGCAGAGCGGTACCGTCGAGATGGGCCACTCCGCCAGCTACTACTTCATCGGGAAGAACCCGGCGCTGGCATTCGACTGTACCGTGCCGTTCGGCCTCACCGCCCGTCAGTATCGCGCCTGGATCTACCACGGCGGCGGGATGGAGTTGATGCGAGACCTCTTTTCCGACTTCAACATCCTGAACCTGCCCGGCGGCAACACCGGCACCCAGATGGGCGGCTGGTTCAACGTGGCCGTCAACGGCCTGTCGGACATGGACGGCCTCAAGATGCGCATTCCGGGGCTCGGGGGGAGCGTCATGAGTGAGATGGGCGTCAACACGCAGGTGCTGCCTAGCGGCGAGATCTATCCGTCGCTGGAGCGCGGCGCCATCGACGCCGCCGAGTGGGTGGGCCCCTACGACGACGAGAAGCTGGGCTTCCACGAGGTCGCCAAGTACTACTACTACCCCGGCTGGTGGGAGCCCGGCCCCGCGCTCACCTTCTACGTCAACCGCGACGCCTACGACCAGCTGCCCACGCAGTACCAGGAGGCGCTCAAGACGGCCGCCAAGGAGGCCGACCTCAACATGCTCGCGCAGTACGACCACAAGAACCCCGCGGCGCTCGACCGCCTGCTCGACAAGGACGTCACGCTCCGCCGCTTCCCGGACGAGGTGATGAGCGAGGCCCAGACCATTACCCAGCAACTGCTCGAAGACAACGCCTCGGGCAACAAGCAGTACCGCAAGGTCTACGACGCCTACAAAGAGGCCCGCGAGGACGCCTACAAGTGGTTCGGCACCGCCGAGATGGGCTACGCTGACTTCGCCTTTCCGCGCATGGGCCAAAAGCAGTCGGCCAGCTCCTCTGCGTGATGCGTGATGAGTGAGACGTGATGCGCCCCAAGGGCACTTCCTCGCTTCCTCAAATCAGTCGCTCAGGGCGCGTGAGACGTGATGCGCCCCGAGGGTACTTCTTCGCTCCGTCGAGTCAATCGCTCAGGGCGCGTGACCCGTCATGCGTAAGGGAATGATTGCTGCTGCCGCCTCACGCTCCCCTCGCTCCGCGCTCCTCACCCATCGCCCCTCACCCATCGCCCCTCACCCATCGCCCCTCGCCCATCGCCCCTCGCCGTTTTCCCTTCCCCCCTCGTTCTCTCCAATGCTCCACGACATCTGGGCCCTGTTTGAGAAGCACGTCTTTCCCGCCGACTCGACGGAAGGGCGGTTCAACCCGTACCGCGACCGGCGCGACGACCTCGACGTGACCGACGCCCCCCGCCTCCGCCGCGAAAACCTCCGGGCGTACCTCGGCGCCGTCAACCCCGCCCCGCCCCTCTTCCTGCTCCTGGAGGCGCCGGGCCCGTGGGGCTGTCGCTTCTCGGGCGTGCCCATTACGAGCGAGGCCCAGCTCACCGACCCGCGGTTCCCGATCGACGGAAAACAAACCAGTCTGGAAGAAGAGCCGCACACCGAGTACAGCGCCTCGATCTTCTGGCGTGTGCTCCAGCCGCACTTCCCGCGCTTCTTCGTCTGGAACAGCATGCCCCTGCATCCTCACAATCCGGAGGAGCCGCTTTCCATCCGTACCCCCCGCCGGACGGAAGTCCGCGAATGGCAGCCGCTCCTGACCAACCTGATCGACGCACTGGATCCTGATCGCATCGTCGGCGTGGGCCGCAAGGCCGAACGCGCGCTCGACGAGGCCGGCGCCGATCCCACCTACGTCCGGCATCCCTCGCAGGGCGGGGCCAAAAAGTTTGAGGCCGGCATCACCGAGATCGTGGAGGAAATGGGGCTCTAAGCACTGGGTGCTGATGTTTTGTAGCACCCCTACGGCTTTCACGGACGCTCCCAGGAGTAGACCGTCGGAAGAGTAGGCCTCCAAGAACATGACACAGAGGGACGTGGCTCGCGAGCTGGACGTCAGCCACGGCAGCATCTACCGGCATTTTTCGAGCAAGGCCGCCCTCCGGGACGCCGTGACGCGGCGCTGGCTCGAACGCGTGGAGCAGCCGCTGGCGGGGATCAGTCGCCGGGACGGACCGGCCGGGGAGCGGCTACGAGAATGGATCACGACGCTGATTGCCGTGAAACGAGACAAGCGACGGCAGGACCCCGAGATGTTTGCCACCTACTATCAGTTGGCCGAGGACGCGACTGTCATCGTGCAGGATCACGTCGACGAGCTCCTCGCCCAGCTCACTGCGATTGTGCACGACGGCGTAGAACAGGGCGTGTTTGCCGTCTCGGACCCGGCCTCCGGGGCGCGGGCGGTCTTCGACGCCACCACCCGCTTTCACCATCCCGCCCTGGCGAACGAGTGGGACGACGCTGCCATCGACGACCACTTCGAGGCGGTGTGGGCGCTCGTCCAAACCGGCCTGCGTGCGGACTGATTTGCTTCTTTCTTCCCCGCTGCCATGGATACCGCCGCGTACCTCGCCCGGATCGGACTCTCCCCGGCGTCCGTAGACGCGCCCACCGTACGGACCCTTCGCCGCCTCCAGCGGGCACACGTGACCACTGTCCCGTTCGAAAACCTGTCGATCGTCGGCCGTCCGCCCTCCCCCGACGACGCCCCGGGCGTGGACCTCTCTCCGGCCGCTCTCTACGAGAAAATTGTTGAGCACGAACGGGGCGGATACTGCTTCGAGCTCAACGGGCTCTTCCGCGACCTTATGGTCGCCCTCGGGTACGAGGTCGATCGCCTCGCCGCCCGCGTGACCTCCGCCCTCCAGACGCCCGCCAACCACCACGTCCTCCGCGTCCATCTCGACGAACCGCTCATCGTGGATGTGGGAACGGGACCGCCCATGCTCCGCCGCCCCCTGCCGCTGGACGGTTCCTCCCGTACCGACGAGGCCGGCGTCGTCTGGCGTGTGGTCGCAAGTGAGCGATCGGACACGGACTACTGCGCGGAGGTCCGCCCGCCGGACGCATCGGAGTGGTCGGCCCGCCACGTCTTCACAGCAACACCCCGCCCCCACTCCTACTTCGACGCCGCCAACGAGTACCTGCAGTCCGCCCCCGAATCTCCCTTTACCGGCGATCCTCTCGTCGCATTGTCGACGGACGACGGGTGCCGAAGGCTCGCCGGTGAGACGCTTACCCACGTGCAGGGCTCAAACACGACGGAATGCCCCGTGCCGGACGCCGAGCGGGCGGACGTGTCGTCTCGGTTCTTCGGTCTCTTCTAATTCCGCAGAGACGCCGGTTCCAAACCTCTACCGAGGCGTGCTAGATATCTTCCCGCTGGCACAGGGTCTGAGGGTCGGCCGAACTTCGCTGGTAGGCAACCGTCGTATCGGGAAACGTCACCTGCAGGTCCGACTCACCAACCTGCACGCGCCAGTCTTGACCGACCCGTCGCATTTTATCATCGTTCCATTCCGTCGCGCCCGGGTAGCGGGTACAACTCCCGTCGTCGGTGATGCTCCAAACGATCACAGAATGGGTGCTGAGGTCGAGGTAGACCGTTCGTTCCTGCTCCACAAAGTAGTGCTCCCACAGACCTGATGCCCCCTCCGGCTGCGCCGTGGCTGGTGCACAAAGGCATCCAAAGAGAAGGAGTCCCCAAACAAACCGATTCATGGTATGAGCATCGAGGAGTACCTCTGGGTGATCAGAATCAACCCCGATAGGCCGTCACTGAAAATGTACGACGATGTACGCCTACAAACTCGGTGTGTGATTTCAACTATTGTTACGGTCTGATACCAAACCGCCCTTTCACTGTTCGATGTGGGAGTCGTCAGCGACCCGCTCGCGACCCCTCAGTGCTATAATTACGTGTTTGTATCGTCGTCCTGGGAAAATCGTATGCTTACATCTGTCAAGCGGCCTCTCCCCCGTCAGGGAAATTGCATCTTGCTCTACGATGATCACAGGAGAGCGGTAGAACACAGCGTCCGTGCCTCCCTGCCTCCAGGGATCCGTTCATTTCGGACAGCGTGGTCGACGAACAGCAAAAGTGCCTCCGATGTCTTCGAATCTATGCCAACATGCAATTGCCGCTCCAGCACCGCTGCGGGATGAAAGTGTCCCGCTCCTCCCGTTATGTTGACGGAATGCGTTGTCTCTCTTCCCAACGCCCCCGTCCCGATGACGCCCTCCGAGCGCTGGCCCGCCATTCTGTTGCAGTTGGCCCCGGACACCTGGAAGCGGGCGGAGGATCTGGCGCAGGCCCTGGGGGTGAGCGAGCGCACCGTGTACCGCGACGTGCAGGCCATGGTGGAAGCCGACGTGCCCCTACAGGGCGTTCCCGGCAAGGGATACCGCGTGCCCGAGGACTACCTGCTAGCCCCCGTCACCCTTACAACCGACGAGGCCATCATGCTCGTGCTGGGCAGCGCCTACGCCGCCCAGAACTTCGATGGACGCTACCGAGCCGCCGCGCGGTCGGCCCAACGGAAGCTCGACGGCGTCCTGCCGGCCGAGGCGCGCGAGCGGGCCTTCACCCTGCAGGGTAGCGTCCACCTCGTGCCCCCAGGCACCTTCGGCACCCCCACTGAAGACGGCCGGCTGCAGCGTGTGCGACAGGCACTCGTGGAGGAGCGCACCCTGGAGGCCACCGTCTCGTCCCCAGAGTCCGCGTCGGCGACCCGTCCCCTCGACCCATACGGCCTCCTCGAAAAGGACGCGACCTGGTACGTCGTCGGGTACGACCACGGCCGCCGGCGCGTCGTCCACCTGCGGCTGCAAGAGGTGGAGGCCCTCACGCTCACGGACCGGACCTTCGAGCGCCCCGACAGCTACCGCACTCCGCCCGACGGCCCCGATCGGAGTCTCCCCCAAAAAGTGCGCGTCCTGTTCGACGAGCAGGCGACCCCCTCCGTCCAGGTGGCCCCGTCCCTGCACGTAGCCGACCGCGAGCACACCAGCGACGGACGCCTGTTTCTCACCCTCCGCGTCGACCACGAGCTCGAGGTGCTGCCGTGGCTGCTGAGCTGGGGCCGCCACGTCCGCGTGGTCGAGCCGCGCAGCCTGCGCAAACGCCTTGCCGCCGAGGCCCGCGCCGTCACCGAACAGTACCGCGACGCCCCTACCTTGCTCGACTGACTGTCTCGTTCGGAGGCCCCGCTCTTCACAAGCACGCCCCGTCTTCCCTCCTTTTACCGCTTTGCATGCACAGTTCGTGATGCGTGAGATTCAGCCGTAGTGCGTGATCTCCACGCCGACTCGACGTCCCCATTCTCCTCTCACGCGTCACGATTCGCGTCTCATGCGAGGGCTCTCGAACCCGTTCCCTCTCTTGCATCTCCCGATGGTCCCTCGTCTCCCTCCCCCCCTGCCCCATCAGCGTGCACTGGGTCGCCGGCGTCCGAAGCAAGACCGAGAGCGCAACGGTGAGGAGGACGACAGTCCGCACTCGGCGGCAGGACAGAGCACCGCCGGCCCCGGTTCATGACTGGACGAGGCAAAGGAAGGGGGAGGCACCTCCTGCTTTCCCGAACGCATTCCAATATACGACCCAATATACGACCGCCCTGCGGTCTCCCCTACGGCGATCGCATCTTGGCAATCGCATCTTGTCTTGATTGATGAGCAGGCGCGGAGGGTACTGATCCGTACGCGGGTAGGGAAACGGTATTCTCCGTGTGAGGAAGGAGATCAGCCGGACTCGTCCGGCAAGATCTTGGGGATCTGTGTAGGGGTATGGGATTATCCGCAGGACGGAACCGTCCCCGAAGTAGCGTCGGGCCGCC
>PXUA01000019.1:0-183078 GCA_003022435.1 Bacteroidetes bacterium SW_9_63_38 | reverse complement strand
CCAGAATCGGCGCTTTCGGCAACGAACAAGACGATTGGAGCGACCGGCGGCAGGGATGAGGGCTCTACAGGGAAGAGGCTCCGTTCGGCGACCGGAGCCTACAGGGAAGCCCTACAGGGAAGGGCTATAGGGAAGAGCCGGCCTGCACGGCCGAATCGTCGGGCGTGCACTTTTCCCGTTCGAGTCGTGAGAAAAAATCAGTCGTCCGGCGATTAATCCCATAAGGTCACAAGAAGATGCCGACTGCTTTTTTAACCAACTGCTTTCTTTAAATGTCCCGTTCTTTTTTAAGCTTCGCGTTCTCGCGGCGTAGACGGGCCAACTCCTCGTCACGCGCGTTTCCCTTTCCGGGAAAGGCTCCCTCGGGATCTTCCTCCATCTCCCGCTTCCAGCGGCTGAGATTGGTCTGTGGAATGCCCAACTCGCGCGCGATCTGCGAGGCGCTCTCCTCGCTTTCGCGCAGCAGTTTGACGGCCTCGACCTTGACTCGGTGTAGCTCCGACGTTTTTCGCTCATGGTTTGTCCTCGGTTGGTTTGTGATTTCACCCTTAACCGGGTGTCCACTGTTCCGGGGGAAGGTCAAGAAAAGAGGCGAGAAAAGCGGGGCGGGCCGAAGTGGATCGAGCGCTGTGACCTACAGAGTTGGGAGCCGTTCCTGGCAGGCCACCTGGATTTGGCAGGGAGCGCCGGTTGAAATGGCCGCCGGATCGGGAAGACAATTCGGATCGATGAGCATACGTCGGGTCCGCTCAGGCGCATCGCCGGCCTCCGCGCTCAAGGTCACAATGTCGCCCCGCTGGGCCGTTTCCTGTGACCATACCGATCTAGATCGGTTGCCCTCCGCATTCGCACCGGCTCGACGACCTGAAGGGCCTCGGACTCCGCCGAGAGTCCGTGGTTCGGCATCTCGATCTTGGCCAGGAGGCCGCCCTTTGCCTTTTCCGGCACCCTCAGGTCCACGCCCACGCGGTCGCCGCGGAGCTTGCCGGGGAGGGTGGCGTGGACCGTACCCTGGGCGTCCTCCAGCTTGATCTCAATCTGCGAGCTGTCGGCACGGAAGATCGTCTGGACCACGACACCCACGATGCCACCTGGGGCGGCCTAGCGGCGGTCCCAGCGGACGCTGTCGATTTCGGAGGGGAGGGTGGAGACGTGCTTCTCGTCGGTCGAGCCCGGTAAACTCGGGCATGGGGAAGCGTAGTAGATAAAAGGAAACTGGACGGAAGAGTTGTATATGTACATTTTAAGGTAAGCAGTAGACAGCAAGAGTATCAACTGCAGAAAGAAGGGGCAATCCCATCTTGCTTGTACACGTCACAGGACGTTGCCTCTCCCCCCTGCAGACGGTTATCATGATCCAAACGGCCCGCCAAAACCGCCTCGTCCTCTGCCCAACGCCGTCGTCCCATGCCTGGAAGCGATTCCAAACCCGGTGACGCCTTTCCGTTCAATCAAGAAGTCGTGTGGACTCCGTCGGCCGACGTGGTGCGGGAGGCCAACCTGACACGATTCATGGATGCGCACGGCATCGACAATCTTGAGGCCCTGCGAACACGGGCCGCGGAGGACGTGGGTTGGTTCTGGGATGCCGTGCTCGATGATCTGAGCATCGAGTTCTACGAAGACTACGACAACATCATCGACCCGTCCGGCAGCCCGCAGCGTCCGTCCTGGTGCGTCGGGGGACAGATGAACATTGTCCACACCCTGCTCGACAAGTGGCAGGGCACGCCCACCGAGCACAAGGAGGCCCTGCGCTGGGAGGGCGAGGACGGCACCACGGAGACGCTCACCTACGGCGACCTCCATCGTCGGGTCTGTCGCTTTGCCAACGCCCTTCGCGAGCTGGGCATTGAGAAGGGCGAACGGGTGGGGCTCTACATGCCGATGACGCCGGAGATCGTGGTCGCCTTCCTGGCGATCATAAAGGTCGGCGGCGTGCTGCTGCCGCTCTTCAGCGGATACGGCGTCGGCGCCCTCGTGACGCGGCTGCAGGGCGCATCGGCAAAAGCGCTCGTCACCGCCGACGGGTTTGCGCGTCGCAGGTCGCCGATCCATATGAAAGAGACGGCGGACGAGGCCGTGCGCCAGTGTCCCTCTGTGGGGCACGTCATCGTTCATAGACACATTGGGCGGGACGAGGTGCCCATGACCAACGGCCGCGATCACTTCTGGATCGACGCGGTCGCCGGGCACGACACCACGGCCCCCACGACGCGTACCGCCGCCGAGGACGTGGTCATGATTATCTACACGAGCGGCACGACCGGACCGCCGAAGGGCACCGTGCACACGCACTGCGGCTTTCCGGTGAAGGGGGCCCAGGACATGTACCACCCCATGGACCTCAAGCCGGACGACACCATGTACTGGATGAGCGACATGGGGTGGATGATGGGCCCGTGGCTCGTGTTCGGTACGCTCACGATCGGCGCCACGATGGTGCTCTACGACGGCGCCCCCGACCACCCCGATCCGGGGCGGCTCTGGCGGATGGTGGATAGCCACGACGTGACGCACCTCGGGGTCTCTCCCACCCTCATCCGCGCCCTCCGCACGCACGGCGACGGCCCCGTGCTCGACGCGGACCGCTCCAGCCTCCGCGCCGTCGGCTCTACGGGCAGCCCCTGGGACCCCGACTCCTGGGCCTGGTGTTTCGAGACGGCCCTGAACGGCGAAAAGCCGATTCTCAACTATTCCGGCGGCACCGAAATCTCGGGCGGCATCCTGTGCGGGAATTTCCTGGAGCCGCTCAAGCCCGCCGCCTTCTCCGGCCCCGTCCCGGGCATGGACGCCGATGTCGTGGACGCCGACGGGCAGCCGGTCCGCGGCGAAGTGGGCGAACTGGTGATCCGACAACCCTGGATCGGGATGACGCGCGGCTTCTGGGGGGAGGACGACCGCTACCACGACACCTACTGGCGCCGCTTCGAGGACGTGTGGGTCCACGGCGACTTCGCCGCGATCGATGACGACGGCCTCTGGTACATCCTGGGCCGCTCGGACGACACGATCAACGTGGCCGGCAAGCGCATCGGCCCCACCGAGATCGAGGCCCTGCTCAACGCCCACGACGCCGTGGCCGAAAGCGCCGCCATCGGCGTGCCCCACGAGGTGAAGGGATCGGAGATCGTCGCGTTCGTCGTCCTACAACCACCGGCCGACAAGAGCGACGTCCTCCGGGACGACCTCCTCCACACCGTCGTCGACGCGATGGGCAAACCGCTCAAGCCGCGCGAGATTCTGTTTGCCGACGCCCTCCCCAAGACGCGCAACGCGAAGGTCATGCGCCGACTGATCCGCGACGCCTACCTCGGGGCGGACCTGGGCGACACCTCCAGCCTCGAAGATCCGAGTACGATCGATGCCATTCGTGCTGCCCGGTAACCCATCTATTCGGGACGCGCGAGGCGGTGTCTCCGACATTCAGGTAGAAACACCCCGATCTGAGAGCGGACGCTTCGTCTCGCCTGGGAACTGTTCATTTGGAAACGGGATCAGCCCCGATAGAAGGCATTCTCGTAGTGCGTGATCTCCGGACCGTCGTCGGTCAGGAGCACGCCGATTACGTCGAACCGCGCCGGGGCGTCCTCCCGTTTCTGCTCGTGCAGGTAGGCCCGCGCGCCCTCCATGAGGGCGGCCTTCTTGCTGTCGGTCACCGCCGCCTCCGGCGGGCCGAATCCGGTTCCCGAACGCGTCTTGACCTCCACGAACACGATCTCGCCTTCTTTCCGGGGGTCGTAGCAGACGAGATCAATTTCTTTGTGCTTGAACCGGTAGTTGCGTTCAAGCACGCGGTACCCGGCCTCCTTCAGGAACGAGGCCGCCACGGCCTCGCCCCGATCTCCGATGTCGTTGGTTGTCGTCATGACAGTGGCGGCCTGGACAGCAGTTACGAGTGTGTATCGTCTTCGCCGGACTCCCCTAGCGACTCGGCGAGCTGGACAAGACGCCGCAGCAAGGGCTCGTTCTCCGTTTTCACCAGCGGGAGCAGCGCCTCGGTCACGTGCTCAAACATGTCGATGAGCTTGACGAGTTGAGAAAGCCGATCGTAGAGCTGCTGGTCGGCCTCGGGCCGGTTGTCAAGCTCCTCCCCCTCCGGCACGAGGTGATCGGCGACATCTTGAAGACGCTCCCGGACGGGCCGCACCTCTTGCCGCTCTCGCTTCTCGATGATGCGGGCGGTGACCGTCCACACGTCTTTCTCGGCCACGTAATGGTCTTTCCGGGAATCCGGGACGGCAGTTTTTTCGGCGAGGTCCCAATCGACGAGCGCCCGCAGATTCATGTTGGCACTGCCCCGACTGATCTGGAGCCGCTCCATGATCTGATCGGTGGTGCGCGGCCGCTCGGCACAGTAGAGCAGGGCATAGACCTGGGCCATCGTGCGATTGATGCCCCAGCTGGAGGCCATGTCGCCCCAGAACGCTACAAAGCGATCCACAGCCTCTCGGTGTCGGGCGCTCGGAGCGGGCTCCGAGGTCGACGAGGGCGAAGACGTTGGCGGGTGGGAACTCATAAGGACGACGGGACGGACCGTACTCCGACGGACACTCAGACACTATTCGTGCAGACAATTTGAAGGGCTCTACTCCTGTCCCCCTGTCGATTGTTTCTTTCGTCGGTAACACGCACTTTGCCCCCTACGAATCGGCGCCGCCCCTTTGTAGCTTGCAATGCGGAGTTCCCTTTCCATCGATTTCCTTTCGTCGAATGAGTGCGGACGCTTCAATCATCACCCTCACGACGGACTTCGGCACGGAGGACGCGTACGTGCCAGCCATGAAAGGAACGATGCTCTCCATCGTCCCCGAGGCACGCCTAGTAGACGTCAGCCACGACATCGAAGCCCAGGACATCATGGAGTCGGCGTTTGTCCTGCAGTCGGCGCAGCCCTGCTTTCCGGAGGGGACGGTGCACCTCGTCGTCGTAGATCCCGGCGTAGGCACCTCGCGGCGGGCCGTCGCACTGCGAAAGAACGGTCACTGCTTCGTAGGACCCGACAACGGCGTGTTTCCGCTTGTCCTGGACGAGGAGTCTCCAGACGCGGCCGTGACGCTCGACAATCCGGACATGTGGCGGACGGACTCGCCCAGCAACACGTTTCACGGGCGGGATATCTTCGCGCCGGCCGCTGCCCATCTGGCGGCCGGCTGTTCGCTTGACGACCTGGGCAGCCCCATCGGCGATTTGGAACCGCTCCGGTGGGCCCGCCCCACAACCGACAAGCGGACAGTCCAGGGATGGGTGCTTCACATCGACCACTTCGGGAACTGCATCACCAACATCCACCGGTCGACCCTCGCCGATGCCCTCGATCTGCAGACCGAGCCGACGGCCTCCTCCCTGCCGCTCGACGAGGCCTACGTGGGCACTACCATTCTCCGGGACATTCACTCAACGTATGGGACCGTGGGCGAAGAGGACCCGCTGATGCTCTTCGGCAGTACTGGATTTCTGGAAGTAGCCGTCAACGGGGGCAGTGCCGCCGAGCGCCTCGACATCCGAAAAGGCGATACCGTAAAGCTGATCTTCGACGACGCCACGTAACGCCCCTTGTCGTCTCCTGCGATTGCCCCCCTCTCCCATGCCCTCGACTGACGCATCGTCCTCGTCCCTCGTCCAGCACCTGGAGTCGCTTTATCCCCTGGCGCGGATGCTGGTGGGCACCGACGAGGCCCGCTCCCTGATTCGACAGGTATATGAGAACGCCGCCGCGGCCCCCCCACCGAACGTCCCCCCACCGAGCGCGCCTGGCTGTTTCAGATGATGCTCGAGACACAGGACCAGTCCCAAGCGCCGGACGAGGCGGAGCGGACGCCGAATGCGTGCGACGCGTCTGGAATCGACGGCTCTCGGTGCCGACGATCAAAGAGGCCTCCCTGCTGGGCATCAGCGACGCCTTGTGGGCCGACCAGTCCGTACCGGTCCTCCTCTACACCGACGCCCAATCCGACCGTCGGATGGTCGTCTACGCCTTCAACTACACCCTCGTGGATCGCATGGACAGTCTCGCCGTCCTGAACACCGACCTCCGTACCCAGCTGGCCTCGGCCCAAGCGCCCCTCTTCCGCAAGCAGACCGGGCAGGGCGTAGCGGTCTGGCGCCAGCGGGACGACATCCTCGTTCTCGTGGCGCCGTCTTTCCCCGAAAGCGCGCTGCGCGCCCGACTTCAACTCTGGTCCGCCGCCGACTCGGCAGGGGCGTTCGGGCCGGGAAGTTCGATCCGAAATACTGACCCCTCGCCCACCGTCGACGATTTCAGCTCCAGCGTGCCCCCGTGATAAGTCTGCACCACACGGCGCGCCAAGCTGAGGCCCAGCCCCCACCCGCGCTGCTTCGTGCTGAAACCGGGGCGAAAGACGTTGCCCCATTGGTGCCGTCGGATGCCCGTCCCCGTGTCCATCACCTCGACGAACACCATCTCTTCCGTACGCCCCGCCGTCACCCGGATCGTCCCCTCCTCGTCCTCAATGGCATCGAGGGCATTCTTGAGCAAATTCTCCAGCACCCACACAAACAGTTCCTGATTCACCGCCACCTCCAACGACGACGGGACCTCGACGATCAGGTCCACGTCCTGCCCGCGATGAGGCAGTCGGCGGCGGAGATAGGTAGCAGTCTGCCGAATGATCGGGACCAGATTCTGCCGCTTCAGCTTCGGCTGCGACCCAATGTCGGAGAACCGGTCGGCAATGCGACGAAGGCGCTCCACGTCGTTCTCGATCTCGTCGAGCGTCTCCTCTCGCTGCTCATCGTCGAGATCCGAGGTCCGCAGTATCTGAATCCACCCCATGAGGCTCGACAGCGGCGTGCCGAGCTGGTGGGCCGCCTCGCGGGCCATGCCCATCCAGAGGCTGCTCTGTTCGCTCCGCCGGATGTACGAGAACCCGAAGTATCCCACCATGATGAAAAGGCCGACGAACAGCAGCTGGATCCAGGGAAAGATGCGCAGTTCCCGGATGAGCCACGATTCGTCGTAGTACAGGTACTGCGTGAACGTCCGGTCGGCCTCCAGCACGGAGGGCCCCCCGGTCGAGGGCAGTTCGACGCGGATGGGAATCGGCTCGAAGGTCGCGGCCATCTCTCGTTTTCGGGTCCGCAGCCGCTTCAGGCCCTCCGCGGAATCTGTGCGCGGCGTCGTCAGCGTGCCCGGCACTCCCACGTTGCGCCAAAAGCGTGGGTGACGCCCACTCGAGTCGGTGATAATGGCTGGAATGCCAAACTGATTGGGCTGGATGATGCTGTTGAGAATGAAGTTCGCCTCATTCGTAGGCGGCATGGTTTGCGCCCAGGTCACCGCCGTTTGGTAGCGGTCGAGCACGGCGTCTGGAGGCACCTCGGCCCGCGGATTCTGCTCCAGGCGCTCCAGATATTCCTCCAACTCCTGGAACGTGCCGAGGTGGGGGTTGACGGCCTGCTGTTGAGCCTGCACCAGCTCCACCTGCGCGTCAGCCCAGAGCTGAATGAGGGCCTGCTCGCGCTCGCGGAGCCGATCAACGAGCCGCTGCGTGTACAACAGCGACGCCACGGCAATGATGCCCGCCCCAACGATGAGGCCGAGCTTGAGCCGAACGGACCAGCGGTATGTTTTCATGACGAGGTCTTGATCGACATTCCAGAGAGGGATCCGCCCCTCTCAAGAACCAGACCCAGGCGAGTTCCCAGTTCGGCGTCTCTCGGCACCGGCACTCCGGATGCGAGGCGAGAACCGGCCCCCGAAGTCCAAGTGCTGCAATCCAGAGCCGGGGTCTACGCCGCCGCCGGCTCCTCCACGTCCGAGATGATCTGATCGCGTCGCGGCCCGTTCGATACCATGCCTACGTCCGTCCCCAGATACTCGGCGATGAAGGCGAGGTAGTCCTTCGCGGCCGACGGCAGATTGTGGAAGTGGCGCACGTCCGTGATCTCTTCGTCCCAGCCGGGCAGTGTTTCGTATACCGGGTCCACCCTTTCGAGCGTCTGCGCCTCACTCGGAAAGCGACGGGTCGTCTTTCCGTCGTACCGGTACTGCGTGCAGACCTTCAACTCGTCCATGCCCGACAGAATGTCGAGCTTCGTGACGGCGAGGTCGTTAAAGCCGTTGATCATGCTCGTATAGCGGAGCGCCACGAGGTCGAGCCATCCGCAGCGGCGGGGCCGCCCGGTTGTCGCCCCGAACTCGCTCCCTTTCTGGCGCAACGCCTCACCCGCCTCGTTGTGGAGCTCAGTGGGGAAGGGCCCGTTGCCCACCCGCGTGCAGTACGCCTTCGCGATGCCGAGAACCCGGTCCACGGACGTGGGCGGTACACCGAGCCCCGTGCAGCACCCGCCCGCCGTCGGGTGACTGGAGGTGACGTACGGATAACTGCCGAAGTCTACATCCAGCAGCGACC
This sequence comes from Bacteroidetes bacterium SW_9_63_38, assembly GCA_003022435.1. GTDB lineage: Bacteria > Bacteroidota > Rhodothermia > Rhodothermales > Salinibacteraceae > Salinibacter. Next base: position 174,703 of record PXUA01000019.1, on the reverse strand, counting down.
CCTGGGCGCCCTCGGCGAGCACGTGCGCGCCATCGTCCAACTGGTTGCAGAGATACTTCGAGGTGTCGGTGACGTACGAGTCGATCTTCTGGTCAAACTCAACATACTCCTCGACGATGCGGTCCACGTCGAGCGCCTCTGCGTCGTAGATGTCGCGCAGGATCGCATTCTTCTCTTCGATCGAGCGGCGCAGTTTCTGGCGCAGCACGTCACGGTCGAGCAGATCCACCACCCGGATGCCGGACCGCGCAAACTTGTCGGTGTAGGCCGGCCCGATGCCCCGGCCCGTGGTGCCGATGGCATCATCATCGGAGGCCGAGGCGCGCTCTTCTTCCTGTGCCGCCTCCACCGCCTTGTGGTACGGCATGATGAGGTGGGCATTGTGGGAGATCTTCAGCCGCTCTTCGACATCGATGCCGAGGGCCTTAATCTTCTCGATCTCGTCCAGCACAGCCTTCGGGTCGAGCACGACCCCGTTCCCAATCACACACGCGACGTCGTCGTGGAAGATGCCACTGGGCACAAGGTGGAGCACAAACTCGTCCTCGCTCCCGTCCTCATTTTCCCAGACGATCGTGTGCCCGGCGTTGGCCCCGCCCTGATAGCGCGCCACAACGTCCACGTCCGGACTCATGAGATCGGTAATCTTCCCTTTCCCTTCATCTCCCCACTGGCTTCCGATGACGATAGATACCGGCATTGCGTTCAGCGTTGGTTTGTAAACGAAGTGAGCGCAGGGTCGTCGCCCGCGCGGGTCGGCGTGTCCTCTGGCGTCGCTCAATCCGGCCCGTCTCTGCACACAGGCCCTGGATTGCCCCCTACCGCTCGAATGTGAGCAATGAATCGTTTCCTGCCCCCTGCCCAACGCAAGAGCGCCCCCAGCGGACTGCGTCGGGCGTCCCAATCCATGTGCGCGACCGGAACGCCCCGGGGGTCGTTCCGAAGACTCGAATGAAAACGGTATCGGGCCGCTGTCTCTCTCGCTAAGCGGGCTGTTCGAGGCGGCGGTTCAGCTCCACAACCGTGGGCGACGCTACGAAGACGGAGGAGTAAGTCCCGATGATCACTCCGATAATGAGGGCAAACGAGAAGCCTCGAAGCACCTCACTCCCGAAGATAAACAAGACCGTCACTACGATCAATGTGGTCACCGAGGTCACGACGGTCCGGCTCAGGGTTGCGTTGATCGATTTGTTGACGATGGTCGGAAAGGATTCCGTCTTGAGAAGATTGACGTACTCGCGCACCCGGTCAAACACCACCACCGTGTCGTTGAGCGAGTACCCGACGATGGTGAGGAACGCAGCGATGATGCCCTGATCGATCTGCAGAGAAAAGGGCACCACCCCCGCCAGGATTGAAAAGATGCCGAGCGTGATTGTGACATCATGGATGAGCGCGGCCACCGCGCCGACGCTGTATCGCCACTCGAATCGGGCGAGGATGTACAGGAAGATGACGGCGAGCGCTCCGAAGACGGCGTAGATGGCGCCCCGCTTCAAGTCTTCAGCAAAGCGCGGCCCCACAACACTCGTCTTCTCAATCTTCGGATTCGCTTCGGGAAATTCGTTCCGGATGGTAGACACAATGGTATTTTGCACCTCGTTGGTATTAGTTTCCCCCTTTACCGAGGCCCGAATGAGCAGTCCCTGATCCCCGTAGGTCTTCACCTCGGGCTGTCCATCAAGCGGGCCGGTCAGAGCCCCCCGCACGTCCACGGTATTCAGGTTCTGCGTATTCCCCACGACAAACTCGAACCCGCCCCGGAAGTCAATACCCAGAGCTAGCCCCCGCACAAGCAGGGACAGAATGCTCACCGTCAGGAGCGTGCCGGAAATGATGTACCCGATCCGACGGTTCGTGACGAGGCTGTAGTCAGCGTTCTCGAACAGACGCATAATCCTCCGAAAGTCCTTGGTTCACAACAGAGAGAAGGGCGGACGGGACCGCCGTCGGCTCCTCGATTCTACCCGTAGCTCACGTCCATCTGCCGTTCCTCGACCATGTAGTCGAAGACGAGGCGCGTGACGATGATCGCGGTGAAGAGCGACGAGAGAATCCCGGCCATAAGCGTGACCGCGAACCCCTGAACCGGGCCGACCCCGAAGGAATACAGAATCACGCCCATGAAGAAGGTCGTGATATTGGCGTCGAGAATGGCGCTCAGGGACTGCTCGTACCCGGCCGAGATGGCCGCCCGCAGCGTTTTTCCAGTATTTTGCTCCTCCCGCACCCGGTCGTAGATGAGCACGTTGGCATCGACCGCCATCCCGATCGTCAGCACAATGCCGGCGATCCCCGGCAGCGTAAGCGTCGCCCCGAACCCGGCGAGAATGCCCAGAATCAGAATCAGGTTCAGCAGAAGCGCAATGTCGGCGACAACCCCAGCGGTGCGGTAGTACATAATCATGAAGAGGACCACCAGAAGTAGCCCCACGACAATGGAGATGATTCCGGCGCGAATGGAAGATTCCCCGAGACTCGGGCCGACCGTGCGCTCCTGAATGATGTTGACCGGCGCCGGCAGCGACCCGGACCGGAGAATCGTCACGATGTCCTCGGCCTCCTGCCGGCTCTCCAGGCCGTCGATGGACGAGCGTCCCCCGGTGATGCGCTGTTCGACCACCGGATTCGAGTACACGATGTTGTCGAGCACGATGGCCACCTGCTTGCCGACGTTCGCCCCCGTAAGTCGAGACCAGGCGCGCGCCCCCTCCGAGTTCATTGTCATCGACACAGCGGGCTGGTTTGTCTGCTGGTCGAATTGCACCGACGCTTCGGTGATCACGTCGCCGGTCAGCTCCGGCTCCGCCTTCACGGCCAGGAGCGGATACATCGGCTCCTGCCCCTCCGGCGCCAAGTTGCGTGCCCCCCACATGAGCTCGGTCCCCGACGGCAGCATCTTCCGGACCGCCGGTCGGCTCATCAGCTCGTTTGCCCTGGCCGTGTCGGACTCCAGCACACGCCCCACGACCGGCGCGTCCTGGCGGGGCAGCGGTTGCATCACCGAGAGAAGATCGTTCTGGGGGCCTGCACTCTCCTCCGTTTCCGACTCGGTGAGCGCCGTGCCTTCCGTCGTGTCGTCGTCGGTAGTAGCGAGCTCGGTGCCCTCAGATTCCGTCGTGTCGCCCGTCATGGCCCCGGAGGTGTCCTGCGCGGTCGTGTCCGCCGCCTCGGCCACCTGGGCCGTGTCGGTGGCCGAGGGCTCGTAATACTCAGTGATGCGCTGGACGGACGCCCGCAACTCCTGGGGATCGGCCATCAAATGGAATGTGAGTTGCGACGCACTCTCCAACAAGCTCCGCACGCGCGCCGGATCGTCCACCCCGGGGAGTTCCACCGACACCCGTCGGGCCCCCTGTTTCTGGATAGACGGCTCCGTCACCCCGTATCGGTCCACTCGGTTCCGCACAATATCCATCGCCTGGTCCACCGCGTCGTCGGCCTTCTTCTGAAGATACTCCTGCACCTCGTCGTTCGTCGACCGGCGCGTGATGCCTTCCGACTCGTTCCGGAAGTAGCGTGAGAGCCGTCCGTCCGGATTCTTCTCTTCAAACGCCTGTACGAACGCGTTCACGACACTCACGTCCTCCTGCCGGGCCCGCTCGGTTGCAGCGTTGAGGGCGGTCCGGAACGCCTGGTCGGTATCCTGGGCCAGCTGTTCGAGGCGCTTCCCCATCTCCACCTCCAGGATCACATGCATGCCTCCCTGCAGGTCCAACCCGAGGTTCAGCGACTCCTCCTGCACCCCCTCAATCCACTGCCGATTGTTCGTCTGATACGCCTGGCGCTCTTCCGCCGTCATCTGGTCCATCTTGTACGAGAGGTACAAGTTTTGAACCGATGGGAACAGGTAAAACCCGCAGATTCCAACAAAGAAGATCGTGAGTCCAAGCTTCAATCCGTTCCCCTGCATTTCAGTCGTTCGCTCAGTTGCATAGGCAAAGTTACGAGAACACAGCGCAGCGGCGCGGTGCTGAACACCCTGTCGAGGGACCTCTCTCCTCCGAATCACCTGTTATCAGCCGGCGCGATTCGCGCTGTGCGTGCCCCTCCGGTATCGATCCGCTTCTCTCACGCACCGCCGCACTTCTCAGATCAGACACACAGACGCCCCATACTGCAGGCAGCGTGTGGTGTCAGGGGGGGCGATCCCCCGGTAACGCGGCAACGTCAACGTCGGCTACGGGCCCATAGGACGGGCCGTGACGAGCCGACGCACAAGCCGACCGCCCGGGACGAACGTCCCCCGTCGGAACAGAACAGCGGGGTCGAGTCGCACGACCGGAGGTACGGGAGTTTGTGCCGACCGGCCGGCCCCGTACTGTTTCCGGGCTTTCGATAAGGTCTCTCGGGCGACCTCCCGCACGAGGGGAAGGACGAGTCCCGTGAGGAGAAGAAGCCCCACCGTGCGCGATGTGAGCAGGAGACCACCCATGAAGGCATGTACTCGGCGACGAGCAGATAGCGGAAGCAGAAATCACGTATTCGTGGGGATTGTTCCTCCCAGCGAGATCCTGCCCGAATTTGGTATGGGATTCACGCCGGGCCCCGACCGGTTTCTCTCGTTCCGGGTACAGTCGCGTCCCCCTTTCCATCCCGACCTCCACCTGTCCGGCGCATTCTCTTCCCTCGGCTCCGCGTATGTCATGATCGCGTTTCCCCCGACTCACCGCGATACCCTCGTTACGGAAGACGGCACCTCGCTCCACACCCAGTACTGGGCACCTCCCGGCGCTCCGGAGGCACTCGCCCTGCTGGTGCACGGCTACGCTGAGCACTGCAACCGCTACGGCGATGTCGCCCATGCCCTCGTGAACCGGAATGTCCGTGTGCACGCCTACGACCAACGAGGGTACGGGCGCTCCGGCGGGCGTCGGGCCTATGTCGACACATTCGACACGTACCTCGACGACCTTAATCAGGTGCTGCGTGCCGTCCGCTCGCAGGGCCCGGACCGTCCCCTGTTCTTGTTTGGCCACAGCATGGGCGGCCTCGTCGTCCTCAAGTTCGTACTGAATCGGACCCCGTCGGTGCGCGGCCTCCTGTTGAGCGCCCCGGCACTGGAGATCAATCCAGATCTGGCCCCGCTCCTGCGCCGCGTCGCCCGACTGCTCGGATGGGCGTGGCCTACCCTTCCGACCGTGCGCTCCCCCGACGACGCGATCTCGCGCGACCCGGCTGTCGTGGAGGAGGCCGAGGCCGATCCCCTCAACTACCATGGGCGCGTGCTGGCCCGGACGGGGGCCGAGATGCTTCGGGCCGGGAAGGAGACGCGTGCCCGCCTGCACGCCCTGCGCACGCCGTTTCTCGTCGTTCACGGCACCGCCGATACGCTCACGAGTCCCCGCTGGAGCCAGGAGCTGTACGAACGGGCGGGCACCTCCGACAAAACCCTCCAGTTCTACGAGGGGCTCTACCACGAAACCTTTCACGAGCCGGAAAAGGACAGCGTGCTCACCGACCTCGTCGATTGGCTCAACGCCCACCTTCCGTAGTAGCCGTCTCGCTGCTCCCCGTAGTAGCCGTCTCGCTGCTCCCCCGGAGAGGGCATCCCCTCATCCGGACGGTTCAGCGACGAGGATTAACGACGGGGGCACACGAGCACCTCCCCGTGCTAACGATCTCGAAGAGGGCATACCTTCGCCCCCAAGTGTCCCGGTTTTAAAAATTCTCGTCCAACCCTGCGCCTCACTTCGCGAACCCGGAACACTTTTCAAGGCCCACCGCGTTCCGCTCAGGACTTCATTCTCTCATGTTCCTCGCACCGGATCTCCCACTGCCCTTATGCCGACCTATACCTACCGCCGCGAAGACGGGACCACCTTTGAGGTTCAGCAGAAGATCACGGAGGACCCGTTGGAGGAATGTCCGGAGACCGGCCAGAACGTGGAGCGCATTATCACCGGCAATGCCGGCGTCATCTTCAAGGGAGAGGGCTTTCATGTCAACGACTACGACGAGCACGGCCCGGCCGACGACGCCGACGACGGAGACGAATAACACCTTCGGCTTCACGCTTCGGCCGTTCGATCCCTCGCGTGTCGTGAAGTCAAGAGGTCGCCTTGCACTCAAACGTGAGTAGTTGCGCCTCGTCGGCGTCCACGTGACGCCCGAGACTCAGGTGTCCTTCCCCATGCAACCGAAGCTGCTCTCGGTGTAAGAACATGACCTCCTCGTCCCCGATCTGGACGTAGGTCCCGTTCGTGCTACTGTCCGTGAGCATGAACGAGTCGCGCTGCCGCTCAATCACTGCGTGCGTCCGTGATACGCGGGAGTCAGCCACCTGCAGGTCGCTCTTCGAACCGCGTCCGATCATGAGAGGCCCATCCTCTACGGTCACGGTCTCTCCTCCGTACTTCAGCGCCAGCACGGTCCGCGTCTGCTCCTGCTGTGCCGGCTGTGGGCCGCCGCTCTCTACCACCGTCAGGTTGGACCCGCTCTGCTCGCCCAGCAGCTCCACAATCTCCACCGTTTCCTCTTTTCCCCGGAGCGTGGTTTCGCCCAGATTACGAGTCCGGCTTTCGAAAAAGTCCGGCAGTGGCTCCAGGGTGGTCGCCGTGGTCACGACCTGCGCTGCCCGAGCCCAGTCCACGAGGCGCGACGCCGTGTTGACGGCATCCCCGTACACGTCGCCATCGTCTTCCTGGACGACCGAGCCGTAACACATGCCGACTCGAATCTCAATGCCGAGGGGCGCGGTCCGTTCGTCAGTGCGCACGGCCTGTGGGAACTTCGTCACCGCACTGGTCGCGGCGATGAGTTCGGGGAACGTCCCCATTACCTCATCGCCAATGGTTTTTACGACGGTCCCATTGTACTCTCGAACCACGTCCGAGATCACGTCGAGAACTCGTCCCACGATCTCACGGGCCTTGTCGTCGCCGTACTCCTCAAACAGCGCTGTGCTGTCGCAGATGTCGGCGAAGCAGATGGCAAGCTCAGCGGTGCGTGACATCAGGCAAAGTCAAATAGACGGAAAAAGCGTGGGAGGTGACGACCGTGAAGGGAAGAGCCGAAATCGTCTCGGGATGCTCTTCCCAGGGGCGCAGCAACTGTCGGATGGAAGAGCATAGAATCCCACAAATGCACTTATGTTCACCCTCTGCCGTTCCAGCCGCGGGACGGTTCAACGCGAAGATCAAAAACCGCCCGCACGGGACGTGACGATTAATCAATGCGTTCCGCTTCCCGGGCCAGCCCCCCTTCATCGAACAGATCAGACGACCTTCCCCGCCTGCGGTTCCTTCGGGAGATGCACACCGGTATCAGGGAGCACTCGTGGGCCCTTAAGGAAGCCATCTCAGGGACATCGCTGACTGGAGAACGCATTCGTACCACCGGATTTTTCGTTCAGAAGTGCACTTCACGCCGGTCCACTCTTCGGCTCGGCGACGGATTACGCCTGTTGTTCCTGGGAATCTTCTTCCGCTCCCTCCTCCGCGTCTTCGTCGTTGGCATCGGCCTCCTCAGCCTCCTCATCGAGTTCATCAAGCTCTTCCTCATCGAACTCGTACCCGCCCGGATCAATCTCGTCCAGGCTCGGCTCTCCCGTATCAATGTCAGACAGGTCGTACTCGTCGTCGTCCTCATTGTCGTCGCGGTCCAGCACCTCCTCAAGCTCCCCTTCGTCCCCCTCGTCGCCGGACGAGGCCTCCCAGGCTTGTCCCCGCCCGACCCACTTCTCCACTTCGCGAAACTGTCGCTCGTCCATGCCCATCCGTTGAGCGATGGCGGCGATTTCCTTCCGTTCCGCGTCGCCGTAGGTGCCGTCCGCGTGCGAGAGTCGCATCAGCTCCTGTACCAGGAGAAAGCGCGTCCCTGTCTCCGAAAACTCCGCCACGAGCCCGTTCAGTGAGAGTGACAGTTCCGCGTCGAGAATTTCACGGACTTGTTCTTTCGCCGACGCACCGAGATTCCATGCCTCGGTGTAATCTTTAACCATCTCCTTCTCGTCGAGGTCGACGGTGTCGTCGACAATCGCAATGTGGGCGAGTGCTTTCAGAAACGGCAACCGGTCCGTTTCCTCTACGCGGTTAACAACCTTTAATCCCAGTGAATCGGACATAAGTAGTGCAGAGACCTGGATCAAGAGATACGAAAGTATGGGGCGCTCTTAAATGTCCGAAACCCCGTTCTGGAAGTCAAGCAGACGCGCATGGGGACACAGTAGTTCGTCGGAATTCGTGCCTCTGCGGCGCGGCCCTCGAAAGCCCCCCTCCCTCAGCGCGTTGTGAGAGGGCAGTACGACCAACGGACGACCACGTAGGACAAACGGGCCGGTGGAGCCGGAGGGGGGCGACGTAAAACCGCAATGCTGAACGAGGGCGCCGCACCGCGAATACATCACGCCGCACAGATCCCGGACGAGGGCGAGCAGAACAGGGGGAGACACTCGAGCGCAGGCAGACCGTCAGGCCGTTTCTTCTCAACTGAACTGGTACTGCTGAATGAGCGCCGCCCCCTCCGAGATAACCACCTTCCCGGCACTGGTCACCGGGATCGCCAGCACCATGCCGACAACCCCGAAGAACTGCGCGGCAACCCACACGGCGATGAGCACCTCAAGGGGATGCAAGTCCACCGCCTGCGCAAAGACAAGCGGCTGAATGAGCGCCTCATCCGCAATCTGAATGGCAAGAAGTGCAAGTAGAACAACGGCAGCAGCCGATGCCGACCCAGTGCTGGCCAGCTTGATGAGAACCCCAACGCTTCCCCCGAGCAACGACCCCGCGTAAGGGATCACCGTCGTGATCCCCGCCAGAATACCGATGAGCACGAACGCCGGGACGTTGAGCATCCAGAGAGCCGTGATTGCCAGGACACTCACGATGGAAATTTCCATCACCAGTCCCCGAAAATAATTTCCCAGCTGAATGTCAATTTTGTGGAGGGCTTCGAGGCTGAACTCGAAGTATCGGTTCGGGACGAATCGGATCAGCCCACGCTTGATCTGCGGTCCGTCCCGAAGCAGAAACACCGCCATGAAGGGGACCAGGATGATGTTCGTCACGAGGCCCAGCAGACCGGGGGCCATATTCACGACGCCCCGGGTCCACGCCTTCGACTTCTGGTCGATGCGCTCCTCGAACCGGACCTCGCCCCCTCCAATCGAGCTAGAGATGGCGTTGAGCTGCGCGTCGAGTTGTTGAATGACATGCGTGACCCGATCCGGATCGACGCTGGCCCGCACCGCCTCGATTTGCTGCTCCACGACCGGGCCGATGAGCATCCCGCCCCCCACCATTGTCCCCACCAGAAGTCCGAAGACGATGAGCGTGGCCCGCGTGCGACTCATCTGGACCTGAAGCCGGCTCACGAGCGGATTCAGGATGTAAGCCACGAGCGCCGCGATGAGCAGCAGCTGCGCGACGCCCTGCAGAAAATAAAACAGGACCGCCACGCCTCCCAGAAACAGCAGGCCGCGGATCCGGCGCAGAAAATTCTGCACCATCGTCGTCATCGAGCGGTCCTCGTCTGCGTGCGGCATAGCACCGATCCGGACGGACCTCAGTCAGTGTGCGGAAACGCGACAAAGGGGGAGCCAACGCACAGCCTGCGTGCGAAAGGAGTGAGGGCTCGATCTACGGGGCGATCGCGGCACCACAGCGCTTCTCGATCCGGCCGATGGCACGCACCAGCAGGACTACGCCCAGCGTCGGTTTGGACGCACCATCCGGTCGGGAGAACGCTATGCTTCTACCTCCGCGTCCAACTCGTGCAGGCGAGCGCGAAGCTCCCGGACGGTTTCATTCGTCTGCACGAGCCGCTCGCTGATGACGCGCGACATGCGAAGCAGAATCTTTACCCCCAGTGCAGGGTCTCGGTCCACGAGCCCCAGCAGATCGGGCCGAAACAGGCCGTACAGGACCGACTTGGTGTGCGCCTCCGCGGTGGCCGAACGAGGCGTCTCGTTCAGAAGAGCCATCTCCCCGAAAAAATCGCCGTCGGACAGTTCTACGATCGTATCGCCCGTCGACTCGTCGACAATTGCGATGGTCCCTTCTTGAATGATGTACATCCCCACCCCCGGATTCCCCTGATGAAAAAGCACCTCTCCGGGCTCGTACTCTCGACGATGAAGAGTCGCCTTCACGTCGGAGAGCTCTCCGCTCGATAGGCCGTCGAATAGCGGGATGTCCTTCAACAGCGTGAAGACGGATTCCTCGTCCGTCTGGCGAAATATATTGCCCCAGAAACTATCCAAAATGGGAGAATGGCGTGCTCACCGAAGGTGCCGACAACTGTAATGCACAGCGTCCAAGCGGTGCTTAATGCCAGATCTGCTTCAAGGTTCAGGCGTGCAACGGGGGAGGGGGTACGGATGCAGGCGCGTGAGCCGCCCCCACATCCTCCACGCTCTCGATCCAACAGAACCGCATGCGCTCTGATTATGGATGTGTAGCTGAACTCCGCTACGGAATGTAACTTACAGCCCAGTCCTCAAAACGTCCAGTGTCCTGCTACACGTGCAGACCAACTGTATGCTGGCAGGTGCTCGGGAGCGCAGGAGGCGCTTGTGCGATGAGAAGCTGTTTGTCTCATCCGTCCGGGGTGAGCGGAGGGTTGCGGGAGGTCTGCGGAATGATACCCACTCCCCGACGATCCGTGAGAACGCACGGAAACAACGATCGACGGCGGACAGACAGAGCCATCCGGTTCTCGTGTGGGTGCCCGGGTCCCTCTCGCCCCCTAGCCGGCTGCCCCTTCGAGCACCCCCACCGCCTCTTCAGCGATCCCGAGAAACGACTCCGCCTCTAAGCTGGCACTGCCGATGAGGCCCCCGTCCACGTCGTCTTCGGACAGAAGCTCCTCGGCATTCCAGGGCTTCATGCTGCCCCCATACACGATGGGAATGCCCGCCGCCACGTCCGCGCCATATCGGTCGGCAAGATCGTCTCGGATCACGGCGTGCATGTCCTGCGCCTGCGCCGGAGTGGCCGACTCGCCGGTGCCGATGGCCCACACCGGTTCGTAGGCAATCACGAGTTCGTCGGCGCTGTCTACCGACAGCCCCTCAAGCGCCCCTTCCAGCTGCGCCTGCACCACCGACGTGGCGTCGCCCGCCTTCCGCTGGTCGAGCATCTCGCCCACGCAGATGATGGGCACGAGTTTGTGAGCATGAGCCTGGTGCGCCTTGGCGTTGACATCGGCGTCGGTTTCGTCGTAGTACTGGCGCCGCTCGGAGTGTCCCAGGATGACGTGGGTGCACCCGACCGACGTGAGCATCGACGCCGAGACATCGCTCGTAAATGCCCCCTCCTCCTCCGCGTGCACGTCCTGCGCGCCAAGCGCCACAGGGCTTCCGTCCAGCGCCTCGTTCAACGCCTGCAGATGCACAGAGGGCGGGCACACCGCAAAGTCCACAGCCGAAAAGTCCACGTCGGCGTCGTCGATGCCCGCGGCAATGTTTTCCGCGAGGGCCGTTCCGTCCGGAAGATCGGTGTTCATCTTCCAGTTGCCAGCAATAAGCATAGCGTCCGTTCAAGCTAATCGAGAGAAACGATTGGGCCTCCCCCCAGAGGCGTAATCGCCCCTACTTGCAAGCCTCATAGGCGCGAATCGTCGGGGGCACATTGAGGTACTCTCGCTCCTTGGTCACCTCGGCGAAGTGCTCGCGCAGCGGCTCCTCCAGATGGTTGTAATACTGGTACACCAGAAACTTCCCGTCGTCCACCAACACATCGTGTGTCGTCTCCAGCAGTTCGATCCGAGTCTCCTCATCGAGGAACGAGAAGGGAATGCCGGACACGATGTAGTCCACCTCGTCCAGGTCGTGATCGGCGAGAATCTGCTCGACACATTCGGCCCGGTCCTGCACCACGAATACCCGGTCGTCGTCCGCATACTTTTCCTCGAGCATCTCCACAAACTCGGCATTGGTCTCCACCAGTATCAGTGTGGAGTCCGCTGTCATGTGCTCGGCGATGTACTCACTGAATACCCCATTCCCCGGTCCATACTCGACGATGGTGGCAGGCTCGTCGAAGTCAATCCACTTGCAGACGCGACGAACCAGAAACGACGATGACGGCATGACAGCCGCCACGTCCTGATCCTGAGTGAAGTTTTTGATGTACGAGATGGTCCCCGTAAGTGTCGGCACGAGTGCGTAGGTGTGGTCTGTGAGGGTCGTATCAACGAACGTTGCGCCGGCATCGCGCGCCGGTTCCACCGAATCTGGAGGTGCTGTTGTCCGCCGTCCGTCGCTGTTCAACGCCCGGAGCGGGATGGGCAGACAATCTTGCTTCGCAACGTAGCACCGAACCGCGCCCTCTTTCAAGGAAGAGCGGCGGTGGATTTCGTGAAGGATTGCTGAGAAGCCGGATCGGCGGCCCTCTACTCGGACGCCCGAAGCAATCGAGCCAGGTCCCGCTGGAATGTGAAGAATGCCGAGCCAGGATAGCGGCCCACAATGCGGCCCGTGGCGTCGATGAGCACACGGGTGGGCACGTCCGCCACGTTGTACGCCGTGACGAGAGCATCGTCCATGCCGCCCGACGCAATGACGGCCCGGCCCGGAACGGGCTGATTCTGTGCAAAGGCGCGGTACAGGAGCGTATCGGGCGATACCGAGATCGACACGAACGTGACGGAGTCCGGCCGCGTGTGCTCGTGCATCACGTTGCGGGTGGCAAGCTGTTGCTGATAGAGCGTATTCCCGGGCCGAAAGTATTCGAGGACGACGGGGTGCCCTGCCAGACCAAGCAGAGAAATGGTGCCCCCTTGAACGGTACGGGCTTCGAAGAGCGGTGCCCGCATCCCTTCCCGAAGATTGTCGATCTCGTACTGCACCCGTTCCGCCCAGTCGGCCCACTCGGTGTCGGGGTACTCGTTGCGAAGACGCTGCGCAGCCGATAGGGCGGCCTCAGCCTCGGTACTGTCGATGAACAGCCGAATGCGGGCGGCCTGGATACCGGCACGCTGCGCGGGCCCCTGTGCCCGTGCCGCAAACGTGTCGAGCAAATCCAGAGCGGCCCTCTGCCCGTGAAGACGGGCTGCCGCCCGACGGGCAATCTGAGCGACCTCCACGTACCGGGGATTTGCCCCCTCCACCTGCCGGGCCCGCGCCACTACCAGCGAATCGTCCCATCCTGCCAGCAGCGACAGCGATTCCGCGGCGCCCAGCTGGCTGGCATAGGTCTCCGGAAACGTCGTCCGAAGATTCCACAGCATGCTGCTGGTCTGCCGCACCCCTTGACTGATCGCGTTCGAGTCGACCGCCTCCGTCCGTAGCCGCTCAACGAGCACGTGACGGTGCTGAGCAATTGTATTGCGGTAGGCCCTAAGCGCCCTGTTCTCGTCGGACCGCACCTGGACGCTCCGATCCTCTAGCGGAAACTCTGCACGGAGCGTGCCGGAATCCTCGTCCACGACCACGTAATCGGTGCTCGTCAGCGGACGCCGGCCGTCGCGCCCCCAGATCGTCAACGGATAGACGCCCCGCTCCGGCGCCGTGACGGTGAGGTCGAACGCTCCGTCGGACGCCGTGACCGCCCGGCCCAGCGTGTCGATGGCCCGCCCCTCCACGTCCACCACCAGCACTCGAAACCCCCCAAAGTCATCACCGCTCTCCGTGGTAATGCGCCCCAGAAGGTGACTCTGCACCTGCTCGGGCCCGTCGCCCCCACACCCGGCCATTGTCCCCAGAAGCAGCACCCCGCACACGGCTCCCCGAACCAGCACCCGTGCGGGCCATGCCGAATTACAGAGGCTTGGGGGCGAAGCCACAGGATAATGTCGCAGGGTCTGTGCCGAATCGAAAAGGGGCACTCCGGAAACCGAGATTCACATACAGGGGAATGAACGCGGCCCTCAGCCGTCCGCGTCAGGGCATCCACTACTCTTCGACGGCTTCTTTCTGAGCCTCCAGCTTCTTGCGCAGCATCCCCCGGACGAGTTCCGGGTCGGGAGAGCCATCAAATCGCTGCATGACCTGCCCGATGAAGAAGCCCAGGAGGCCGTCCTTGCCGCCAAGGTACGTCTCGACCTGCTCCGGGTGATCGTCAATGACGGCATCAACCACGGGCTCGATGGAACCGGCATCGGAGACTTGAATCAGGTCTCTGTCGTCGGCAATTTTCCCAGCACTTGCCTCCGGCTTTTCCAGCATGACCTCGAAGACCTCCTGCGCCCCGTTGGAGCTGACCTTGTCCTGTGCACGCAGGTAGGCAAGCTGCGCCAGGCGCTCGGGCGAGATCGGGAAGTCGTCGATCATGATGGAGCGCTCGTTGAGCACACGCATGACCTCCGTCATGACGAGGTTGGACACCAGTTTCGCCTGCGCGTCGGTGTCTCCCCCCTTCGTCCGCTTGTAAAGCTGTTCGAGCGTCTCCTCGAAATAATCGGCCACGGCCCGCTCTTCGGTAAGCACCCCGGCATCGTACAACGGAAGGCCCACCTCCTCCACAAACCGATGGCGCCGGTCCCGCGGCAGCTCCGGCAGCTCCGCCCCCACCTCCTCAACCATCTCGTCGGTGATCTCGACTTCCACCAGATCCGGATCCGGCATGTACCTGTAGTCGTGCGCCTCCTCCTTTGACCGCATCGGGCGGGTGGTCCCGGCGTCCGGGTCCCACAGCAGCGTTTGCTGCTGAATGTCCTCGCCCCGCTCGACGGCGGCAATCTGGCGCGTGATCTCGTAGTCGAGCGCCTTTTCCACATGGCGCATCGAATTCATGTTCTTGAGTTCCGTCCGCGTCCCGAAGTCGCTCTGGCCGCGGGGCCGGATGCTCACGTTGGCGTCGCATCGCAGGGAGCCCTCCTCCATGTTGCCGTCGCTGACGCCCAGGTACCGCACCAACTGGCGGAGACGATTCAGAAAGAGGTATGCCTCCCGGGGAGAGCGCAGGTCCGGCTCCGTGACCATCTCCAGCAGCGGCACCCCGCACCGGTTGAAGTCGAGCCGCGTCGAGCCGCCGTCGTCGTGAATGGACTTGCCCGCGTCCTCTTCCATGTGGATGCGGGTGAGCCCGATGCGCTTGGAATCGCCTCGCCCAGCGTCCGCGCCGGCCTCCTCATCTTCGCCGGGGTAGATCTCGACGTAGCCGTCGTAGCAAATCGGCGTTTCGAACTGGGAGATCTGATAGCCCTTCGGCAGGTCCGGGTAGAAGTAGTGCTTGCGAGCCAACACCGAGCGGTCGGCAATCGAGCAGTGCGTGGCCAGGCCCAGCCGCAGCGCGGACGCCACCACCTCTCGGTTGAGCACAGGCAAGGTGCCCGGGTGGCCCAGACTGATGGGATCCACCTGCGAGTTGGGCTCGGCCCCGAACGTCGTGGCGTCGGGGCTGAAAATTTTGGAGTCGGTCTGGAGCTGGACGTGCACTTCAAGGCCGATAACCGGCTCGTACGTCTCGTACGCCATGCGTCGAACGGATCGGTAGTGAGCGATGTGCGAAAGGGGGTGGTCATTTCATTCGCCTCAAGATACCCGAGTCCGCACAAAAATGTTCGTGAGGGGCGGGCGAGGAGACTCAGTTGGGCGTCAGCGGCGCGTGAGCGTTCAGTGTCCAGTCGTACGGACGGTAGGTGACCTCGTAGTTGGCGTCGGCCAGCCGACGCCGGACTCTGCCGTTGAAATGCGGGGCCAGGACCCGCTGCAGCGCATCGGCTGTGGGGCCGAAATCCTCGCCGTGCCACTTCAGAATGCGGGAAAATGCCACACGGTCGCCCCCCGCCGGGATTCGGTTCTTGATCGGGTGATGCAGAAAGGTGCTCGCCTGATCGTTGAGTTGCGCGTCGAGCCGAGACCCCGTGTACGGTTCACGGCGAAGCCGTGGACAGCTGCTTGCGGCACAGACAAGTGCGAAGTGGATACGGGGTTCGTCAAACCGGCGGCGAATAATCTCGTGCTCGATCTCGTTGAGCGTGCGCACCGTGTCGGCCACCGGCCCGGCCTCCACCGAAAAAGGGCTGTTCTCTTTAGGCTCAGCGGGCCCTGGCGTGACGCCCCAGATGGTGCGCACCGGGTAGTGGTCGACAACGAGCTTGAGCGTGTAGGCGTTGTAGGCGTTGATCCAGAAGGCCAGCCGGGCGTCCCGGTCCAGAGTCGAGGGTCGGGCTGTGGCGAGCTGTCGGAGATACGGCGACAAAACCGAGTCGACTTGTGCCTTCAGCCCGGCGTAGTCGACATTTCCGGTGGAGTCCACGAAGCGACGGAGCACCGGTTCGAAGGCCGCGTGACGCTCCGTCGAAGCCGTCGCAGCGAAGGGCCCGCGCCGTTGTGCCCAAGCGTGAGGGTGCAAACGACTGCCGACAACCGCGAGCACCGCGGCCCACACTCCGGTGTAGAGGATGGCTTCTGAGCGGAGCCCGAATGTCGACAGGAAATCGCGTGGGCTCATCGGCGGTTCTCCGGCATCAAGTGTTCCTGCCGCACATCGCTACGAACATCCTGCCAGACAGCCATCGTGTCCGGAGAGGACGTTGACGCCCGATCGAGAGACGCTACGGCCCACGACCATCCAGCAATTCCCCCGACGTACGCGATGATGACGACGGCAAGTCCAACATACTGACGATGACGGCGGGAAAACATAGACAGCAAACGGGCAGGAACGCTTTTTGACGAACAAACACGTGTTGTATAACGCAACGGACAACGGTGTGCTCCAATCTGTGCTTTCCTATGATTTTTCGTTACGTACCGGCTCTGCAAGCTGGGGGCTCCCGATCTGCACCCTGAGAAGCTGTTTGGCGGACGTTCTGTGATCCGCGACTTCGTGGTTCTTGCGCAAAACGCCTTCTGCATTGGAGGTCTGAGATCTCTTCCCTGGTAGCTCCGCTCTGGCACACCAGTGTGCCTAGGTTACATTTGGGCGCCATTTTGCAGCTTCGCCCACTACGTCTCGGCTTCGCATCTGCTCACAAAACAGGCTCTGATGCCGTCACTTCCGCCCCCCGTCGGAGTACCGATTTCCCCTGCGTTCCGAATTTGAACTGCACCGTCCGGTTTCGGTAGCCGTTGCTACGATTGTATCTCCCAACAGCATTTCACTCTCCGTCGCATGTCCCTTTCGTCTTGCGCCCGGACTATGGCGGCCGGACTTCTCGCCCTGCTTCTGGTGGGTCCCGCTGCAGGACAGCCTGCTGCAGAACAATCCGCTGCCGCCCCCGACTCGACCCTGGCCCTTATCGACAGCCTCCGCGTCCGCGGCCAGTTCCGGAAAGCCCTCACAGTCCTCCAGCGCCTCGCCCCCGACTCTACGCGCGATGTGTCCATTCTCTGGCGTCGCGCCCTCATGTGGTCGGACCTGGGCCGGGCCCAGCGAGTTGTCGCTTCCAGCGACTCAACGATCGCCCGCCACCGACGCGCGCTCGCCCTGGCCCGCCGTGCCTGTGAACTCGACTCGACCCACGCCTGGGCGCACCTGGTCACGGCGCTCGCTGCCGGACGGCTCACCCTCCACACCAAGCGGGGCACACGGATTCGATACTCCCGCCTCGTAAAAACCCATACGGACCGCGCCCTCGCGCTCGACTCCGCCCTCGCCCCGGCCTATCACCTGCGGGGACGATGGCACCGGGAGGTAGCCGACATCAACATCATCAAAAAGACCCTTGCCAAAGCCATCTACGGCGGCCTGCCCCCGGCCTCGTTCGAGCAATCGGTCGACGACTTCAAGCAAGCCATTGCTCTGGAGTCAAAGCCGTACAACCACCTGGAACTGGCCAAGACGTACCTGGAAGTCGGCCGAGACAGCAGCGCCCGCGCGCACCTACAACGAGCCCTCGCTACCTCGGGCTCTCCCTTCGAAGACGAACACAGGCGCGAGGCCCGTGCCCTGCTCGACGAATTGCGGTAGCCCCGGAACGGTCACTCCTCGGTGTCGGCCTCCAGCCGCGACCGTGAGCTGGGCTGGGCGGGCGACTTCGTCGACGCCCGCTGCGGCGCTCCCTCGTCGATTGTGGCCGCGTGCACGGCGTTAAAGAGGAGCTTGAACGTGCCCCGTGGCTGTCCACGAAACTGCGGGCGAGCCCCAAACAACACCACGTTTCCTTTTCCTTCCTGCACCCGCATCACCGCTGCCATTCCTCCGATGTGACGTTTCGCCCCGCGGGCCCACCCGCTCATGAGCAGGTCGTCCTCCGCGTACCGAGCTACCACCTCCACCGGCAGGCTCGATGATGCCTCCCCACCGCCCTCCCGGGCGTGACGCTGTTGCACCGGCTCGAACGCTCGGCTCTGCATAAACGACGCCGCAACCGTATCGGGCAGGCCATAGCCGAGCGGATGCTCGGTGTTGATAACCGTCCGGAGTAGGGACCCGGGCACCGACAACGACTCCGTCGGCAGCCCGCGGGTGACATCTCGCACCGGCAGTCCGAACTGCTGGATCGCGAACTGACCGGCCCGGTCAACAGCCAGGAGCGTACCCCCCGCCTTCACGTACCGCTCCAGTGCCAGCGCCCCGTCGAGGCCGAGCCCGCCCACGAACGGGGCCGGCATCGCGCCCCGCTCGTGCCCACTGAGCAGCTTGTCGGTAGACCGGTGATGCGGAAGAATGATGGTCGTATACTGCGAGAGATCCCCGTTCCGAATCTGATCGTCACGAAGGATGTCGACCGGCAGGTCGTACTGCTTCATCAGCCAGCGCGTCCAGCCCTCATTCTGGCTCGGCACCCACGACTTGTAAATCCCAACCTTCGGGGGCCGAAGGCGACGGAGCGATTCCTGCGGCGCCTCGGGCAGTCCCTGCACGTCGAGTCCATGCGTCCGGGCCAGTGCCTGGATCCGTGCCCTCGTCCCCGATTGGCGCCGCACAACGATATCTCCGTTCGTGAATCCGTGTTCGTTCACGCTGCCCGCTACCCAATACACTTGCTCGCCGGCGGCGAGCAAGTCGTGGACCACCTCGATGCTGGTATTGGGCCGATGCGAGAGCACGTACCCGAAGTCATCGTTGCCACGGACCGTCCCCGGGGCGGGCCGTACCGAATCCCGAACTGCTTCCAGCGGCGCCTCGAATGCCGACGCGATCCGGTGAGCCGTAACGCCCATCTGCATCGGCAGTGTCCAGCCGGCCCGGTCGTACGGCGCCTTGAGCTGTCCGTCGCTCGTGCGCTGCGCGGGGTAGGACTGCGGCTCCATCAGATCCAGCACGTACGGCCGAAAGGCCTGTGCCGTCGGGACAACGAAGCTGCCCGCTGGGTACGTAGTCCCCTCGGCTTCGAACGACGCCGTCGCACGCTGAACTTCAACACCACCCTGCCGGAGAATATTGATGAGATTGTGGGCCTCCCGCGGATGCCACTGATCCGGCGGCACGACATAGGCATACGGATCGCCGGACTGCCCCTTTTCAATGGCGTCCCGCCCCATCTCATACATGTTGTAAAGCAGTTCGGTAGACTTCCGGGCCGCATGGTCCAGCACTGCCATTGACGCCGTGTTCGTGTACTCGACGGCGTCTCGGAAGTGGGAGTCGCCCCCCGACCACGGCGCCGTGTGCAGCTGCGCGGTGCTGCCCGTCCCCGTCCCGGCACGGGCCGAGGTCGAATCGGTGGCGTAGTACTGCGGCGACGGGGTGGCGTGGGCCACCTCCGTGAGAATGCCGAGCTGATTGTGAAAATAGGGCGTCGTGCGCATTCCCCCGTTCCAGTACATCGTGTAGGTGTCGCCGGAGATAACGCCCGGCATCTTTTTTTCAGCAAACCGCTGCCCCATGGCCGTCCCGATTTCGTTTACGCCTGCCACCACGTCGGGGTGAATGCGCGAATTGACCGGCTCGGCAAAGGGCGGGATGAAGATCCGCGCCCACTCGGGGGCCGTCTGGTGGTGATCGAGGACGATTTGTGGATACCACTCGTTGTACAGCACCTCCGTCACCGCCCGGGTCTCAGGCAGGTTATTCATGAACCAGTCGCGGTTGGTGCTGTGGCCCGCGTAGGGGTGGTAGAGCCGCGGCGGATCGGTGGTCTCGTAGGGCGTATTCAACACCCGGTCGTACCACTGCTTCACCGTCTCAAGCCCATCGGGATTCATCATAGGCATGAGGAGCAGCACCGTGTTGTCCCGAATGGCCCGCATCTCCGGGCCCTCGTCGGTCGCCATCCGGTAGGCCAACCTCGGCAAGGCCTGTCCGGGGGCTGGCTCCGTCGAATGCAGACCGGCGTCGATCCAGATCACGGCGCGTCCCTCCTCGGCCAGTTGTCGTGCCTTTTTATCGTTGACCCGGGCTCGCGCTAGCGTAGCACTGATCTCTCGCCAGCGGTCGAGGGACTTGAGGTTGTCCGTGCTCGAGATGAGGAGCAGCTTCAGAGAGCGTCCTTCGGCGCTTGTGCCGATTTCTGTCATGTTCACGCGGTCGCTCGCTGCGCTGAGCTGACGGTAATACTGCGTCAGCTGGTCGTAATCCGCCATCTTGTAGTCCGCACCCGGCTCAAAGCCGAACACGTCGGCCGGGGTCGGCACCTGTGCGTGTCCAACTCCCGCTCCCACAATCATTCCTCCCAGCACCAGCACGAGCAGACGAGCTCGAGGCTGGAACAGAGGAAGAAGCAACATGGAGGTGAGGCGTCTGTTGGGTTTTGAGTCTTAGTGCGTATTTCCAGGACACATAATTGTTTGTTCATCGACAAAATTCACAGTCGTGTGCGAAATTGTCCCCGCTCGGTCGATCCCATCGTCGCCCGCGCGGGATCATGCGCCGCGCCCGTTCGAACAATGTTTTCCGACAACGCTTTGCCCAACACGTCCTCCGGCCATTCCCGATCCCGACGCCTTTGCCGAACGCAAGCAACTCGTCGAAGCGGCCCTGAGCCTGGGCGGTTCGTACACCGACCCACCGCCCGTCGACACCGTCTGTGCGGAGGCCGGCGTCGACGGAAATACGTTCACCGCCCACTTCGACGACTCTGCCGAGCTGTACCCGGCGTTCTACGACCTGGCGCTCGACCAGTACCGCCTCCTCTCTGCCGCCACGGAGGGCTACGAGTCGTTCACCTTCGAAGAGCGACTGGCCTCCTTCTACTACATCCTGCTCGACACCCTGGGCGAGCACCGCGGCTTCGTGCAGGCCACCTTCGACAGCGCCGTTCGGTACAACTCCGCATTCCGGAACGAGGTGCGCACCGAGCTGCGCGCGCTTCTCACCGATGAGGCCATTCCCCAGCCCACCCGCTTGTTTACGGGCGTCTGGCCGGTGCACGAGGTACTGGTCGAGGTCACCTACGCCCTCATCCGCCACTGGATCAGCGACGAGACCGAGGACCAGGCCGCCACGACAGCCCTCATCGACAAGCTCGTTGCATTCGTCGCTGAACTGGTTACCTTCCGCGGCGTGTCACGAGGTGTGAACTTGGCTTGGCATATCGTGCAGAACGACGCGCTGGGCCTGCGCTGGCTGCCGCTGGTGGGATGGCTTCTCCCCGAGCGGCGAGACCCCGACGCGTGACCTGCGTGCATATTCCGTAATTTGCGTATTCCGTGATCGGAGAGGATACGCAACACGCAGTACGCATCACGATCCTCCTCTTCCACGATTGCGACTTCGTCTTATGGCCGAGCACAACTCTTCGGATGGCTTCCCGGCCTCGAAGCTCGAACGCAGCAAGATCTTTGCGAAGACGGGCCTGGAGGTCGGAAAGAACTACGCGCAGTACCTGGCCGACCGCGTGACGGGCCGCGGCGGGGATGCCGACGAGCGCAAGAGCGACCTCAACACCCAGAATGCGGAGGCGCTTTTCCGCGAATTCACGCGCCTGCGGGGGACGGCTCTCAAGCTGGCCCAGTCGATGAGCATGGACACCGGCATGATGCCGGACGAGTTCATGGAGGTCATGGCGGAAGCGCAGTACAGCGTGCCACCGATGAACAAGGCGCTCGTCCGAAAGCGCATTCGCGACGCGCTGGGACAGTTTCCGGAGATGGTCTTCGACTCGTTCGAGTCCGAGGCAATGGCCGCCGCCTCCATCGGCCAGGTGCACCGAGCCACGCTCTCGAACGGACGCGACGTGGTAATCAAGGTACAGTACCCCAACGTCCGCGAAACCATTGAGTCGGACCTCTCGGTGGCCCGCACCCTCTTCAAGCGCCTCGTGAGCGGCGGCAACGTGGACGAGCACTTTGAAGAGGTGCGCGCCCGTCTCCGTGAGGAAACCGACTACCTCAACGAGGCCGACAACATCGACTACTTCGCCGATGAATTCCACCGAGACGGCATCGTCACGCCCCGGTCGGTGCCGGAGCACACGACCGAAACCGTCCTCACAATGACGCACGTGGATGGCCGCCACCTAGACGCGTTCCTGGACGACAACCCCGACCAGGCCGCGCGCGACCGGTACGGCCAACTTCTGTGGGACTTCCTGCACGAACAGGTGGCCAGCAACCAGCGCACCCTGCACGCCGACACGCACCCCGGCAACTTCCTCTTCCGCGACGACGGCACCCTCGGCGTCATCGACTTTGGCTGTGTCAAAACGCTGCCGCAGTCCTTTCGGGACGATATGCTGCGCCTCTACCGGGCCCGCATGGCCCACGACGAGGCACGGATTGATCATCTCTTGCACGAGCTCGACCTTCTCCACGACGGGCTGTCCGCCTCGGTCCGCGACGAGATCCGCCAGTTCTTCGACCGCTACGGCTCGCTCATCGTGGAGCCGTATCGCGAGCCACAGTTCGACTTCGGCAACCCCGACTTTCGCGAGCGCCTGCACAAGTGCTTCAAGCAGGCCTCAGAGCTTCGGGAGGTGGCCGGCTCGCCGCACTTCATCTTTCTCAACAAGGCGCTAGTGGGCCTGCTGAACCTGTTGACGAGGCTGAAGCCTACCATCGACACGCGGCACAGCCTGTCGCTCCTCAACGATGAACTGGAAGCGATGAATACGGCCCCGGTCGAGTGTCCTCAAATAAAAAAGCCCTCTCAGACCGAGGCCTGAGAGGGTGTGCCTGCCCGGGAGGATTCGAACCCCCGACCTGTTGATCCGTAATCAACTGCTCTGTCCATCTGAGCTACGGGCAGATATGTGCCACGGCGTTTTTCCTTCGCCGATAGTACTCCACGCCCCTGCCCCGGAAAAAGATCCGTCGGCTGCGGTCCTCACGAAGTGTTCAACCGTCTCTATTCGGAGATCGCAGCTCCCCACTAGTCGCTTTTTTCTCCAAGTAGCGGTACGGGCACCCAACTGGCACGTCCTTTGCAGCATTTGTCAGTCCTGTCTCTGTTCTGCACCAGTCGCTTTTCTCCACGTGAGTTCCCCTGACTCCGACGCAGCACCTTCTGAAAGCCTCCAGACGCTGTTCAACTCCCCGCCGGAAGAGGGCGGCGTCGACCTGCCCGAGGAGGACACGGTGGGCCTTCGGCTCTCCCTGCCGAGCGACCGCGCCCAGCGTCTCAAGGCCGTCGCCAAGCAGCTGGGCCTGACGCCCTCGATCATCGCCGAGCGCGCCATCGAGATGGTCTGCGAAGAAGTCATCACGATCCAGGGCGACCAGCCCCCCCCACGCCTTCACATCGAGCAGTACCAGGCCCGGCTCGACCTGCTTCACGCCGTCCAGAATGCCGACGCCCCCGCCCCGAAGATTGCCGGTGCCCAGTCCCCTGACGATCCGAACCCGGACGAGGGGTAAGCGTCAGTCCTGCGCGCTCGTGCCTGCATCCGACACTGCCGCCTCAGCATTCAGATGAAAAAAGTGGTTGGTGGGCCCGCGTCCGGCCCCCAGCGGTAGAGCGTGCCGGATGGCCTCCGTCACATAGCGCTTCGCCCGTTCCACGGCGGGCCCCAGGTCGTGTCCCTTCGCGAGGTTCGCCGCGATGGCGGACGCGTAGGTGCACCCTGTCCCGTGCGTATGGGGGGTATCGATGCGAGGCGCCGACACGGTGTGGACGCCGTCTTCACTCGCGAGCACGTCCACGGCCTCGTCCTCTTCGGGCAGGTGTCCCCCCTTCGCCAGCACGGCGTTCGGGCCACGGTCGAACAACGCCTCGGCCGCCGCCTGCAGATCCGCAGCCGTCTTGATCGCGTCGACCGAGGTCAAATGAGCAGCCTCGTGCAGGTTCGGCGTAATAAGTGTCGCCCGCGGCACGAGCACCTCAAGCAGCGTCTCAATCGCTTCGTCCTGGAGGAGCTTGAACCCAGTTTTCGAAATCATGACTGGGTCCACGACCAGCGGCGTCAGGTCGTGCGCCTCCACGCGGTCAGCGACCGTCTCGATAATTGCCGGACTGGACAACATGCCGGTTTTCGCGACGCGGACCTCCATATCCGTCGCCACGGCGTCGATCTGAGCCGCCACGAGCGACGGCGGCAGGTCGTGTGCCTCCGCGACGGTTTCGGTGTTCTGCGCCGTCACGGCCGCAAGGGCCGACGCGGCGAAGACGCCGTTGGCCTCCATCGATTTGATGTCGGCCTGAATGCCGGCGCCGCCGCCCGAATCGCTTCCGGCAATCGTAAGAGCTACAGGTTTCGACATAAACGAGGGGAGACTCCATGCTAACGTGCAACGGAAAGGGATGCTCAGGCCAATTCGCCCAGGGCCCGCAGGTAAGCGCGGGTGGCGGCCACGGGTGCCTCGGCGTCCATGATGCCGGAAAGCACCGCGACGCCCTCCGCGCCCGCCTCCCGACAGGCGCGCACCCGCTCCGGCGCGATGCCGCCGAGTGCAATGGTGGGAGTCGGAGCGGCCGTTTGACAGAAGGACCGGAGGGCTCCGATTCCGGTCGGGGGTTGATCGGGCTTGCTCCCGGTTTCGTACACGGGACTAAAGAAGTAGTAGTCGACATCCAGGGCGCGGTCGCCGGTGATGCCCACCTCCTCGTGGGCTGAGTACCCGAGCATAGCGCCCGGATCAAGGGCCTCCCGAGCGTCTTCAACCGACGGTCCTCGCCAGCCCAGGTGCAGCCCAGTGTCGTGGGCCTGTGCGACCGGAAGCCGCGTGTTAACCGTGACCGTCACGTCGCTCGCCATGTCTCGCAGACGGGGAACGAGGTCGCGGGCCGCCGCCTCGAACGCGTCGCGGCTCGCCTGGTGGTCGCGGAGGTGCACCCAGCGTACTCCGGCCTTGACGGCGGTCACGGCCCGGTCGGCCCGGTCGTCGTGCGTAAATCCGTCGGCAATGAGTGCGAGACAGGGATATGGAAGATCGGCCATACGAGCCTACCGGTCGCAAACAAGGAGGTATGTTTTCGTACAACGATACCAATTGTCGATGACGGCGACAACGAATTCCCTGTAGAGGCACTCCCAACAGTTCTCCGGCACAATCCGTCCTTTACTCATCGACCTGCACCCGTCCTGCTGACGGCGACGACTGCTGGGCGTATAAACGGCGCGGGATGCGCCCGGCCCGCTGGGCGTGCCGCCCGGCCTCGACGGCTAGGCGCATGGCGCGGGCCATCTGCACGGGATGCTGCGCCTCGGCAATAGCCGTGTTCAGCAGGACGCCGTCGTAGCCGAGTTCCATCGCCGTCGCGGCGTCGCTGGCCGTCCCGATGCCGGCATCGACGATCAGCGGCGTCTCGTCGTCCACCTCCTCGCGGATGATGCGCAGGTTGTACGGGTTCACGAGGCCCATGCCGCTGCCGATCGGCGACCCGAGCGGCATGACGGCTGCGCACCCGAGATTGGCGAGTTTACGGCACGTGATGGGATCGTCGTTCGCATAGGCAAGGACCGTAAAGCCGTCGTCCACCAGCGTCTTGGCGGCGTTCAGCAGCTGCTCCACGTCCGGCATCAACGTCTCGTCGTCCCCGATGACCTCCAGTTTGATGAGGTCGGTGCCCAGCGCCTCGCGAGCCAGTTGAGCAACAAGCACTGCCTCACGAGCCGTGTAACATCCGGCCGTGTTGGGCAGAATCTCATATCCTCCTTGACGGAGGAGATCGAGATGGCTTTCGGGCGCGGGATTCTCCACATTCACCCGCCGGATCGCAACGGTCACGAGTTCGGTCCCGGTGGCGTCCAGGGCATCGAGCATGACCTGCGGATTCGGGTACCGGCTGGTCCCTACGATGAGTCGGGACGAAAACTCGTAGTCGCCGATCACGAGCGGATCCTCTCCTCCGCTCCCCACCGATCCGTTGCTGTGTACATCGTTGCTCATACCAATCTGGGCAGCAGTGATGCGTGGCACGAACCCGATCTCGGCACCGATCGCTCTCGCATGCCAAGCCAGAACCTTCTTTTCCGACCGCGCTCCGGCGACGCAGGCTCATCCGCCCTGCTGCGCCTGGATGACCTCAACGGTGTCTTCCTCCGACAGCGTCACGTTGTCCCAGTCCTGGCTGCGGATCACGCTGTCGTTGATGGCTACAGCAACCCCGGGGGCGTCCTCCGGGTCGATTTCCAGATCACGGAGCACGTCCAGAAGCGGGTATCCATTGGGCACCGTTCGGGCTTCGCCGTTGACGGTGACGGGAATGGGGGCGTCGGTCGTAGAGCTCATGCCGTGGGACTCGGCGATTGGGCATTGGGAAAACGAGTAGGGGCGAACGGCCCCAGCCAGTCGGAGGTTTCTCCGGTGCGGACCAGAGTGGCCACCTCTTCGGCCGTGACGGGAGTCAGCAGGATGCCGTGCCGGTAGTGCCCCGTGGCCATGATGACGCCGGGTGCCGCCGTGCGCCCCAGCAGCGGCGCGTGGTCCCGACTCGCGGGCCGGAGTCCCGCCCACGTGTCGTCCACCGGCAGGTCGTAAATGCCGGGCACCACCTCCCACGCCCCCTCTAACAAATCGTAGAGCCCCCCGGCGGTCACGGTGGTGTCGAAGCCCATCTCTTCGCTGGTCGCGCCCACCACGATGCGCCCGCTGCTCTTGGGCGCGAGGTATGCGTCCGGCCCCCGAATCACGTGCTGCAGGTCGAACGGCCGCTCGCGCCGCAGCTGAATCATCTGACCCTTCACCGGCCGCACCGGCGGCTGCGCGTCGGGCGTCAGTCCGTCGAGATCTCGGGACCACACTCCCGCGGCGACGACCACCTCCTTCCCCTCCACCCGCGTCCCATCCTCCGTCACCACGGCGGGCGTCGCCTCGTCGGGGGCCACCGCCGCCACCGGCGTCTCCTCGTGGAGCGTGCCCCCCTCCGCCACAAACGCCTCGCGGAGCGCCGTTAGCAACTGCCGATTGTCAACCTGGTGGTCAGACGGGGCGTAGACGGCCGCCGAGAGGCGCGGCGCTACAAACGGTTCAATCTTGCGGGCCTCTTCGCCGGTCAGCCACTCCACGTTCAGCCCCTGCTCCTCTTGAAACTCGTACAGGCGCCGCAGGGCCTCGGCACTGTCCCGGTCGTCGGCCACGATGAGGGTGCCCTCGTCGCGGTAATCCACATTGACGCCGCTTGCGGTCTCGACGCGCTCGGCAAAGTCAGGCCAGCGGCGCAGGCTCTCTCGATTCAGCTCGTACAGCTCCAGCTCCTCGAACCCAATCTCGGCGTCGGGGGCCAGCATGCCCGCGGCCTGCCAGGACGTGCCGTGCCCGGCCTTCCCTTTTTCGAACAGCGTGACGGGCGTCCCCTTCCGAACCAGCTCAAACCCGGTGGCAAGCCCGACAGTGCCTCCGCCGACAATCAGCACGTCGTTGCTCATAACAGGAATCGGAGACTCCAAAAACGCAGCCCGGAAGAGGGCACAGCACCCTTTTTCCGCAGGATAATTCCCACCCGGGGCGGGACCTGTCGTTCCGGGACGAGCACAAGCGACCTGCAGTGTCCCGGATTTTTCACCATCCTCCATGCTGCCGAACGGTGCCTTCGAACATGCGTGAAATGCCCTCGCAACATTTCATTACCGCTTCTTTCCGCAATGTCGTACGACGCAGACGTGATTATCGTCGGCGGCGGCCTGGCCGGTGCGTGCGCCGCCTTTCGGCTGAGTCCTCACTTCGACGTGTACCTCCTGGAGGCCGAAACCCCGGCCGCTGGGGCGTCGGGGGCCGCCGCCGGACTTGTGAATCCGTTCGTAGGCCGCCGGGCCCGTCCGGTGTGGCGCCTCCGAGAAGCGCTCGACGCCGTGTCGTCGCTGGTCGCCGATGCCGGGGTGCCCAACCTGTTCCCCCCCCGGGGTGTGCTGCGCCCGGTCATCGAGGACGATCAGGAGGCGCCCTTCCGCGAAGCCGCCGCCGAATATCCCGATCTCGCGCAGTGGCTCTCGCCCGCCGAGGTTGCGGACCGCGTACCCGCCGTCCAGACGGACGTCGGCGGATTCTTCGTCCCGCGCGGGGGCTCCATCGACGTGGCCGCGCTGGTTCGAGCGGTGCTCGACGCCGCCGTGGAACGAGGGGCGACGGTCGAGACGCAGGCCCCGGTCCTGTACTGGCGCGAGACGCCCTCGGCAGCCGTCGTGGAGGCGGAGCGCGGGGACGATACAGAAGAACTGCGCGCCGACCGGGTGATTCTCGCCCTCGGACAGGGCCACCCGCCGTTTCCGGAGCTGCGACGCCTCGGCCTAGAGGGCGTGAAGGGCCAAACGGTGCGCGTGCGTCGCCCCGAGGCGCTTCCCACTCCCCTTCTGCCCCTCTCCGGCCACGGCTACGTAGTGCCTGATGGCGACACCCTCATCCTCGGCAGCAACTACAACAACAACTTCAACAACCTGGACCCAGATCCTGATGCTACGGCTTACATCCGGGAGAAGACAGCCCGCATGGTGCCGGGCGTCGATACCGCCGATGTGGTGGAGGTGCGGGCCGGCGTACGGGTCAAACACACCAACACCAACCTCCCGATCCTCGGCCCCCTGCCCCAGCGCACCCGACTCTGGACGTTTACGGCCCTCGGCTCAAAGGGCCTGCTCACAGCGCCTATCCTCGCCGAGGCGCTGCCCACCTATCTCGCCGACCCGGCAACGATCCCGGAGGCCGTGCAAATCCCGTCGTGATGCGGGATGGCAGCATGGGGGAATCCGCACGCATCTCGCATCTCACGCATCACGCAATACGCATCACGCATCCCTCCTCCCCTTCCCAGCAAGAACGACACCGTTCCTCGAAAGCGGAATCGGTTGAAAACACCTAACGGGTCACCGTCACCGTACTCTGCGCCGCGAAGGCTCCTGAAAACTTTTTCTGGACGAACTCTAGGGCCTCGGCCGCCTGCTCCCGCTCGGCAAACGCCCCGATGCGCACGCGGTAGTAGGGCTGCGCATACTCAATTACAATCGGCGGCTGCTCCCCAAGCGCGTCCGGTGCGTCAGCCTTCACCGCCGCCCACCACTGCCGAACCTGCTCGCGGAAGTCCTGGGCCGCCTCCTGATCTTGGGCCGAGAACACCTGCACTCGAAAGCCCTCGACAGTCTGCTTAACGCCTTCGTCGGCCCGGCCCTGCATGAGACGCCGGGGCACCTGATGAGTCACCTCCACGGTCTGCTCCGGCGGGCGCGCCGGGTAGGTCGATACGTCGAAGGTCTCATACTGGACCACCGTCACGGCGGAGCGGGTGTTCTCGGCCGGCGGCGTTTCAGGGTCGGGCCCCGTTGCCGATCCTCGTTGGCCGGACTGGGACGGACCGCTGCAGGCCGCGAGCACGACCCACCCAACCATCGAAAGAGCAATCAGAGAACGAATGGGCATTTGTGCGCTCCAGGCAATCAGTCGAACAGAGTACGTCGGTGAGGACCGGCGGCTATCGACCGGCGCGCGCCTCTTCAATAATCGCCACCGACCCGCTGGCCCCGATCCGGATGGCCCCATGGGCCAGCATGCGCGTGGCGTCGGCCGCCGACCCGACGCCGCCGGACGCCTTCACGCCGAACTCTGGCCCCACGATCTGGCGCATAAGCGCCACGTCCTCAGCGCGGGCCCCGGTGGAAGCAAAGCCGGTGGAGGTCTTCACGAAATCCGCCCCGGCCCGTTTGGCAATCACACAGGCAATCGCCGTTTGCGGAAGATCGAGCAGAGCCGTTTCGAGAATAACCTTCACCAGTACGTGCGTTCCCACCGCCTCACCAGTCTCTCGAGCCGCGGTGACAACGGCCCGCACGTCGGCCTCCGCATCGGAGTACCGACCACTGGCGAGAGCCCCGAGCGCGAGGACCATGTCGAGCTCTCGGGCACCGGCCATCACCGCCCGCTCTGCCTCCTGCGCCTTGATGGCCGGTTGGTTGGCCCCGTGGGGAAAGCCCACGACCGTACACGGGGTGACATCGGTGCCTTCCAGGGACCGCGCCGTTCGCGACACGTGCGGCGGGGACACGCAGGCCGCCGAAAAGCCATACGTCCGCGCCTCCTCACAGAGCCGGTCGATCTGCGCGTCGGTTGCCGTCGGCCGCAGCTGCGTGTGATCGATGTAGGCCGCCAATTCCTCCGGGGCCGGCGTCGGCACTTCAGCAGGCCCTGCGCTGCCGGGACGGGCCGGCGATTCCAGGGCCTGAAGCGCCTCCTCGATATACGGAGCGGCATCCGTTGCCGAACGGTGCTCGCGGAGGGCGTCGATCAACCGGTCCCAATCGTGCACGGACATACTGAGGCGTGAGTGGGATTCTACGGATACGTGAAGGGAAACCTAGAGAGCCCCCGACGGATGGCCTACCACGGACTAGTGCAGCTTCAAACGATCTTTTGGGGAAAGCAGTTTGCTATTGCTCCAAGCTCCAGCTTGAGGGATGGACGGACGAGGTCCGTCCAAAGCTCGATTGCACAACGGACCAGTTGAAGCTGCACTAGCAACCCTCTTCCTATCGTTCCACGAGCTCGTCGAGTTCATACCGCTTGCGCTTGTCCCAAAGCGTCTTCTTGGAGATGCCGAGATCCTCGGCAATGTCCGCGTAGCTGTCGTCGGTCCGCGCTTCGAGCGTGCGGCGGATGTAGGCCTTCTCCACGTCCTTAAGGGTCCGCCCCAGCGGAAACTGGAAGGCTCCCTCCGAGGCGTGCACATCGTCGAGGCGGCCCGGCGGCGCCAGCGTCAAGTTGTCCGCACTGATGAGGTCATCGCTGGTGAAGATCATGGCCCGTTCCAGGACGTTGCGAAGCTCCCGCACGTTGCCGGGCCACATGTGGTCCCGTAGCTTGGCCTCCGCGTTGTCGGTAAAGCCCTTGACATCACTGCCGAACTCTCGGTTGAACTCCTTTACCATGTGCCGTGCGATGAGCATGACGTCGTCGCCCATGTGCCGCAACGGGGGCAGCTTCACGTTTACCACGTTGATGCGGTAGAACAGATCCTTCCGGAACGTCTTCTCGTGCACACTCTCCTCAAGGTTCGAGTTGGTCGCACAGAGAATGCGCACGTCGGCGGACAGATCTTCGACCCCGCCCAGGCGCCGAAACTCTCGACTTTCCAGAAACGAAAGAAGCTTCGCCTGCAGAGCCATGCTCATCGAATCGATCTCGTCGAGGAAGAGCGTCCCCCCGTCGGCGACCTCGATGAGTCCTTCCTTGGAGTCGCGGGCGTCGGTGAAGGCCCCCTCCTCGTACCCAAACAGCTCGGCCTCCAGCAGATTGTCGGGCAGGGCCGCACAGTTAATGTCCGTGAACGCCTTCTTGGCCCGCGATGAGTTGTAGTGGAGCGTCTTCGCGGCCAGGTTCTTTCCGGTCCCCGTTTCTCCGGAAAAGAGCACCGTCGTGTTGGACGCATTGCAGAGCGTTTCAATCGTTTCCCGTACCCGCACGATCGCGTCGCTTTCTCCCAGGATGCCGCTGACGGGATACTCCTGCTGCTGCTCGGTCTTGATTTGCTCCAGCTCCTGCTGCGCCCCGTAGAGCTCAACGGCTTTTTCGAGCAGGGCCCGCATTTCCTCCAGGTTGACGGGCTTTTGGAGGTAGTGGAACGCTCCCTGTCGCATGGCCTCCACGGCCGTCTGGACCGAGGAGTGGGCCGTCATAATGATGACCGGCACGTCCAGGGATCGCTCCTGCAGCGTTTCGAGGAGTTCGACCCCGTTCATCTCGGGCATCATCATGTCCGCCACCACCACATCGGGCTCCTTCGCTCCGTCTTCGAGAGCGTCGAGCATCGAGACTGGATTCAAAAACGCCTCGACCTCGTACCCGTCCCGCTCCAACACGTTGGAGAAGAGATTGCCGATTTTCGGCTCGTCGTCGACAACGAAAATGCGTTTGTTCATATATGATAGCCCGTCCTTCGTACAGAGGAGGATCGGCGACCCGATCGCAAATTACGATGTGTGCCCCCCACCGCAGAGAAGGAGGTCCGTACGCTTCGCCACGGGTGGGAAATAATTTTCCGAATAACCACGGTCTAGACGCAAACCAACGCTCGAAAGATTCCCGAGGGAACACGTTTTCACCCAAATCGGGTCAAACCACCCATCCCTCCGGAGCTGAGACGTGAATTCAACCCGCGTAGAATCGATGGGTCGTGCGGGCCCATCAACAACTCACTCCTCCTCCCGTACCACGACGAGTCGTAGTGTGTGCTCCACCGACCTGTCGTCTGTATTCTTTGCCGCCTCGTCGATGCGCTTCGTCCTTACCTTGTGTCTCTCCGCACTTCTCGTGATCGGGACGGGATGCGGCTCGTCGGAGTCCCCGCCCGCCGCCCGGTCCGTGACCGACGCACTCGGCCGTCCCGTATCCGTCGATTCGTCTGTGGAACGGGTCGTGTCGCTGGCGCCCAACCTTACGGAACTGGCTTACGCCGCCGGGGGCGGCGACCGGCTCGTGGCCGTCACGACGGCGGACGATTACCCCCCCGCCGTCGACACGCTCGACCGCCTCAGCGCTCTGCCGGTCGACTTTGAGGCCGTCACCGCCCAACGGCCGGACCTCGTGCTCGCCACCGACCAGGTCAATCCCCCCGGCGACACCGACACCTTCGAAGCCCTCGATGTGCCCATCTATTTCTTTTCGTTCTCCTCGCTCGACGACGTGTTCGACGGGCTCCGCACGATGGGATCTTTGCTCGGCACTGAAGCCGCGGCCCGCGACTCGGTGCGGGCCCTGCAACGTCGGCTCTCGTGCCTGCGGGTCCGCACGGACTCGATTCCGCTGCCTGAGCGGCCGCGGGTGCTGGTGCTCATTGGGGATCAAGCCCTGTATAGCTTCGGGGCGGGCAGCTACATTCACACGCTCGTCGAGGCGGCGGGGGGGCGCAGCATCACCGACTCCCTCGACACGGAAGCCCCCACCTTGAGCGAAGAGTTCGTGCTGACCGAACAGCCGGATGTGATCGTAGGGGCCTGGGGCTCGTCGTACAATCCCGATACCCTGCTGGCCCACCATCCCACCTGGGACGTGGTCCCTGCCATCCGCAACGGCCGCGTGTACAGCCTGCCCCCCGATCTGCTTCTACGTCCCGGCCCCCGCCTCGTCACCGGCGCCGCCCGGATGGCCACTCGGCTGCATCCCACACTCGCCCCCGCTTCCACCTCCTGCCCCCGCGACACGGTGACTCGCACTGCGTCCTCCACGACTGTCTCCTCCGCTCCATGAAGCGCCCCTGGCTCGTCGGATTCGGTCTCGTGGGGCTGCTCGTGATCACACTCGGGGGTACGGTCGCCATCGGCGGCACCCCCATCGGGTGGAGCGCGGTCTATCGCGTCGTCGGCCATCACCTCCTGGGGGTCGGGGGACCGATCGACCCGGTCACCGACCGGATCGTCTGGAACCTGCGCCTGCCTCGCGCCCTGCTGGCCGGCCTCGTCGGCGGCGGACTCGCCATCATCGGGGTCGCCATGCAAACGCTCGTCCGAAATCCACTGGCCGAGCCGTACATTCTGGGCATATCGAGCGGCGCCTCCGCCAGCGCCTCGTTCTTCTACCTCGGGTTCCTCCCCCCCGTGCTCTCAAAATCCCTCACCATGTCCGTCGCGGCGTTCCTGGGCGGACTCGCCACCATCACGCTCGTCTACCTCGTGGCCCGGAACGGCCCCCGCGTGTCGGTGGCCCGGCTGCTGCTGGCCGGCGTGGCGATGTCGGCTCTCATGGGTGCTCTCACCTCGTTCGTGACGTTCTCCTCTCCGGAGCCGGACAAGCTCCGCGCCGTCCTGTTCTGGCTACTCGGCTCGCTCAACGGCACCCGCTGGGCCCAACTTCCCATTCCGGCCTTCACGACGATTTTCGGGCTGGGCACCCTGCTTGTGCTCGCCCGCCCGCTGGACGCAATGCTCGTCGGCGAGGAGTCGGCCCAAAGCCTCGGCATGCCGGTCGAAGCCCTCAAGCGCGGCCTCATCGTCTTAGCCGCACTCGTCACGGGCACGCTCGTGGCCGTGTCCGGCGCCATCGGCTTCGTCGGCCTCATCGTCCCGCACGCCGTTCGCCTGCTCGTTGGGATTCCCCACCGGCGGCTTGTGCCGCTCAGCTTTCTGGTAGGTGCCCTCTTTCTATGCTGGGCCGATCTCGCCGCTCGCACCCTCCTTCCTGCTCAGGAACTGCCCGTGGGCATCCTCACGGCCCTCTGCGGCGTACCGTTCTTCTTGGTGCTGCTTCGCCAACGCTCGTACCAGTTCGGATGACCCCGGTCCGCAGCGGTTCGCCACGGTGCCGATACTCTACACGCGGTCGGTCCCTACTCCACCTTTTCGCTCCGCACGTCTTCCAGGAACTCGTCGACGCGCTGATTGAATTCTTCCGGGTCGTCGGTACTCACAGGATCCGTGCCTCCCTCCGGCTCCAGAGCGTCGTCAGCCGGCTCGGCCACTTCCGCATCAGAACTACTCCGGAAATATGGATAGAGCACCGCCGCCAGCAACACGTTGATAGCGACAAGAAAAAGGGCAGCAAGAATGATCACCCCCGGTTCAAGGGCAAAATTAATCCGTTCGTCCATGGCGTACCGTCCGTCGTCGTGAAGGAATCGGCGAGATGCAGATTCTTTTCCACCAATTAAAGCTCAGCACAGGTGTTAAGCAACCGGCAAATACGTGAACATTCGTATCTTTAGATACGCTCTGTCTCGAAGTGTGATTCACCCGTAATAAAAAGTGGTTCCCCGTTCTTTTCTCAGGCTGGTCCCGGTTGAGGAATCCTGGAAAACGCGGGGCACGCTACCCCGCCTCCACGGTCGCCGCTCGCAGGGACGACTGCACATCGATCTCACTGTGAAGCGTCCGATGCACTGGGCATTTGTTGGCAATCTCCAGGAGTCGCTCCCGCTGCTCGGTACTAAGGTCGCCCGTCAGCTCAATGTCCCGGACAATCCGGTCCACTTTGCCCTCACTGGTGTCGCAGTG
The DNA here is from genome assembly GCA_003022435.1 of Bacteroidetes bacterium SW_9_63_38. Lineage (GTDB taxonomy): Bacteria > Bacteroidota > Rhodothermia > Rhodothermales > Salinibacteraceae > Salinibacter. The sequence continues at coordinate 139,642 of PXUA01000019.1, read as the reverse complement.
GTCGCAGTCCTGCGCGTGCACCGTCTCGTGCGAAAGGCGAACAGTAGCTCCATCGAGGGGCCAGTCCTTACGGTCCGCATACATGCGCAGCGTCATGCCGGTGCAGCTGCCCAGGGCGGCCAGGAGGTAGTCGTACGGGGTCGGGCCGGCGTCGGTACCGCCCACTTCTTCGGGCTCATCGGCCACCAGGGGGTGCCGTCCGGCAGCAATCTCGGTCCGGTACGTCTCTTCCGTATGGGTGACGACTTGCCCTTCGGAGGACCGCTCGTCGCTGGAGTTGAGGGCGACGTACTTCCGCGCCCAGGCGCCGAGCACGAGCCCCACGTACTCAGCGTCGGTCGTGTCGCTGAGCAGATGATCGGCGTCGTCCAGCGAGACAAAGCTCTTCGGGTGCTTCGCGGCCTCGAAGATGCGAGCTGCGTTTTCCACACCGACCGTCTGATCCACCGGCGAGTGAAAGACGAGCAGCGCCTGCTCGAGAGTGCGGATGGTCTCCTCCATTCTCGTGGCGGCCAGATCCTCCAGGAACTGCTTGCGGATGGTGAAGGAGCGTCCCGCAAGGGTAATGCGAGCCTCCCCGCTGCTTTTGATGTCCTCGATTGCATCGTCGAGCAGACGCGTCACGTGCTCCGGATCATACGGCGCCTCCACCGTGGCGACCGCCTCCGAGGTCGGGATCCGGTGAGCCGCCTTCAGCACCGCTGCTCCGCCCAGTGAATGCCCGATCAGGATACGCGGGGCATCGTAGTGTTCGTCCAGAAAATCTGCCGCGGCCACGAGATCGTCGACATTCGACGAGAAGTTCGTGTCCGAAAAATCTCCTTCGCTCTCCCCCAATCCGGTGAAGTCGAACCGCAGGACCGCGATGTTCTGCCGATTCAGGGCCCGACTCACGGCCCCAACTGCTTTCAAATCCTTCGAGCACGTGAAGCAGTGCGCGAAGAGGGCGTACGCATCCGGTTGCTCTGCGGTGGGCCGATCGAGCCGGGCTGCGAGCTGGTCTCCGCGCTGGTTGGTAAAACGAACTTTTTCGAACGACATGGAATGTGGAAACGGATGTGCAGAAGTGGGACGGTCACCGCCGAAAATCGAGACGGCGGAGTGTGGATCGTTTCTCGAGCATTCACTTGGACACTGCTCGCATTCACGTATTCTCATACGAGACGGCTCGCCACAGTTCACGCATTTCTCGGGTGCGCTCTAGATTCTCTGCGAAGATCCGTCGCTTCTGCTGCCTTCCCTATTCGGAGTCTTATTCAGCCTGCGTCGAAGGAGAATCGGCGCGTCTCCAGGGGAGCTCCGTCTTCGAAGGTCCGCTCCGTGAACGCGACGGTGCCGTCCCGCGCAATCCGCAGCACGGTGGAGGCCCGTGTGCCGTAGCGCTCTCCGTCGATGAAGAGGGACGAGAGCATGCGCTCTCGCTCGCGGCTGAGCCCAGTGTCGGGGAGGGCCGCGTTGGGGGCCGGGCGACGGTCATTGAGGAGTCGGAGCAGGGCCTCGGCCGATAGGTCCCGCTGCTGGAGGCAGGCTTGGTACCGCTGTTTGGCGCGTGTCACTTTAGGCCAGGGGGTGTCGAGCTGCTCGTTGCTGAGACCGTGGATGCCGGGAGCCACCGTCTGAATGCCGGTCGTCCGGTTGGAGTAGTAGTACAGATCCGTGGGGGTGCCTAGCAGAAGGTTGAAGCCATTGTAGGTGTCGGCCTCGACCGCTACCTGCTCCAGATAGGTGCGCGGCGATGGTTCCTCGCGGAGGTACGTGTCGACGAGGCGGCCCCGCGACCGGGCGTCCTCCCGGTAGCGACCCGGCTCCCGCACGTTGGTCACGACGCCCCAGTATCCGGCCCGGGTCACGCCCACCCAGGTGCCGCCGGCCTTTCGGTCCCGCCCCCCCAACACGTGCGGCGCTTCGGGCCACAGACCGGCAGGCGCCGTCGGCCGATCGTAGAACTCGTCCCGGTTTCCCGCGAACACCAGCGAGTACTCCGAATGTGCGTCGTAACCGAAAACCAGAAGACACATCGCAGGGGACGGGAGCCGGTCGTCGAAACACGAGGGCCGGGTGTACGGCAAGGGGCCCTCCAGGTTCGGCCGCAACTTCCCCCTACGCGTCTCCCTTTTTTTCGATAGCGAGTAGGCGCGGCGGCGCGTTCGTCTGATTCACGAACCGATACGAAAGGACCTCGGCTCGCTCCTGCGTAAGACCGGCGGCCCACTCGTGCACGGCCTCCGCCTCCACCGCTCCTCCCTCGTGTCCCGTGTAGAGGACGGCAGTGATGATGCCCCCGGGCCGCAGCAAAGCAAGCGCCGTGTCGAGTGCGGGCAGGGTCGTCTCCGGCGTCGTGGTCAGGTTGGACTCGCTGCCCGGCAGGTAGCCTACGTTGAAGGTGACGGCGTCCACCGCTCCGTGTACCGCGTCCGGGACGTACCGACCCATGTGCTCGTGACTCACCCGGTGCAGCGACACTCGATCCGACCCCCCCTCCGCCCGCACCCGAGCCCGCGTCTGCTCCAGAGCGGGTGCCTGCACATCGAAGCCGTGCACGCGACCGTTCGCGCCCACCGCCTGCGCAAGCACGAGGGTGTCGTGTCCGTTGCCGATCGTCGCGTCCACGGCCACGCTCCCTGGCCGGAGTGCCCGGGTGGCCAGCGTGTGAGCAAATTCGAGAATGGGTTTCAGCGTCATGAATACGTTCCTCGAAGTGGTTCGTAGGTGTCGGGATGTTCTAATAGGAGAACCGCGCCCCCGTTCGCGGAGACGTTTAAATTCCAATCGGGGGTCGAACTTGCCTCCGCCCCGCCCGTGGATATACTTCGGCTTCTCTCAACCAGCTCGCCCCATCATGGCCGTACACGTAGGTCTCGACGAGCGGAGCTACAACGTCTATTTCCGATCCCTCCAGGCCCTGCCCTCCCTCCTGGACGAGGCCGGGCTCCGGAAGGGACGCTGCCTGATCGTCAGCGACGAGAACGTGGCCGCGCACTACCGAACCCCGCTGCGCACAACGCTCGAAGATGCCGACTGGGCCGTAAAGACGGTCGTGCTTCCACCGGGGGAGTCGACAAAGTCGGCCTCCCATCTGCACACAATTTACGACGAGGCCCTCGGGTGGGGCATCGACCGGCAGACGCCCGTCTTTTCGCTCGGGGGTGGCGTCATCGGGGACCTCGCCGGCTTCGCAGCGGCCACCCTCCTCCGCGGCGTGCCCCTCGTGCATGTGCCCACCTCCCTGCTCGCTCAGGTGGACGCCGCCGTGGGTGGCAAAACGGCCATCAACCACGACACCGGCAAAAACCTGATTGGGGCCTTCTACCAGCCTCAGCTCGTGTGCGCCGATCCGTTGACGCTCGACACCCTGCCGATGGACGAGTACACCGGCGGGATGGCGGAGGTCATCAAGCACGCGCTCATTGGCGACGTGAGACTCGTCGAACACCTCGAACAGAATCTCGCCCCGGTCATGGCGCGCAAAGACCGGGACGCGATCGCCACCACAATTGAGCAGGCCGTCCGCGTGAAGGCCGAGGTCGTGAGTGCCGACGAGCGGGAGGCCGGGCGACGGGCCATCCTTAACTTCGGCCACACGTTCGCCCACGCCCTCGAAAAGGTGGCCGGCTACGGCGAATTCTCGCACGGCGAGGCTGTGGCCGTCGGGATGCGGGCCGGGCTCTACCTCTCGCACCGCCGCCACTCCGACACTATCCCACGCGACCGGGCCGACGATCTCATCCGGGCCATTCCCGTCGATGCCGATCCGTCGACGCTTTCCTTCGATGCTCTTTACGACGCGATGGCGTCCGACAAGAAAAACGAGGGGGACACGATCCGGTTTGTGGTACTCACTCGTCTGGGGGACGCCACAGTGGTCGGGGACGTCAGCCGCTCGGAAGCCGAACACGCCTGGCACTTTGCTTGCTCCTCCTGAGCGTGCACGGTCCCGCGGGAAACGCAGGTCGTCCCGTGAGCGTGTGATACTTCGTGTCTGTGCAAACGGTGGGCATCGACATCCGGATCCGGCCGGCGCTCTGCCTCGAAGTCCTCCCTGATCCGTGGCCCGCGTGTACGGCCTGCGCCGCTTTGCTCGCCCTTGACTGGGTCCTCCTGCTATAGCGTTCCACCCGTGTCCGAGTCTTCCTCTCGCCCTCTTACCCGTATCGTCTGGGGACTGCTCCGCACCGGCGCCTATCTGGCACTGGCGGGCATTGTCGTGTTCGTCGCCCTCACCCGCACGGAGGTCGGCCGCGACCAGCTCCGGCAAGAAATTCAGTCGGCCTTTGACGCCCGATTCGCAGGCAGTCTGGAGATTGGCACTCTCCGCGGGACGCTGCTGAACGACATCCAGGCGACCAATGTCCGACTGCGAGATAAAACGGGGACCCTGGTGGCCTCAATCGACTCCGTGGCCGGCACGCCGTCCTGGCACCGGCTCTTCGCCGCCGAGCTGTCGGTGTCGTCACTCACGCTCGTCCGCCCCCACCTCCATCTCCATCGACAGCCCGACGGCTCTTGGAACATCCGAGATGCGCTGCAGCGCACGTCCCCTTCTTCGTCGGGCACGCCACTGGACCTGTCGTTCCTGTCGGTTGTGATCCGCAACGGACGGATAACGACGACCCGGTCGGGCCCAGCCCCGTCGCTTGTGCAGAAGCAATGGGCATTCGACTACACACAGACAACAGTTGACTCCATTTCCGCCAACGGCTCGGTACAGTGGACCGACGACCAGAAGCGCGTGTCCCTTAATGCCCTCCAGGCCGACATGCCTCGGGCAAAGCCGGGGCTGCACTCCGCCGAGGCTACACTTGTGCAGCGGGGGGCGAAATGGATTGTCGATCCGCTGTCGTTGGAGCTCGGTAATACCGAGATCGGGGCAACGGCCACGATCGAACCGGTTCCCAATCGTCCAAGCCAGCCGGCGGTCGACGTCACCCTCGCTCCCAGTCGTCTCGATCACGATCAGCTGCGTCGGTTCGTCCCCCGACTTCCGTTGCGGAAGACCGTTCGTCTCAAAGGTCGGGTCGGCGGCACGATGGACCGCTTCGTCGTGAGCCGACTTACGGTCGCCCATAATCGGTCGCAGATCGCCGTTGAAGGAACTGCCTTCGGTCTTCCCGACTCGCTGAACCTCGACGCGCAGCTTCTGGAAAGCCGGGTGCACCCCGCAGATGTCCGCTCGGTGTGGCCGGGGACCCCGCTGGATCGTCTCGGCGAGGTCGGCCCCATAACGGTGAGTGCGTCGGTGCGGGGGGGCGTGGCCTGGAAGAACCGTCCGGCCCCTGCGTTCGACCTCGAGAGCACCCTCTCGGCGGCGGGGAAACCGGGGGCAGTCCGCGGCTCCCTCTCTGTGCAGCGTTCTCCGACGACCCCACTCCGCTACTCGGGCCGCGTGTCGATGGACAGTCTCAACCTCGCCCCCGTCACGGGCCGCGAGCGCCTCGACGGCCGCCTGACCGGTATGGTCCGTCTCGACGGCACAGGCACCACGGCGTCGACTCTTGATGCCACCCTGGACGCGCGCCTATCCGACTCTCGCCTCAGGGCTCGCCGACTGGCCCTCGCCGACCTGCAGCTCACCGCTCAGAACGAGACGATCCGCGGTCAGGCGGTCGTGCGTCAACCCTCGGGGGGCACTCTTTCCGTTGAGGGGACCGTCAACGCCCAGGGGGCCGCGCCGCTCTACGACCTCACGGCGACGGCCAAGAGTGTCAATCTTGCCGGTGCGTCCCCCACTCTTCCGCCGAGCCGGCTCAACGCCACGATGACTGCGGACGGGCGGGGACGCTTCTGGAACACCCTTACCGGAACGGCCGAACTGGCCGTGGACGAGTCTACACTGGGCACCGGTGCTCGCACCCGCACCCTCCCCCCGCACGATATCACGTTGACCCTGCGTGCCCCCTCGTCCGATGCCCCCCGACTCCAAATCGGGGGGGCGCTCGCGTCCGTTTCGATCGACGGGCCTGCGCTCGCCCCAGCCCTCCGGCGCTCGGGACGCATCTGGCAGACAGCTGTTCAGCACACCGTCCGGGCCGAGTGGCAGAAATCTACCCGAACGCTCACCCGGCCGTCTCTCCCGGCGCCGTCCATGGACAGTATCCGCACGGCACTCCGGGACTCGGCCGCGGGCTTGCCCCTCCAACTCGACGGTGAGATTGCGATTCATCGCATGGACCTGCTGCGACGCTGGTGGCCGGGCACCCCCGTCCAGGGCGATCACATGCGGGCCACGGCACAGCTCACCATCGGCCCGGACACGATTAGTGCAAACGGCACCCTGACCGCCGACTCCCTCCGGGCCGGTTCGCGCTGGCTCGATTCGCTACACGCCTCCTACCACCTCTCAGCCCCGTATCGGGGGTCGCTGTCCACAGCCCTCACGGCCGCCCTGTCGGTCCAGGCCGATACCCTGCAGGTGGGCGATCGGGTACTGCTACGGCCCTCCGCCACCGCGACGCTGGTGAAAGGAAGCGGCGGGCTGGCCGCCCAGGCCGAACGCTACGGCCGCACCGGCCCTTTTCGCCTCGCGAGCAGCATCCGCCTGAGCGACGGCCTTACCCTTGGGATCAGAGACCTGCACGTTGGAACCGGCCCCAATGCCTGGACCACGACCGCGTCGTCTTCCCCCAACCGCGTCCGTCTGTATTCCGATGCCGTCGTGGTCAACGACCTGTCGCTCCGAAGTCCCCGGCCCAGGGTGAATTCGGCTCAACATCTCCGTGTCCACGGAGCCCTGTCGGCCCGCCAGTCCGACACGCTGCACGTCGAGATGACAGACGTGCTGCTGTACCCGCTCGGGAAACTCGCGGCGATGCCTCGCGCTCTGGGCGGGCGCCTGAACGGGGACATTGCCGTGACGGGGGGCTGGACCCAGCCGCAGGTGCAAAGCACGCTTTCCGTAGACCGCCTCTCCTTCGACCGCCGCGTCCTCGGGGACCTGAGCGTGCAGACGCGCCTCCAGTCCGGTATGCCCGACCTCTTCATTGACGCAGCCCTCACCTCGGGCCCCTCCTCTACAGACGCCCTCAGCGGTCCGCCTCTTGTGCCGGACGGGCCGCGCGTGGTTGAGGGCAACCGGCTCGACGTGCAGGGCCGCGTGCGCCTGCCGGGCCTGGCGGCTGACTCCGCTGCTACGGACCCGCTCGACCTGACCGTGGACGTACAGCGAGCAGACCTTTTTTTCTTCGAGTATATCTTCGAGGAAACGCTCGCGGATGTCCGCGGCTACACCGCCGGCACCATCCGGATTGGGGGCCGTTTCACGAAGCCCCTCTTTGACGCCGACATGGAAGTCCGCGAGGGGCGCTTCGCACTACCGAAATTTGGGCTCCGGTACGGCATCAGCGGCCCCGTCACCGTCGACGAGCGCGGTATCCACCTCCAGGACGTATCCGTCACGGACGACGGCGGCTCGGCGACGATCACAGGAAGCGTTCTCTTCAACGACTACGAGTACTTCTCCTTCGATCTCTCCGGGCAACTCGATGAGATCACCATTATCGATGTCGAGGACGCCGAAGACCTGGCCTTCTACGGAACGATCCGGGCGTCGGGCCCGGCCTCGCTCACCGGCCCCCTCTCGGATGCTACGCTCCGCTCGCCGGAGGCCCGTACGACGCCGGAGAGTAAACTCTTCATTCCGGTCTCGGAGGGGGACGTCCAAGACGGAACGGGCTTCATCGTCTTCGCCGACTCGACGGGGAAGGTTCCGAATCTGCGCGACCTCACACAGCGAGACAATATCCTTTCGGACCGCCCTGTCGGAGAGCCTACATTTCTCACCGGCCTCAACATCGACATCAACGTGATTGCTCCCGAGGAGTCGACCGTAAACCTGGTGTTCGACCCCGTGGTAGGGGACATGGTGACGGCCGTTGGGTCCGGCCGCGTGCAGCTGCAGCGGGAGGAAGGCGATTTCCTGGTGTACGGGGACTTCAACGTCACGGAGGGGACCTATCTTTTTACGGCCGGGGAGGTGTTCGTGCGGCGGTTCAACATCGATGAGGGCACAATTACGTGGGACGGGCCGCCGATCAACGCCCGGCTCGACCTCAAGGCGGACTACCGGACGCGCGCCTCGCCCGCCGGCCTCCCCGGCTACGACGACAACGCCGGTCGCATTCCGGTGCGCGTGCTGCTGGACATCGGGGGGCGGGTGGAAACGCCGCAGGTGGACCTGGGGCTGGCCCTGGTCCAGGACGAACGCAACCGCCTCGTCGGTTCTCAGGCCCTCGACGCCGTTCTCAACCAGTCCGACCGCACGACTGAGTATGCAACGAGCGTCCTCCTCACCAACACCTTTTTGCTCACGACCGAGTCGTTTACCGGCCCGAGTGGGGGCGGCGGAGACACGAGCGGCAACCTGAACACGGCGGGTCAGAAGCTGGCGTTCAACAGCGTATCGCAACTGGTGGCCAGCCAGCTCAACCGATACCTCGGAGTCGCCCTTCCCAATGTGGACCTCAACTTCGGCGTTCAGGGGGAAACTCCGAACGACCTCGATCTCATCTACGGAGTGGCCCTCCGCCTCCTCAACGAGCGGCTCGTCATTCGGGGCGAAGGCGTCTACACCGGCGACGATCCCAGTAACCGGCAGGCCCCCGGGCCCCAGGGCGAATTCGTGGTGGAGGTTCGCCTCAACAATCGCATCAGCGCGGAGGCGTTCTACCGCCGCTCCGGCGACGAGCTCACGCAGGGACAGACCCTCACGAGCAGTACCGGAGCAGGCCTCTCCTACCAGTCGGAATTTTCGACCTGGCGAGCACTTTGGGAACGCCTCTTCGGCTGGCTCTTTTCCGACGACGAGGACTCTGCTCCCGACACTCCAGCCCCTCCCTCCCGGGACCCTCCGCCCTCCGACACAACCGCCACTCCGGTGGCTCAGCGCGACGGCCGTGCCGACTCCGTCTCCGTCCCGCCCCCTTCCGACACAGACTGAGAACATTACACCGCATTGAGGTCGTATGACTTTTTCGTCCGGATCCGAACGGGGGCTCTGCTTACCTGTTATGCATTTGATGATTCTCCTCTCCTGAAAGCTTTCAGTACGTGAACCAGTCCAACATCCAGACGCAGCACAGTGCCGAGGAACTCCGGACGAAGATCCTCGACTACCTGCGTGAGCACCCGAACACTGCCCACCAGTCCGGCGACATCGCCAAGGGCCTGGGCATCGAGGACAACGATACCTATCTGCGCTTCTGCGACGTGCTGGCCGAGATGAGCGCCCAACGGCTCGTCGAACAGCAGGGCCGCAAGTACAAGCACAAGGCCCAGGCCACCCACCGCACCGGGGTGTTGGAGTGCAACGAGCAGGGATTCGGCTTCGTGCAGGCCGTGGACAGCGACGAGGAGTTTTTCATCCGCGAGCCCCACATGGGCGAGGCCCTGCACGGGGACCTCGTGCGGGTGGCCGTCGCCGCGAAGGCGGCCGAGGATAAGAAACGGGAGTGCGAGGTCGTGAAGGTCGTCGAACGGCGCCGGACCCAGGTGGTCGGGACATTCCACCACCGCGGCGACTTTGCCTTCATTGAGCCCGATGATCGGCGCATCCTGCAGGAGGTGTACGTCCCGTCCGAGGACTTCAACGGGGCGTCCGACGGCGAGAAAGTAGCCGTCTCCATCGATCGCTTCGACAGCCGCAAGGCTTCGCCGGAGGGACGCATCCTCCGCGTCATCGGTCCGGCGGAGGACCCGAACGTTCGGGTGCTGTCGCTGGCGATGAGCATGGACGTGAAGGCCGACTTTCCGAAGCCGGTGGAGGAGGAAGCCAGCGAGATTTCGACGGCCATTCCGGAGTCGGAGATTGACCGGCGGCTCGACCTGCGCGACAAGCCGATCTTTACGATCGACCCCGACGACGCCAAGGACTTCGACGACGCCGTCCACATCGAGCGTCTCAGCAATGACAACTTCTCGGTCGGGGTGCATGTTGCCGATGTCAGTCACTACGTTGAGCCCGATACGGCCATTGACGAGGAGGCCCTCGACCGGGCCACGAGTGTTTACCTCGTGGACCGGACGATTCCGATGCTGCCTGAGAAGCTGTCGAACAAGGTCTGTTCCCTCCGGCCCAACGAGGATAAGCTGGCGTTCTCGGTGCTCATGGAGATCACGCCTGAGGGTGAGGTCGTCGACTACGCCATTCGGGAAACGGTCATTCGCTCGAAGCGCCGCCTCACCTACGAGGAGGCCCAGACCTTTATTGACGGCGGCTACCCGGACGACCCGGCATCCTCGGAGGTCGTTCGGGCCAACCGCCTAGCGAAAACCATCACGAAGGAACGACTGCGGAGTGGCGCCATCGACTTCGGCTCCGACGAGGTGAAGGTAATTCTGGACGAGGACGGCCATCCTGAAAACATTGTCCGAAAGGATCGTCTGGAAGCAAACCGGCTCATTGAGGAATTCATGCTTCTGGCCAACCGGACGGTGGCCTCTCACATCGGTGCCCCCGACCACCACGACCGCCTCCGCACCAACGGCCACTCGGAGGAGCCGCCTCCCTTCATCTACCGCGTCCACGACACTCCAGACAGCGAAAAGATTCAACAGCTCGCGGAGTACGTGCGCGTCTTTGGCCACGAACTTCCGCTCACCGACGGCAACGTCACGAACGACGACCTCGGCACCCTTATCGACAAGATCAAGGGCGAGCCCGAGGAGCAAGTCATCGTTCGAGCGGCGCTCCGGGCCATGTCGAAGGCGGAGTACGCCGTCGGCAACATCGGCCATTATGGGCTCGGCTTCGACTTTTACAGCCACTTCACGAGTCCCATTCGCCGCTACCCCGACCTCATCGTGCACCGCCTCCTCAAGCGGTACGCCGAGGGGCACGCTCCGCCGGGCGTTGAAGACCTGGCCGCCCGTTGCGAACACTGCTCCGAGCAGGAACGGAACGCCGAGGAGGCTGAGCGAGAGTCCGTGAAGCTCAAGCAGGTGGAGTACGTGCAGGAGCACGTGGGCGACACCTTCGAAGGCGTCGTGAGTGGCATCACTAAGTTCGGCGTCTTCGTCGAGCTCACGGAGCTTCTCGTCGAAGGACTCGTCCACGTTCGCGACATGGACGATGACTACTATGTCTACGACGAGTCTACCTACACGATGCGCGGGGAAAACACCGGCAAGTCGTACCGCCCTGGCGACTCGGTGGCGGTGGAGGTTGTGGGCGCCGACATCGACTCGCGCGAGATTGACCTGCTGTTCGTTGAGAACGAATCGTAGGACCAGACCGGCCCCAATACGAAGGGGGCTCCGGAGCCGATCGGCCCGGAGCCCTCACTATCAGCGCCGACTCGACTCTGCTGCCGGTCGAGGCAGACAACAGGGGATCACGACCTACGCCTTCTTTTCTGCCAACGTCAAGGAAGCGCCCTCCGGCACGTCGTCCACAAAATCATGGACGAGCAGACCGCTCCGAAGCTTCGGCTCAAACCAGGTCGACTTCGGCGGCATCAGGCTGCCCTCGTCCGACACGGCGACGAGTTCTTCAATGCTGGTCGGGGACATGCTCACGGCAAGCTGCGCCTCGCCCTCGTCCACCCGCTGCTCCAATTCGTCGGTGCCGCGGATGCCCCCGACAAAGTCGATGTTCGGGTCGCGGCGGGGATCGGTAATGTCAAGGTGCGGCTCCAGAATGTACTCACTGAGACGCGCCACGTCGAGCTGGTCCACTGCGCGAACGCCCTGCGACGGCGGAAGCGCCACCCGGTGCCACGCCCCGTCCAGGTAGACGCACACAAACCCCTTCATCGACGGCTCGGGATCGTCAATGTCGTGCTCCACCTCGAATTCCTCGGTCAAAGTATCGAGGAAGTCGCCCGGCGCTTCCGGCAACTCGTACACGAGCCGGTTGTAAGCCAGGATTTTCATGTGACTCATCGGAAAGAGGACCGCCGGGAAGACCTCGTATTCCGGTACACCGCCGTCGTGGTCTGCGGGATCCTGCTCTCGCAACCGCTGTGCCGCCCGGCTTGCGGCCTTGCACCGGTGGTGCCCGTCGGCGATGTAGAAGTGGGCCACGTCTTTGAAGGCATCGACGAGTCCCTCCGCCCCCTCCACCTTCCAGACCGTGTGACGAACGCCGTCTTCCGCCTCAAAGTCGTACAGCGGATCGTTCTTCTGGACCCGATCCACAAGGTCGTGGATGGCGTCCTGATCCCGGTACGTAAACATCACCGGCTCGGCGTGGGCCTGCTGCTCCAGAATATGCCGGGTGCGGTCGTCCTCCTTCTTCGGACGGGTCTCCTCGTGCTTCACAATCGTGCCGTCGTCGTACTCCCCCACTGATACCCCGCCGAAGATGCCCGTCTGCTCCCGCCCGTCCATCACGAGCCGGTACACGTATACGGACGGCTCGTCTTCCTGAACGGTATAGTCCGCCTCAACGAAGGCACGGAGGTTTTCAGCCCCCTTGGCATACACAACGTCGTCGTGTACGTCCACCTCCGGCGACAGGTCAACTTCGGGACGGGCAACGTGAAGGAAGCTTCGCGGCTCACCCTCCGCCAACGTCCGCGCCTCATCGGTGCTAATCACGTCGTACGGCACCGACGCAATTTCTTCCAGGTGGTCTGGATGTGGGCGCACGCCAGGGAAGGAATGCAATGTAGCCATGAGTGCTCCGATTCGCTTGGTGCAGAGTAGTGAAGATGAAAATGGGTACAGAGTATACGGGCCAGCCGAGGAAGTCGCACACCGGATCGCTCCGGAGCGAAAAGTTTACGGAAAAACCGGATGAAGAGAGTGCGAGAAATCGATTACAAAATTCGCCTCTTTCGGCCATTGTACCAAAATATTTGACGTTTTACGGCGAGAGCTGTAGAGTATCTGGCAGACAAGCAGGATTAAAGAGGAATTATGAAGGGGTCTCAATGACGCTTCCCATCCCCCGAAGCGATGTGCTTGCGCGTGAGCGCCTTGAGATGCGCGTGAGCGCCCTAAAAACTGGGAACGAGATCCCGCGCACAATGAGTTGTGCCCACAGGATGTCCGCCTCCCGTCATGCTTGAGCGTCTTGATGCGTACCCCACCGTCCTCTCGGCGTGCTGCTTGTACATCCAGATCGCTTGGCCAAGCGCCCCGCGGTGGGGACGTCAACAATCGAGAAGGAGTGTTGCGTAACGACCGGCTCTGCTGGCCAGCACCGTCCACTGCTGTTGCACAATCTTCCTTCTCCCCGTGACATCCTCCCCCCATTCCCCCATTCGGCGTAGCATTGAGGTCGAGTACTGGGTGATCGACGACGACGGCCGACTCACCGATCCCGAACGGCTCGTCCAGGCTGGCCCGGGCGTCGAGCGCGAGTTTGTGGCGCCCATGATCGAGATCAAGACCTCGCCGTGCGAGACGATGGACGAGCTCCGGAACGAACTGCTGGGACGCATCCGCACCGTCCTCCATTGCGCCGACGAGGAAAACAAGGGGCTCGTCCCACTTGCAACGTCCCTCAACCGCGACACCATTCGCGAGCTGCCTAGTGACCGGACGCGCATTCAGAATCGCGTCTTCGGGTCCGCCTTTCAGTATGTGCGTCATTGTGCCGGTACGCACATTCACTTCGAGCAGCAGCCGGGGCACGCCATCGATCAGCTGAACACGCTCATTGCGCTCGATCCGGCCCTCGCCCTGCTCAATTCGGCCCGACACTTTCGGGGGCAGCCCCTCGTTGCCGGGGCGCGGTCGGAGCTGTACCGCCGCCGGGCGTACGACGGATGCCCCCTTCAGGGCACGCTGTGGTCGTACGTGTCCGACCGCGACGAGTGGGAACAGCGTCTCAGCGACTGCTACGACGACTTTCGCGCCCGCGCCCTTCGGAACGGCGCAGATCGGGACACCGTCGATTCCTGCTTCGACGCCGACCTGCCCGAATGTGCCGCGTGGATTCCTATCAAACTGCGCGACACCTTCGGAACGGTTGAATGGCGCTCTCCGGACACGACCCTGCCGAGCGAGGTGCTTCGACTGGCCGAGACAATGACCTCCCTCATGGATCGCGTTCGTCGCACGCCGGTCCGACAGGGGAACGGCCGCGGAGACTTCAACGATGGCGAAATGATCCTCCCCTCGTTCGACACGGTTGCTACGCACGTCGATTTGGCCATTCGAGACGGCCTTGACTCGGACCGAGTGTGCTCGTACCTCGACCGAGTGGGCTTCGACGTGGACGCGTACACCCCTTTTGTGAACACGTTTGATTGCGCTCCGATTCCCAAGTCGGCTGCCCGACGCGTCCGACTTGAGTCTGCCGAGCAGCTCCGGGCCGACGTGGAAGCTCGCGCGCCCGCCGCTTTCGAATAGTCCCCTCCGTTTTCCTCGTCTTGATCTTGGTTCTTCCTATGAACACGTGTTCGACGCCCGCCGAGCGGCCCCGCATCGCGCTCCTTGACGCTTCGCACACTGTCGAGACGACGCGCCGAAACTTTCGACGGGTGCTCGACGCGGAGCTGGACGAGTTTCACTGCCCGTCCGGTGACCTTCCTTGCGACTTTGGATACGACGGGATCGTCATCACCGGTTCCAGTACGTCTGTGTACTGGGACCGGGACTGGATTCGGGAACTGAAGCGCTGGGTGGAGAAAGCCGTCACGGCTGGCCTTCCCGCGCTCGGCATCTGCTACGGTCACCAGTTGCTCGCAGACGTCACCGGGGGGCACGTTGAGGACATGGACGAGTATGAGATCGGATATCGGACTGTTGAGCATACCGGTCAGGGCACGCTGTTCGATGGAATCCCGGGGTCCATGACTGTCTTCACGACCCATTCGGACCGTGTCGCAGCGCTTCCCCCCGGCGGGACCGTCCTCGCTGCGAACGACTACGGCATCCAGGGCTTTCGGAAAGATCAGGTGTACGGTGTCCAGTTTCACCCTGAGTACGACCTCCAGACGGCCCGCATGATTGCGGAAGGCAAGGACGGCCAGCTCGCTGGCGCTCGCCTCCAGCGGGTGCTCGACGACATCCACGTCGAGCACTACGAACAGGCCCGCCCCGTCACGTCGGTCTTCGACAATTTTCTGACCGATGTACAGGCCCGGACGCCGCAGCGGGCCCCGATGGGATAAGAGGTCAGCGCACAGGAAGCAGACACAGCGAAGATCTTTCGAGGGATCTACCGGCCACAGCGGTCGTTGTTGTTCTGGAGTAAACCGCTTGATCGGTCTCGCCTCTCCGTGTCGCTCTCCGCCCCCGCCCCGGTATGTACTACTTCGGGTACGGCTCCAACATGCTTCTGTCCCGGCTCCGACGTCGCGTCCCATCCGCCGAGCCGGCCATGAATGCGAAGCTTCCGGAGCACACACTCCGCTTTCACAAACGCAGTCGGGACGGGTCGGGAAAGTGCAACATCGTATCGGCCCCCAGCGAGACGGTGCACGGCGTCGTTTTTGAGGTTTCCCCGGCGGACCTGGACGCACTCGACGAGGCCGAACAGCAGGGACGGCGCTATCGGCGCCAGTCTGTGACCGTTCAGGGCACAACGGAGGCCGTCGAGGCCTTCGCTTACGTCGCCGACCCGTTCTACGTCGACGACGCGCTCCATCCCTACGAGTGGTATCACGCCCTCGTCCTCGCCGGGGCCCGCCAGCACGGCCTACCCGACTCGCACATCGCGGCTATTAAAGCCGTCTCGACCATTCCCGATCCGAGCCGGGAACGCCGACGTTCACATCGAATCCTTCTCGAGGAGGCCGGCTATCCGCTCTCCAAGTCCCAACTCGACGCCTAATCGTCTCGGATTGCTTTTACAGCAGCGCTCTCGTTCTTTGGACTGACCTTTGGTGCATAAACTGCCTCGGTCTTCTTCCCCTTTATGACCCCGTCTCCGTCGACTGTCCCCCTGCTCCGCTCGTTGCTCGGGAGCGTTGTTCTTCTCGGATGTATTCTCGTCGTGAATGCGTGTAGCAGTTCAAAGTCCACCACGAAGAAAACGTCGGCTTCGACGCGCACGCTCAAGCTGACAGCGCTCGATAGCTCGGAGGGCACGCCGCTTGATAGCGCCCGCACCATCTTCCGGACGGTGGATGCCGGTACGTCGGGGACAAGTGCAGCGGACGATACGATGAAAACAGATTCGGCCGGGACGTTTGTGCTGCGAAACGTGGAGCCAGCCCTCTACCTCCTTGACGTCGGGGGTTACGGCTACCACACGCAGCGACACGTGTCAGTACTCATCGAACCCGACGACTCCATCACAACGACGAACATTCCCCTCCTCCAGAAAGTCCTGTCGATCAATTGTCAGGGGAGTCGTCCGTTCAACTGGGGCAAAATGACCTCACAGTACAAAAGCGACTCCAGCAAGGTTCAGGTGCAGCTCATTGATGTCTTTGCCAGTGATGGGGAGGTGCGCATCCAGCCCGTCACGGTCAACGACCTGCCGACAACAACCCTCTTTTTTCCCGACAACTACGGCAAGCTGGGCCACTTCGAGGTGCAGTTGTACGACGGCAACAATGACCCCCTTCCCTATGAGCATAAGAACGCTCCGCCCGACGAGGGCCACCGCATCTACACGAAGGACAACATCCTGCCCGTGGTGCCGCAGGCCGCTGAACGCTTGCAGCCGACGACTTTGGTTGTCGGCGACAGTGTGAGCACGGGAACGACCATCTACGCCCGGATGCGATACACGTTCTCCATCAACGACACGCTCCGCGCCACCTCGGAGACGACGTTCCCGGACCTCGACCTCGACTCTCTGCAGGTACCGGTGTTCGATACGCTCCGGACGGCCGGGGCCGTCCGCGTCCCGGACAGCTTGGTCCTTCAGCGGGACACCACAAAGATGCGCATCACTGGAATCGACACCGCAGTCACCCGAAGCGGCTACACCCTCTTTTCAACCCTGCGTGATGGGAACGCGGCGAGCTCGCCGACGGAGGCGAAAAACATGCTCTACATTCCCGACTCGGTCAAGGTACGGGCGCAGCGCGACTCGCTTCGTGCTCGAGTACGGGCCGACCGCTCGGTTCCCGACGTGGACACCGTCGCAATTGATGGCCCGGAGAAAACCTTCCATGTTGTAGACCGCACCGACCGGACCCGCGTCGACTCCTTGATCCTCGATGACAGTCTGGTGAACGCCCTCGGACGGGGCCTCCCGACTGGCGAGATTCCGATTGACTCACTTCTCTCTCTTTCGACGTTCGTTCGGAAGTCGTATCTGGAGGACGCTCCAGCGCTGTCCCGCGTCGAGATGCGGCGAGGCATCAATGCCATTCCAGACACGACGCTTCAGGATTCGCTCCTTCTAACCGCCCCGGTCGCCGATTCCCTCTTTCACCTGTTCTCGCCGGACTCGCTGGCAATCCGGGACACCCTCACCGCGTCCACGATGCTGGGGAACTCGACCATTGCCGATACCGCATTTGTCGACACGTCCTTCGCGGATACGTCGCTCGCGGCGGCCGGTCTACCGCGACCGTCTCGTCCTCAGCAAGCGAAACTCGACTCCGCAGCGGCTGACACTGCAGCGGCTGACACTGCCATCGCCGACACCACGCGCCGCCCCCGCCCGAACCCGTTCCTGGCGGGCTCCTTCGACCTGCTGGCCCCCGACTCGGACTCCATCGCGCTCGACTCGCTCCGTTTAACGGTCTCCCCCGAAGCCGACTCTGTTGTTACGGACGTCGTCCCGGACGAGTACCTGCAGGATCCGCCCGCCCAGACCTACTGGCACGTCCCGGACTCGACTTCCCTGTACCGAACGCAGGTGATGGTCGTCGATTCAAGCTTCTTCCACCTCCGGGCGCGTGCCCGCGCAGACACATCTACCACTACCAAGATCGCGGGGCTCCTTCCCTCTCGACTCGGGAAACGGACAGACATTACGAGGCGCACTTTTCCCCAGCAGGTGATCCAGACCCCGGCTGGCACCTACCGCCGGCGCTACTTGAAGGCGTGGGAGGGCCTGCAGTCCAATCAGTTGAAGCAGAATTACTGTCGGATTTTCCCCTTCCCCCTCCGCTCCAATTGGCGCTCCACCTCCATGCGCTAATAGACCCTCGTTGTTCTATTGACCGGTTCCTTTCGGCCCGACCGTGCGCGCAGTCCGACTTCTCCTCGCAGGCATCCTCCTTCTCGGCGCCTGTACCCGCCGTGCCTCTCAGGATGCATCGGATGTCCGGCGCACTGACACCCTCGCCCGGTACAAGGGCGGCACGCCCCAGATCGTGACGGTGTCCCGCGGCGATTCGGTCCTCGAACGCCGCACCTACCGGCCCACGGGGCGACTCTCAAAGATCGAAGCCGGTGACTCTGTACGGACGTACCTCGACCTCCACAAACCGGATTCGGCCGTCGTCCTCCGGGACTATCTCCAGGGCCGCTGGCGCAACCTCTCGGCCGACACCTCAAATGCGCAGTCGAGCGTGTATTACGTCTTCACCCCCGATGAGCTGACGTTCGAGAATTCGTCCCGCCGTCCCCTCGAATCCCTCAACCTCTCGTACGAGAACAACCGCACGCTTATCACCGGAAAGGGAATGAGGGTACAGGCCGACATCACGTCTTTCGACACGGTCCGCGTGACGGGATACACCCTGGTGCGGCTTCCCGCCACCGATTCGCTTCCGTAGCCTCTTCCGCACACCGCCAGCCCCTCAAAACTGGATCCGCAGGCCGACGCCGCGTCCTTCCCCACCGGCTAGCCGCGACGGGGTGACGGCGTGTCGCATCTGATGTACCAGGATCGCCATCCCGACGCCGAGTGCCGCCCCAACCAGCACATCGCTCGGGTAGTGCACGCCCAGATACAGTCGGCTCAGCGATACCCCGGTGGCCCACACCGTTCCCGGCCCGAGAACATACCACCGCGGATAGGTAAGCCCCACGGACGTGACGATCGCCGCCGAAAGGGCCGCGTGCCCCGACGGAAACGACTGATACCGCTCTCCCTGCGACGCCCCGTAGTGCGACGACCGGGACACCAGCGCCCGCGTGACGAACGGACGCGGTCGGCCCACGAGATGCTTGAGGCCGAGCACAAGCCCGTACGTGGCCCCCTGCGCGACCGTAAGCTGGTACGCCCCCGCGTAGCCCTCACCCCGGAATCCCGCTGCCCCCCACGCCAGCGGCACGGCCCCATAAAACACCGGCCGGGCCGACCGATGGATGCCGTGAAGCGTCCCGGCGAGCCCATCGTTCGTCGTGCAATACAGCGCACCCAGCCCGCGCGTGTCGACCGTCGCGATTCGGCGAGAGGACTCCCGGCAAAACGAGGTGTGCTCCGGTGAAGGCTGCGCCCCGCTCGGCGCTCCGAACCCCAGCGTGAGAACGAAAACGATTAGAACTCTTCTCACGACACCGATAACTCTCCATACAGTGATCGGGGGCTCCCCTCCATTCATCCTCCCTCCTTCTTCCCGCTACGAGTCGTCCGTCTCTTCAGCTGTGTCTTCCTTCTCGACCTCTTCGTCTGCGGCGTCGTCTGCCTCTTCGTCCGCCGGCTCAGCAGTGCCGATTTCCCGACGGATCTCAAGCTCGATCTTCTCTCGCTCCTCCGGATGCTCCTCCAGCCACTCCTTCGTGGCCTCCCGCCCCTGCGCAATGGTGTCGTCCCCGTAGGAGTACCAGGAGCCGCGCTTTTCCAGAATATCGTGCTCCGTGCCTAGGTCAATGAGCTCGCCGAGCGACGAGATGCCCTCCCCGTAAACGATGTCGAACTCCGCCTCCTTGAACGGCGGCGCCACCTTGTTCTTCTTGACCTTCACACGCGTCCGGTTGCCGATCACGTCGCCCCCGTCCTTCACGGCCCCAATGCGACGAATGTCTAGGCGCACCGACGAGTAGAACTTGAGGGCCCGGCCGCCGGAGGTCGTCTCCGGATTCCCAAACATGACCCCGATCTTCATCCGGATCTGGTTGATGAAGACGAGGGCCGTCTTGGTCCGGTTGATCGTCCCGGCCAGCTTCCGCAGCGCCTGGCTCATGAGCCGAGCCTGCAACCCCACGTGCGTATCTCCCATGTCGCCCTCCAGCTCCGCCTGCGGCACGAGCGCCGACACCGAGTCGATGGCAATCACGTCGAGGGCGCCACTGCGCACAAGCGTGTCCGTGATGTTGAGGGCCTGCTCCCCCGTATCCGGCTGGGAAATCAGCAACTCGTCGATGTCCACTCCGAGCGACTCGGCGTAGTTGGGATCGAACGCATGCTCGGCGTCGATGAACGCACAGGTCCCTCCCATCTTCTGCGCCTCCGCAATCATGTGGGTCGCCAGTGTCGTCTTGCCCGACGACTCCGGCCCAAAAATCTCGGTGATGCGCCCCCGCGGGATGCCCCCCACCCCCAGCGCCGAGTCCAGCGACAGCGACCCCGTCGGAATGGCCTTAACGTCCCGATCGGGGTCGTCGCTCAATCGCATAATCGACCCCTTCCCGTGCTCGCGTTGAATTTCTTTGACGGCAAGATCAAGTGCCTTCTTTTTACCGTCGCCATTCTTGTTTGACATATCGACCGTAGAAATTCTGAATGCAAAAAAATGCGGCCCCTGCTCGAACGCGCCGAACGACCGTGTACTGTTCAGACACACTACGCCCCATGAACCTAACGTCCCTCAGTTCCACCCACCGGGGCGACGAATCGGATACAGAAAACTCTTCGTTGTTTGGACTCAGCGTGTACACATACCCCGAACATGTGATTCACCAGCCGGCCGAAGACCTCCTGACCTCATGGGCACACCCAGTCCCCAGTCCCGTCTCTACTGAACGATCCGCTCATACTCGTTGGAGTGGGCCGGGTCGATCTGTGTAAGCAAATTATAGGCCCGATCCTGCAGATCTCCCTCCTGAAAGAGCGCCGTCAACTCCTGGTACTTTGTTGAAAAGAAAAGGTCCAGCGGATATGACCCCAACAGGTTTCGATTTAGGGTCTGAAGCTCTTTTACTACATCGAGCGTAACTTCGCGCGCCTCCTCGGGCTCTTTCAAAAACCGGTCCAGCCCCTTGAGGTGATACTTGTAGTACAGGGTACGGAGAGGCCGGTGGCGCTGGGTCAAAAGGTTGTTGATGAGTTGCCGCCGATTCTGCCCCCCTCCGCTGATCGACCAGCCGGGATCGCCGTTTCCGTCAGCCCGGTTGGCAATGCGGCGTGCCGTCTCGAAATGCGGCGTGCCACCGAGCTTGCTGAAGGTATCGTAGTCGTATCCGAGAATGATGTACGCGTAGAAGTCCAGTACCGACGTCAGGGAATTGTACCGCTGCAGGTCAAAGTTCAAGGACGTTCCCCGTCCGTACTCGAACTGCCATTTGGAATCACTGATGCGCGTCACGACGGTCGATTGGGTCGTCCCGTGAATCGGACGCCGACTCGTCACGATAAGCCGGGCCCGAAACTCGGAGAGACTCACCGCCTCCAGCATGATGATTTGCAGATCACACGAGATCCGCTCGTGTCGCAAGAACCGGTCGTCCGTCCAGTTCTGCGTATTTACGTACTCCCGGATGCGCCGCTGCAGTTCGTCGAGAAACGAAAATTCGGAGCCGCTGAGCTGCGAGCGGTCAATCTGTACCCGACAGGACAGCTCTTGCCCCACCGCCGGACGGATACTGACGAACACGCTCACAAGCAGTATCATCGCCCCCCATTCCCGAAGCGATCTCAGCACAAGCACACGGATACATTGTGAGAAGAGCCGACGATCCTTGTCCCTAAAGGATTCAGGACGAAGGGAGCAGCCGCGCGTCCCTGCCCTTTGAAATTATTTCTGCATGTGAGTGTTACCCTCACGCTCATCGCGAGGTTTCTGTCCGGAGGAGCCGCTCCCGAATACCGCGCCCTGTGTCCCGATAATGCCCGAGAACTTGTTTGGCGAGACGTTTACGGCCACTCCGGCGAGTACTCAGCGCAAAATGGCTTCTGCATTGGAGATCCGAGATCTCCTCCCTGGTAGCGCCGCTAGAGGCAAGCGCGCTTGCCAGGATCATTCGGGCGCCATTTTACAACTTCGCCCACTGTGTCTCGGCGACGCACCCGCTCGCAAAACAGGTTCTCACGACTGCACGAAAGGCGGGGACTAAAACGGGAAGCGGTTCAACGCACGTCCACAGACAGCTTGAAAACAGACCGACGCCTCTAGAGGGAAGGCCGGGCGCAGCATTAAATTTGATCTTTGTTTTTGTTTTTTTCAGCTTAAATGACGGCCACTCGGAAAGAGTCTCACTTCTCACCGGGGACCCTCCCTCTTCTCGTCCCGGCCCCTTTCGACTCATGATTGCACTGGCTGTTCTGCTTGTGAGCATGAGCGTCGCCGCTCCCGCTACGCACGCTCAGTCGTCGTACGACCTCTACGGAAGTGCCCGCGCCGATGCGCTCGGCAACGCCACGACCGCGCTTCCGGACGATGTGGGCGTGCACGCCAACCCGGCCGCCCGGGCGACACTGTCTCAATCGACCGCGCTGTTCTATGCTCGTCAGAGCTTCGGCCTTTCCGCCCTTCAGTACGGGGCCAGCCACGTCGCCGTCCCATTCGAGTGGGGAACCCTGTCGTCCGGCCTCAGCACGTTCGGCTTCGAAGAGTACCGGGAGATCCACGCCAGTGCAGGGTACGCGTACGCTGTTTCCTTCGGAACGGCCCGACGCGTGCGAGTCGGGACCACCCTGCGGTACCACCACACGTCCATTGAGGGATACGGGAGCGCCGGGACTGTCGGCGTGAACCTGGGGATAGGCGTGTCGCTTTTGCGATCGCTCCACCTCGGGGTCCACGCGACCAACGTAAATGGAGCGACGCTGGTGAGCGGCGAACCGATCCCTCGCACCCTCGCCGTCGGGCTCTTCTACAAGGCGCTCGACTCGGTACAGGTCGTGACCGACCTCTTCAAGGACGTTCGATTTCCGGCCAGCGTGCGCGGCGGGCTAACCGTCACGCCGGTCGATCCGCTCGTGCTGCGAGCCGGGGTCACGTCGACTCCCGTCCGGTTCGCGGGCGGGATGGGCGTTCGTCTCGGTCCACTCAACGCCCATGTCGCCGCCGAGCAGCATCAAACCCTCGGATGGTCACCGTCCGTCTCCCTCCGTGTCCGATGGTAATGTCCACCCACGCCCGATGCCATGAAGTCCCTGTCTTTGCTCACCGCCCTCGTTCTCGGTGGAGCAACCTGCGCGTCGCCGCTGGCGGCTCAGCCAGACGACTCGCTCTCGGCCCCGACCGCTTCCGCCTATCTTCAGCGCTTCCTTGACGAGCGTCCTCGCAACTCGCAGCCAACCGCCCAGACCGTCGAACGCCTAGCGCGCCTGGCCAGCGACCCGGTGGATGTGAACCGTGCCACCGCAAGCACTCTAGGTGCTCTTCCCGGCCTGTCTCCCCTTCTGGCGCGTCGAATCGTCGAGCACCGGGCCGAGCAGGGACCGTTTTCGTCCCCCGACGCCCTCACGGCCGTCGAAGGGCTCTCTCGCTCAACGGTGCACCGGGTACGTCCATTTTTGACGGCGGAATCGCCGTCCTCCTCCAACAACGCCCGATCGTCGGTCGGCACGGTGCTGCAACAGCTGGAGGTAGAGGTCCTCCAGCGCGCCACCCGCGACCTCGATCTCGGACGCGGCTTCGCGGACGACACCACCCGTACAACCTTCCAGGGCCCACCCGGACGGCTCACGACGCGCTTCCGCGCCCACCATCCACGGCATGGCCAACTGGCCCTGACGCTCGACAAAGACCCCGGCGAGGCCCTGCGGTGGCGACCGGATGACGCCCAGTACGGCTTCGACCACGTCGCCGGCAACCTGACCCTCCGAGACCTGGGCCCGGTTGAAACCCTGATCGTAGGGGACTACTCCGCCCAGTTTGGACAAGGCGTCACCCTCTGGCGTGGATTCACCATCGGAAAGGGCCGGGATCCCGTCTCGCCGCTCGTGCGCAGTGGGCGCGGCCTGGTACCGTTTCAGTCTACCTCGGAACGCCGATTCTTTCGCGGCGCGGCAGCTACCGTCCGCCTTCCCGCCTCGGTCCGGGTGTCCGGCTTTGCCTCCCACCGCCGGCGCGACGCTACGCCGCACGCGGACACCTCCAACGGCCCGATCCGGAATCTGTCGACCGGCGGCCTCCACCGCACCCCGAGCGAGTTGCGCCGCCGCAACACGCTCGGCATTACGACGACGGGCGGGGCCGTGGATCTTCAGCAGGGCGGTCTCCGCATCGGCGCGGTCGGGTACCGAAGCACGTTCGACCGTCTCCTTCGGCCTCCACGCGACCCGTATCGGCGCTACTCGGTATCCGGCACAAGCACGTCGATGATCGGCACCTATGCCCGGGTGCTGGTAAGCAACTACACGATCTTCGGGGAAGCCGCCCGCGCCTCCACTAGGCAGTACGGCGGCGTGCTCGGCGCGACGCTCGACCACGACGGGCGCGTGCAGGCCCTGCTTCTTGGCCGCTACTACCCGCCCTCGTTTCCGGGTCTCTACAACTCCGCCGTCGGCGAGAGCGGGGACACCCAAAACGAAATCGGTGTGTACACCGGTCTTCAGGTCCAGGTGGCCGAGAGCTGGCGCGTCGGGGTCTACGTGGATCAGTACCGCTTTCCCTGGGTGCGCTACAGCGTCCCTCGTCCCAGCCGCGGGATTGACGCCCGTGCGGTGATTGGGTATGAGCCGCGGCCCTGGCTGTCATCCTCGCTGCAGGTGCAGGCAGAGCGCGAGGGCGCGGGCACTGAGCGGACCGGCCCCGGTGGCCGGGTGCTGTCGGCAATCCGCACCGAAACCCGTCAGTCTGCTCGCTGGGAAACGGAGTACGTGTTCAGTGACGCTCTTACGCTCCGGACCCGCCTGCAACTGTCTCGATTCCGGGCCGAGGGGACTCCGGCGTCATACGGACTGCTGGTTGCTCAGGGGATCGGGATGCGTCCCATCGAGTCGGTGTCCGTGGACGCCCGCCTCGCGTTGTTTGACACCGACGACTACGCCTCTCGGATTTACGCCTACGAGCGCGACCTACTGTACAGCTTCTCGGTGCCGGCCCTGTACGGAGAGGGGCACCGCTCGTACGTGCTTCTGCAATACGAGGCCACGTCCTCTCTCACGATTGAGGCGAAGTACGGCGTGACCTGGTATCCCCGTCGCCGAACTCTCGGATCCGGGCTGAACGCAACCGATGGCCCGACTTCGCGAGAACTCCGGTTGCAGGTGCGCTGGGCCCCATAGACCAGTGGACGCATGTCCGAAGGACGGTGTCTCGATCCCGCAGGGCCGTTTACAGTTTTTTCGGGTCGCCCCCACACATGTCCCCTCTCGGCCCGATGCTCCGATGCAAATTTCTCAAATCATCCGGCCGCTCCCTTCTCAAACGACGTCACGTCGGGGCTCCGCTTTGTTCTCTCCCCCTCATGGCTTATTCTAAACGGAAGGAATCCGAGGACTCCTTCTCCTCGATGCCTCTTTCTTTTTCAGCTCTTGCGACATCCTTCCGGTTTCATGAACGCGGCAGAGAAGCCTCGCATCCTCGCGGTTGAAGACAACTCCGAAACGCAACTCCTTCTAGAGCACCTGCTGAAAAGCTCGTTCGAGGTGGTCGTCGTGGAGGGGGTCGAGGACGCGTTGAAAGCCGTCGACGACCACGCCTTCGATGCCCTCCTGCTCGACATCAATCTGAGTGAGGAGCGCACTGGAACCGATCTGCTCCATCTCCTGCGCGAGCGCAAGCAGATGACCGACGTTCCCGCCATTGCCCTCACGGCCTACGCCATGCCCGGCGACCGCGAAGACTTTCTGGAAGAGGGCTTCGATCAGTACGTGAGTAAGCCCTTCACGCGCTCCGACCTCACAGAAGCCATTGAGGCGAGCCTCGGCGGGTAGCCTCGACCGGGACTTGTCAGGAACCGAGCCCCGGTGATTCCTCAGTTCATGCACGTCGCCTTCAGGGTGTCGCGACGGTCGTCGAGAGCATCGTGCCACTTGTCCTCCGCAACCGGCTCGTCTCCCTTGTAGTACGTCCACTCGTCCACGTTTTCGTCGGACACGACGAGGGGATTGTCCATGTGGGCAACGCGCTTCAGCACGGGCGACGTGCCCATCTGGTGAACGAACGTGACAGTGCATTTCCCTTCGGTGGTTTTCTCCCGCACCGACAGCCAGTTGTCTCCACAAACCTGACAGCTGTAGAAGCGTGATTCCTGCTCCCCGCCCAGCAGATTTTGGATTTCATCCTCTTCTTCCTCCAGTACCACCTGCATAGGACGCAGGCTTTCACATCCGCACGTCTTGCACGTCAGCTTTTCAGTTTCCATGGAGTGTATAGCCGTGGTTCGACTTGAATGGACCGATGTGTACGCCGGCTGGCCTCGGAAGTTCGAGAATGGAGGCGGATGCCCCCCGGTCTGCACGCATCCCGGCCGGAACGCAGCATCTTTTACAACACCTTTCCGCACCTCCTACCGGTACACGGTCGTCACGTCGGTTGCCTCGGGCCGGTAGGCCGCCCCGACACGCAGATCGAGCCGAAACCGGGAGAACAACCGGATCCGGAGACTGACTCCTCCCCCGACTGACGACCGTGCCCGCTGCCATCCCCACCCCTCGACGCTGCCGAGCGTCTCTCCAAATCCGTACAGGGCGAGGACTTCAGCGTACAGCGGCAGCAACGTCGAGCCGTCATCGATGTACCAGAGGGGCTGGGTGACCTCGGCCTCGAACTGCAAAAACGGCCCAGACGGCAACCGATCGACCGACGAGTGGCCGCGCGGCACGAAGGTCCCGACGCTGAAGACCGATCCCTGATTCTGAACGAGCGCCCGGGCCCCGAGCCGAATTCCGGTGTGAGTGTCCCGCAGCACCGGCAGATACGTGTCCGCGCTCGCCACGAGCCCCCGACTCGCGTCGGGACCGTCGGTCCACACGTCGGCCTCGCCCTGCAAACCGAGCACAACGCCAGTATTGGGCACAAGGTCGCGCGGACTTTGCTGGAGACGATGGGCATACGTGACCCGCGGCTCCAGGGTGGCCCGGGTGGTGTAGCTCGTCGGCTCGGTAACGGCACCGCCGTAGAGGCGCGTCTGCCGCACCTCGGCGTCCAGCTCAACTTGGAGCCGCGACTGGTAGACATTCGATTCCAGGGAAATCGGAAGCCGCAGTCCTATGCCTCCGCCCCGTTCCTCCACCGCTACGGCCCGACGATCGCCCCCTTCTCGAATAAGAGCAGAGAAGGGCCGGTTGTAGGCCGCCAGGGAGGGCCGGAGCAGAACCGCTCCACTCTCCACCTCCACTTCCCCCCACAGCCGCCCATCTTGCCAGAACGCCGTGCCCTGATACGCCCAGCGCTGCAACGGATCGACGCCCTGCATCCCGAGCCCGACGCCCACCCCGAGCGGCCCGCTGGGATCCGGCGATTCGAGATACGGAAGCGGCTTGTCGTCGCCCTCCCCGTGGAGCGTCGGATACACCATGCGCGGCGCGAGATGCCGCCACGCCGCGTACGGCCGTGCCGCTCCAAGTTCGACCGTCGAAGATGCCTCCGTCTCTTTCCTCGTTGCGGATGGAGCGTCATCCTGAACGGGTCCGCGGCGCACGACGGAGTCCGGCACGACGGGCGCGGCGTCCGGGCGAAAGGGCCTCCGGACCAGATCATGCCGCTCGTGCCTGTACTTGACGAATGCAAGCGTGGACCGGTCGGGCGACAGGGCCGGCTCCAGGGCACCGTACCGTACGTTCGTCATCTTGTGAACGCGGTCGTTCTCGGTATCGTAGGCAAAGACGTTTGCCGTACCGCCCCAGTCCGCGGCGAAGAGAAGGTATCGGCCCTCCGGTCCCCAACTTACGTCGTAAATGACGGCGTCCTGCAGGGCCAGCCACGGGGTGAGCGTCGCCGGTTGTTCGATGGGTGCCGTCGTCCGCGCCAGGTACTGCCGTCCGTCCTCGTTGACCAGCACCGCCACCGTAGAGTCGCGCGGCGAGGGCGCCACCTGCCGGATGCTTCGTGCATTGTCAGATGTCAGTGGCCGGGTTTTCCCGGAGTCCGTCACTGCAGTGAGTCGCGTGAAAGGACCGTCGTTCGCCACCGCGTAGACCCGCCCGGTGGGCCCCTGTGCCGGTGCCCCAGCCCGTCCGCCGTTCGTGAGGCGGGTCGATCGGCCGTCGTTCAGCGACACCCGTTCGACCTCCATCCCCGCCCGGCGGGGCACGAGCGGATCCTGCACGTACCGTCCGGCATACAGAGCGCTCGTGTCCCTCGACAGACTGTATGCGTAGTCCTCGGTGATCGTCTGCACGCGAACGCGCTCCCGGTTCCCCGTCGAGGCGTCGATCCGATAGAAGCCGCGCCGCACGTCGTACCCGTGCACGTACGCCACCAGCGTCTCGTCGTCCAGCCAGTACGGCCGCCGGTAGTTCCGGCCCTTCTCGCCCGCCACGAGCGTGGTGGACGTGAACGGCGCTCGTCGTTCCATTTCCGCTCGATATCGCGCCCGAAGAGTCGACTGAATTTCGCTCCCGAGCGATGCGGGCCACTGCTCGGTGCCCGCCCCCACCCAGACGCCGTGTCCAATCAACGGCAGTCGGTTGTGCCAGCGCACCGTGGTCCGAAAGAACTCGGTGCTCGTGGAATCCCCCCGCTCAGCGAGGTACTCAAAGGCATGGGCCCCGCCGATGTAGAACCGGTTGAACGGCTGCGTGTACGCCGGGGCTTCCAGCATCTGCGTGAGGCTCCACGGATCGTCGGACAGCATCGCTGCTTTCATTTTCATCGTGAAGAGCGGAGCGTTGAGCCGTCCGGCCCCCGGCTCCAGGCGGCTCTCCCGATACACCGCCACGCCCTCAACGAGTCCTCGCGGCGCCAGCAAATTGATCCCTCGCGCCATGTCCGGGGCAAAGAGCCGCAGCAGACTTCCCACCCCGACGGTGCCGTCCACCTCCGCGTGGGCCGCGTGCACCTGTTCGTGCGGGGCCACCAGGGCCGGCCAGGACGATGCCCGCGCCACCAGCGCATCCGACCGCAAACTGGGCGCCTCAATCTCCTGCCGGAACGGATAGGCCTGTACGAACCCGTTGGACCGGTCGTTGAAATCATTGATAACGACCGGCATCTGCATCTGCTCGTCAACGGTCCCGACGAGGGAGTCCGTCCCTGGCTTCGTGCGTTCGAGAGCACGGGCCGTGCGCCGGGCCATGTCCAAGGCCCCCTCCTGATAGATGATCGAAAAGTGGTCGCTCTTCCGCACTCGGTAATTGACATTATCGGGCCGGTATGTGACACCGTATGCCCCCTCCGGGACCGACTGTGCCTGCACCCGTCCCGGCGCGACGAGTCCTACCAGCACGATCATAGTCCACAACCGGACCCAGCCACGGGCAACAATCGTCATGAGTGACACTGAACTGTTTATAATGGGGGCCGTGAGTGCCTCTCGGTACCCGTGTGCAGCCCCCGGTGACGACGAGGAACCCTGTTGCAACATTCGTTCGTTCGGGATCGTCCGCTAGATGCTCTCCCTGTTACATGCCTCATTCTCGTGAGTGCCTCTGAATCCAATTCCTCTTCCCCAACGGCGGATGCCTGCGCGACATCGACTGCGGACGATGAGCCGGATGCTTCGCCCACTACCGGTGCCACGTTCGACCCGTCCGTCGAGCAGCGCGCCGTCCCCGAGGACGCCCCGCTGGACCATCCCCATCTGTACTTTAACCGGGAGCTCAGCACCGTCGACTTCAACTGGCGCGTGCTGCACCAGGCCCTCGACGACCGGGTGCCCCTGCTGGAACGCGTGTTCTTCACGGCCATCACCGCCAACAACCTCGACGAGTTCTTCCGGAAGCGCGTCGGCGGCCTGAAGCGGCAGGTCGCCGCGGGCGTGACCACGCCGCCCCCCGACGGTCGCTCGCCGAGCAAGCAACTCGCGCTCATCCGCGACGCCGTGGTCCCCCTCTACAACCGCCTCACGGCGTTCTGGAGCGACACGCTCGTCCCCCAGCTCCGCCGCGAGGCCGGCGTGCATATTCTCAACTACGAGTCGCTCACCGCGTCTCAGCGCGAGGTCGTCGACGACCACTTTCAGGAAAACATCTTTCCGGTCCTTACGCCCCTGGCCGTGGACCCTGGGCATCCGTTCCCGTTTCTGTCCAACCTGAGCCTGTCGCTGGCAATCACCCTGCACAACCCGGCCCGGGACACCGACCAGTTTGCCCGCGTCAAGGTGCCCTCCAACCGCGACCGCTGGGTCCCCCTCCCGGAGCCCGACCACTACGTGCCGCTGGAGCAAGTCATCGCCCACAACCTGCAGGACCTCTTCCGCGGCATGGAGGTAACGGGCGCCTATCCCTTCCGTGTGACCCGCAACGCTGAGATTCGGCGCGACGAGGAGGAGGCCGACGACCTGCTCAAAATGATCTCCGAGGAGCTGCGCGAACGCCGCTTCGCCCGCGTCGTGCGGCTGGAGGTGGACCCGAGCATGCCGCCGGACGTCCGCGACCTGCTGTCGAGCGAGCTCGACCTGCGCCCGGCGGACCTCTATGAGACTAACAGCATCCTCGGCCACGCCGACTGCATGCCGCTCGCCGGCCTCGATAAGCCGGCGCACACGTTCTCGTCGTGGGAACCGGTCGTGCCACCGCGGCTCCGGCGTGAAGGCGACCCCACTACGCTCGTTCGGCGCGGCAAGACGGCGGACTATCCCAATATCTTCGCCGCCATCCGCGAGTCCGACCTTCTGGTGCATCACCCGTACGGCTCGTTCCAGGCAAGCGTGCAGCGGTTCGTGGAGGAGGCCGCCGAGGACCCACAGGTGCTCGCCATCAAACAGACTCTGTACCGCACCTCCGAGAACTCGCCCATCGTGGGCGCCCTCGTCAACGCCGCCGAGAAGGGGAAGCAGGTCGCCGTGCTGGTCGAGGTCAAGGCCCGCTTCGACGAGGCCAACAACATCGAGTGGGGGCGCAAGCTCGAAGAATCGGGCGTGCACGTCGCCTACGGCCTCGTTGGCCTGAAGACCCACGCGAAGGTGACCCTCGTCATCCGCCGGGAGGACGGCGAGCCGCGCACGTACTGCCACATCGGCACGGGCAACTACAATCCCAAAACGGCTCGCCAGTACACGGACATCGGCCTCTTCACCTGCAACGAGGACATCGGGTACGACGTCACGAACCTCTTCCACTACCTCACCGGGTACGCCCCGGAGCAGCACTACCGCGAGCTGCTGGTGGCTCCACAAAATATGCGCCGACAATTTGAGGCCCTCATCCAGCGCGAGATCGACCACGCGACCTCGGGGGGCACGGGCCGCATCGTCGTCAAGATGAATCAGCTTAACGACGAGGGCATCATTGAGGAGCTGTACCGGGCCTCTCAAGAAGGAGTGGAGATCGACCTGATCGTGCGCGGGCACTGCCGTCTCCGGCCCCGTCTGGAAAACTACAGCGAAAACATTCGTGTGATCAGCATCCTGGGTCGATTCCTGGAACACACGCGCATCTTCTACTTCGGCAATGACGGAGACGATGAGGTCTACCTCGGCAGTGCCGACTGGATGAGCCGCAACCTCAACGATCGGGTCGAGGCCATTGTCGAGGTAAAAACGCCCACCCACAAAAAGCGATTGCGAACGCTCCTCAACCGAGCCCTAACCGATCGGCGCTCCGCCTGGGACCTGCACGCCGACGGCCGATATGTACAGCGCACGCCCACTGCCCCCAACGAGGCGACGGGCTTCCAGGAACAGCTCATGGTCGCGGCCCAGGCCCGTACGGTTTGATCCTTTTCTCTACTCTTCCCCGATCCCCGGTTCTCCCTTATGGACGATACACTCGAAGTCCGCTGGTTCGTGCACGGTACGCCTCCCTCTGCCGTCGTCGACTGGATCCAGTCGCTCGGCGCCGAGGCGGAGACGACCCGCACCGACCTCTATCTCGTGTCCGACGACCCGGGCATGAACGTGAAGCTCCGCGAGGGCAAGGTCCAGACCAAGCACCGGATGGGGGACCGGACGCCGATCTCATTCGGGGACACGGTCCATGGCATTCAGGAGCGGTGGGGAAAGTGGAGCTTCCCGACCGTAGAGCAGCATCACGACCTCTTCGAGGACGACCCCACCGGACTCTGGGTGCCGGTCCACAAGGAGCGGATCCGTCTGGAGATCGATCCGGACGAGCAGCCCGATCTGCTTGACCACATGATCGAATCCGATCCGGCAGAGGCCAAGATTGAGCTTACGGAAGTGCGGGCCGAGGACCATCAGTCCTGGACGATCTGCATGGAAGCGGAGGGCGATCCGGAGGCCCTCCCGGGCACGCTGCAGCAGATGGGCAACTATCTGTTCAGCCAGGGCACGCCGCCCGAGCTAACCCAGGAGGCGTCCTTTGGGTATGCCCGGTGGATTCAGACGCTCCAGTCTTCGATGGAGGGCTCGACTCCCGCCTCGGCCTGACGGTTTCAGGCCCGCCGAAACTGCTTGCCCGCCAGCTGCCGGACGACGCCCTTGAACTCCATCTGGAGCAGGTGCACGAGGGCCGTCGACGGGTCCATGTCCACCTCGGCGCAGAGCGCATCCACGTGCACGGGCGTGTCGGAGAGGGCTTCGTACAGCACCGCCTCTTCGTCGGACAACGAGTCGGTGGGATCCGGCGTCGTTCCCCCGCTCACCGTCTCGGCGTCCACCGCATCCGGCTCCTCCACGGTGATGTCGGGCAGTTCTTCGAGCAGGTCGCTCGTCTCCATCACCAGCTTGGCGTGGCCCCGCTGGATGAGGCGGTTGGTCCCCCTGCTGGAGTCTTTCGTGATGGCACCGGGCAGGGCAAACACTTCCCGGTTTTGCTCCAGCGCCAGCCGGGCCGTGATGAGCGCCCCGCCCTCCGAGTACGACTCGACGACGAGCGTACCGAGCGACAGGCCGCTCACGATGCGGTTCCGCTCCGGAAAGTTGCGGGCATCCGGCTCCGCGTCCACCGCGTACTCGGACAGCAACGCCCCGCTTTCGACAATGCGCTCCGCCAGCGACGTGTGCTTCGGCGGATAGATGTGGCCCACGCCGGACCCGAGCACCCCAATGGTCCGTCCGCCCGCGTCGAGCGCGCCCTTGTGGGCGGCGGCGTCGATGCCGTAGGCCAGCCCGCTGACGACCGTGAAGCCGCGACGGGCCAGTTCGGCGCCGAAGTGGTGCGCCTGCGCCCGCCCGTAGTCGGTGCAGCGGCGCGTGCCCACGACCGTTACCATCGGCGCGCCCCCGTCGGGGAGCGTCCCCCGCATCCAGAGAAAGCCCGGCGGGTCGTAGATTTCACGGAGCTGATCCGGAAACCGATTATCCCAGGGCGAAACCAGATCTGCTCCCAGCTCCTCAGCGCGTTCCACCTCCTGCCGTACGGAGGCCCGGTCCTCAAACGTCAGGATGGCCTCCGCCGTCTGCGGCCCAATGCCGTCAACCCGTTCGAGCGCGGAGCGGGACGCTTGGAAAACCGCACTCGGGGTGTCGAAGTGGGCGAGCAGCGCCCGCAGGCGGGTCACCCCCACGCCCGGCACAAGCGAGAGGCCGATGAGCGCGCGCTTCTCTTGCGGGCGGTCGCGTTCCGGGGGCTCGTCCGAAGAATCGAGCGGCAGTCTCATGCCTGCATCGGGGCCGGCGACGACGAGCGCGCGGCCTTCACCTGTTCGAAGAGCGTGTACTTGAGTTGGTCGAGGCCGATGTCGGCCGCGGCGCTGATGGGCAGGAGCGTCACGTCGTCCGGAAATCCATCGGCCACCACGTCGGGCAGCAGTTCGCGTTCGTCGGGAGCCAGCACGTCGATCTTCGAGAGGGCCACCACGTGCGGCTTGTCCATGAGACCGGCCTCGTAGGATTCGAGTTCGTGGACGAGCTGCTCGTACTCGGCCCCCAGGTCGTCGGACGTGATGGGGATGACGAAGAGAAGAACGGACGTACGCTCGATGTGACGTAGAAACCGGAGCCCCAATCCCTTGCCCTGGTGCGCGTCCTCGATAATCCCCGGAATGTCGGCCATCACAAAGGTCTCAAACTCGCTCACGTAGATCATCCCGAGCTGCGGCGTGAGCGTCGTAAACGGATAGTCGGCCACCTTCGGCTCGGCGGCGGACATCGCCGAGACGAGCGTGCTCTTGCCCGCATTCGGAAAGCCGACGAGGCCCACGTCCGCCATCAGCTTGAGTTCAAACGTGAGGTCGCGCTCCTCTCCGTCCTCCCCCGGCTGGGCGTGACGCGGCGTCTGGTTGGTGCTGGACTTGAAGAAGGCGTTCCCGTGTCCCCCCTGCCCCCCTTCGGCCACGACAATCCGCTGCCCATTCTCGACCACCTCTCCCAGGACCTCCTCCATGTGCTGGTTCTTGACGACGGTCCCCGGCGGCACGCGGATCACTTTGTCGTCGCCCGAGGCGCCCTTCCGCTCCCCGCTCTCCCCGGGCTCGCCGTCCTCCGCAAAGACGTTCTTGTTGTGGCTCAGGTCCATGAGCGTGTAGAGGTTTTCGTCCGCCTCCACGTAGACGGACCCGCCGTCGCCTCCGTCCCCGCCGGACGGTCCGCCCTTCGGCACAAACTTCTCCGTCCGCCACGTGACGACGCCCTTCCCCCCGTCCCCGCTCCGCACCGTTAGATCGACCTCGTCAACAAACTTCATAGCCCGTCCGCTTCAGACTCAGAAAAGAAACATGCACAGACACGTGCAAAAACTGTGACTCGGTGTACGTCCGCCCCGGCGAGAAGGTTTTCCGCCGCCTCCCCACACCAGGGCAATCGTATGTTGGAACGCGTTCGGAAAAGCAGGAGGCACTGCTTCCGTGTTTTTTCTGTCCTACATCGCAGAAAAAGGTTCTCGTAGCGCCGTTAGACTCCAACGGCGCTACAAATCCGGGTCACAAACCAGAATGAATCTGCCGGATTTAGTATGAAAGCATGGCGGCAGTCTCGCTGTGCCAACTTCGTCCTCCTGTGCGCTGCGGGGAGCAAGGTGCGATTGCCGTCCCCCACCACGGGGCTCACCTTTTTCTCCGGACCGCCCCCTTCCAATTTGAGCAGCGTAGAACGGCACTCTCCCCGATCGGAGCCCCTCGAAAAGAGCTGCACATACGACCGCCCTGTACGTCCCCGACGTTTTCACGCCCACTTTCCAGCCCGGCCCTGGATCTGTGCCCCCCGTCCTCGTAGGTTGCGCCCATCGCGACGATATAGACCAACCTGTTCAAGTATGAACGACGTGACCATCTACACCGACGGCGCCTGCAGCGGCAATCCCGGTCCCGGCGGCTGGGCCGCCATCATCATTGCCGATGACGACAGCAATCGGCTCACCGGCGGCGAGTCCCACACTACCAACAACCGAATGGAGCTGACCGCAGCTCTGGAGGCGCTGAAAGCCCTGAACGCGCCCGCCAGTGTCAAGCTCCACACCGATAGCGCCTACCTCTCCAACGCCTTCAACCAGGGCTGGCTCGACAGCTGGCAGGACAACGACTGGCAGACGTCCTCCAACGACCCCGTCAAAAACCAAAAGCTGTGGAAGGCCCTTCTGGAACAGGCCGACCGGCACGATATCGAGTGGGTCTGGGTGAAGGGCCACGCCGACAACGAGCTCAACAACATGGCCGACGAGCTCGCCGTGGCCGCCATGGAACCGTTCAAGTAATACTGAACCGGTCCGGAGGGGGCAGGACGCAAACGAACGTGTTTTCTCCGAATGCGGGAAGTCCCCCTGTAACGTGTCAACATAAAATTTTGAGCGTTGAACGTACACACGTCTGCGGGCAGCAATTTGGACGGGCAACGGCTATCTCCTATGAAGTTGGACGCCGCACTATCCCTGAATCTCGGTCACGAGCTGAATCTCCTTCAGCACGCTCTGCACCTCGAAGCACTCCTCGAAGGTGCCTTCGTACACCGTCGCCTTGCCCTCATTGTGCACGGTCCAGGCCAAATCCTCCGCCTCGCCGCGGCTGCATCCGGTCGCCTTCACAAGCTGACCAATAACCTCCTCAAACGTATGCACCTCATCGTTGAAGAGCACCACGAACCAGGGATCGTCCGAGCCGGTGCCGTCGTCCTCCTTCTCCAGCTCTTCAACCTCCGGCGGCGCGGGCTCCACGTCGGGTTCGGCAGGGGGACCGAAAATCGGATCGAATCGGGGCATGGTGCGAATGGTTGCGTCTTTACGCGAGAACTGACGTGAGCGTGCGACGACAACCGTCGGTAGAAAAGTTAGCTCGTTGCTTCGTCCTTCTCTTCTTCAGAGACCGATTCCAATTCAATCTCAAAGTTCTCGGTCACAGGATTCGCGAGCAGCTTCTCGCAGGCTTCCGTCGCTACCCGACGGGCCTCCTCTTCGTCCTCCTCGTCGATCCAGACCTCCGCCCGCTTCCCCATCCGCACCCGGTCGATCTCGTCGTACCCGAGATTTGTAAGGGCGTGGTGCACAGTTTTGCCCTCCGGGTCCAGAATGGAGGGACGGAGCGTGATCGAGATCGTGGCCTTAAACATTAGGTACGGTTAACAGTCGGGAACGAGAGCGGACGATCAAACAGGACCGCGGCTACGTCGAAAAGTCGTCGGGCGCGGGCGTCATGAGGGCCTCAACGAGCTGACACAACGCCCGTCCGACGCCGTAGCTTAGATACACAGCAAACACAATGACGAGCCCGAGCTCCTGCAGCCCCACGATGAGCAGGCCCGCCAGTGCGTACGCGGTCGTCTTTTTGGGATGTGCTCGCACATACTCAATGGTCGGCGTCGGAATCGCGTCGAAGCGAATGCTCGATACCATGAGCCCCGACAGCGCGGCCACAATTGGCAGCAGCACCTGCAGGCTGTCGAGCGCTAAGTAGGCGCCCCACTCGGAGTTCTCGGCGGCCAGAATAAGGGCCATGATCGCAATGGCCTGTCCGGGAATCGGCAATCCCTCAAAGCCCTCTTTGCCGTCGTCATTCTGGTCCTTGTTGACGTTGTAGCGAGCCAGCCGCACGCTCCCACAGAGGGCCGGGAGGGCCGCCACGATCATCCCCAGAACGCCGGTTTCGTCCAGGGCGTAGGCATAGACCAGAAACGAGGGCGCTACCCCGAAGGACACCACGTCGCTCAACGAGTCGAGCTGGACGCCGAACGGACTGTCGGCGTCGGTGAGGCGCGCCATCATGCCGTCCAGAAGGTCAAAGAATCCAGCCAGCACGATAAACCAGCAGCTCATCAAGAACGCCCCCTCCAGCACCTGTGTGAGCGCCAAAAAGCCGCACAGCAGGTTCATCAGCGTAAAGAACGAGGGAACGGCCACGCGGGGTGGCGGGCGATCGCTCCGCTTCTTCCGACGGGCCTTGCGGAAGGCGCTCAATCGCCGCCGCAAACGAGCGGGCGGCGAGGTCTCGTCCGGTGGTGCCGAATTGTTTGCAAGGACGGAGCGAACGGTGTCGATCATGCCGATACGTGGATCAACTCGTTGAAGTCCATTTCCGCTCGGGAAGCGCCCAAATCGTCTCACTGGCCAATGAATTCCCGTCTCACGGCGCCGTCGATACGTCCGACGACGCTTCCGCCTCGGACGCCTCCACCGACTGCACCCTAGCCTCCGGCAGCCATCCCATCACCGTGTCCCCCGCCGTGACGTGCTCGCCCTTCTCGACGGTAAGGTCCACATGCGGCGGCACAAGCACATCCATCCGCGACCCGAACTTGACGATGCCGAAGCGCTGCCCCGCCGTGACGGAATCGCCCTCTCCGATGTGGTATACGATGCGCCGGGCCACCGCCCCGGCAATCTGCTTGAACAGGACCTTCGTGCCACTCGGGTGACGCAGGCCGAGCTCGGAGCGCTCGTTCTTTTCGCTGGCCTTCGGGTGCCACGCCACGAGATAGTCGCCGGGGCGATACTTTTCGTATTCAATAGCCCCGCGCGCCGGTACCCGGTTCACGTGCACATCAAGGGGCGATAAGAAAATTGAGAGGCGCTTCGCGGGACCGTCGATGTAAAGCGAGTCCGCCTCCTCCACGATCTCCACGACTTTTCCGTCGGCCGGCGCCACCAACCCATTGTCGCGAGCATCGGCGGGCGGCGTCCGCTCCGGGTCGCGGAAAAAGTACAGCGTGAAGACAAGACTGCCCCCCGCCAGCGCCAGCAACGGCCCGCGCCAGAGCCAGGCGTCGAACTGCCACGCCCCAATGGCAAGTCCCGCCGCAAGCGCGGCCGCGACCGCGACAATCGTGTATCCTTCACGTGCAATCACGAGCGGGGAAGTGTATGTCAGAAAGGGGACCAATTGCCTTGTCAACGGGTCGCACCTGCCCTTTCAGACGGTGGCGAACCGTTCCTTCTCAGGAAAAGCGGTACCCAGGAATCGCGCTCTGCTTCTCAAAACCTCCGTGCGACCGCCTCTCTTAACCTTCGTTCACAAAAGAAGTTCGGGGAAACGAATGAACATCGTCGAGAGATTGCGACACTCCCGTCTCTCATGCCACAGGATGTTCACTACACGGTCCTTCTGGGGACATTCAGCCCCCTTCGTTTGGTCAAAGACGGGAGGTATCGCCTACAGGGACGTGTGATGTTTCCGAGTCAGGACACTGCGACTGCAAAGGCGCCTGCCTCTCTCGGCCCGGCGGAGAGGCCACTGGTCCGACGGACAGCGGCCCTCCCTTCATGGTCAGTCGCTATCGCGAGAGATAAAGGTCCTTCATCTCGAACGGCTGCTGGAAGTGCTCGTCGGTCAGCGCATCGACGAACGCGATCGCCTCGCCGGTCGACTTCATCTCCGGCCCCAGCTCCTTCGGCACCTCCGGAAACTTGTCCCAGGAGAAGACCGGCTCCTTGATGGCGTAGCCCTCCAGGTCGCAGTCGAGGTCGCCGGCCTCGCGGAAGGTCTTGAGCTTCTCCCCGAGCATCAGCTTCGTGGCGATGGCGGGGATGCGAACGCCGCAGGCCTTCGAGACGAACGGCATCGTACGCGAGGCGCGGGGATTGGCCTCGATCACGTACACCGTGCCGTCCTTCACGACCATCTGCACGTTGAGCAGGCCGGTTACGTCCAGCTCGAACGCGATGTCGCGCACGTACTCACGGATTGTGTCCTGAATCTCCTCCGAGAGGTTGTAGGGCGGCAGGACGGCCGTGGAGTCGCCGGAGTGGACACCCGCCGGCTCGATGTGCTCCATGGTGCCCGTAATCCAGACCTCGTCGCCGTCGCAGACCGCATCGACGTCGATCTCGGTCGCGTCTTCCAGGAAGCGGTCGAGCAGGATCTCGTTGTCCGGGTAGATCGAGAGGATGTTGGTCACGTATTCGGCGACCTCGTCCTCGTTGATGGCGATGCGCATGCCCTCACCGCCGAGTACGTAGCTAGGCCGGATCAGGGTCGGGTAGCCGAGATTTCTGGACGTTTCCACCGCCTCGTCGACCGAGTGGGCGACGCCGTACGGCGGGAACGGAATGTCCAGCTTACGGAGCACCTCGGTGAACTTGCCCCGGTCCTCGACGAAGTCCATGACCTCGAACGATGTCCCGAAGATGTTGATGTCGTTCTCTTCGAGCCGCTCCCCGAGCTTGATGGCCGTCTGACCGCCGAGCTGCAGAATGACCCCTTCCGGCTGCTCCAGGTCGATAAGATCGAGAACCCGCTCCCAGTACACCGGCTCGAAGTAAAGCTTGTCGGCCACGTCGAAGTCGGTGGACACCGTCTCCGGGTTGCAGTTGAGCATGAGGGCCTCGTAGCCCATCTCTTGGGCGGCCCGCACGCCGTGCACGCAGGAGTAGTCGAACTCGATGCCCTGCCCGATGCGGTTGGGGCCGGAGCCGAGAATGAGCACCTTGTCCCGGTCGGTCACCGTGCTCTCGTTGACCGTCTCGTAGCTGGAGTAGTAGTACGGGGTCTCGGCCGGGAATTCGCCCGCGCAGGTATCGACCACCTGGTAGACGGGCGTTACGTCCAGCTCCTTCCGGTAGGCGCGCACGTCCTCGTCGTCCACGTCCTCGGGGACGAGGTAGGCAATCTGCTCATCGGAGAAGCCGTTGCGCTTGATCTCGAACATGAACCGTTCGTCGATGTCGCGGAGGGCCGTGTCCCGGATCTCCTCCTCAATCGCCACCAGGTTCTGAATCTTGTGGAGGTACCAGGGATCGATCTGGGTGATATCGTACACCTCCTCGACGCTGGCCCCCTGCCGGAACGCATGGCGGACGTGAAGCAGCTGGTCCCACTGCGGCTTTTTGAGGCGCTCGCGGACCGTCTCCCGATCGGGATCTTCTCGATCGGCACCGAGGCCGGCATACCCGATCTCCAGGCTCTGCCACGCCTTCTGCAGGCTTTCCCCGAAGGTGCGCCCGATGGACATGACCTCGCCCACCGCCTTCATCTGCGTGGTCAGCTCCTCGTCGACCCCCTCGAACTTGTCGAAGTTGAACCGCGGGATCTTGGTGACGACGTAGTCGAGCGACGGCTCAAAGCAGGCGCTGGTGTCGCCGGTGATCTCGTTCGGCAGCTCGTCGAGCATGTACCCGACGGCCAGCTTCGACGCCACCTTGGCGATCGGGTAGCCCGTCGCTTTCGAGGCGAGCGCCGAGGAGCGCGAGACGCGCGGGTTGATCTCGATCACAATCATCCGATCCGTGCCCGGCTCGAAGGCGAACTGGATGTTGCAGCCGCCCGCAAACGTCCCGATCGAGTTCATCGCCTTGATGGCCGCGTCCCGCATTTTCTGGAACTGCTTGTCGGTCAGCGTCTGTTGCGGTGCCACGGTGATCGAGTCGCCGGTGTGCACCCCCATCGGCGTGATGTTCTCGATGGAGGCGATAATAATGACGTTGTCGTTGGGGTCCCGCAGCAGCTCCAGCTCGTACTCCTTCCAGCCGTAGAGGCACTCGTCGATGAGCACTTGATGAGCCGGCGACAGCTCCAGACCGCGCGTCACCATCGACTCGAACTCGTCGGCACTCCACACAATGCCGCCCCCCCCGCCGCCGAGCGTATACGAGGGCCGGATGACGATGGGAATTCCCCCGAGGTTCTGCGTAATCTCTTTCGCCTCCAGCAG
Source organism: Bacteroidetes bacterium SW_9_63_38 (assembly GCA_003022435.1). Taxonomy (GTDB): domain Bacteria; phylum Bacteroidota; class Rhodothermia; order Rhodothermales; family Salinibacteraceae; genus Salinibacter. Next base: position 98,719 of record PXUA01000019.1, on the reverse strand, counting down.
GCTCTTGGCCGTCTTGCTCCGCGACTGGTCGAGCCCGATCCCCTCCATCAGATCGCGGAATTTCTGCCGGTCCTCCGTGATCTGGACGGTATCGATGTCGACGCCGATGATCTCAATGCCCTCCTCTTCCCAGAACTCCGCCTCCTTCAGGTCCTGCGCCACGTTGAGGCCCGTCTGTCCGCCCATCGTGGGCAACACAGCGTCGGGCTCCTCGTCGCGCGCAATCTTCGCAATCGAGGACGGCGTCAGTTCTTGCAGGTACACCTCGTCGGCCATCATCGGGTCCGTCATGATGGTGGCCGGGTTGGAGTTCACCAGAATCACCCGGTAGCCCTCCTCCATCAGCGCGCGGGCGGCCTGGCTGCCGGAGTAGTCGAATTCGCAGGCCTGCCCGATCACGATGGGTCCAGACCCGATGAGCAGAATGGTTTCGATGTCGGTACGCTTCGGCATGGATATCCTGTGGAGCTACGTCACGAGAGTACATCAGGAAACGACCGCCCCGCCCAAAAATCCCGCAGAGCGTCCGTCGTGCCCGGCGGCAGAGCCGGGAACGCACAGACCGCCGGCGTCGGCACAGAGGCGTCAACGCGGTAGGAACTCAGCCCTGTTTCTCCTCCTTCTTTTTCTTCGGCTTGGCGTACGGCCCCTGGAAAATCACCGGAAGCTGCACCTGGGACTGAACTGGCGCTCCGTTGATCTGGGCCGGGTGGAAGCGAAGCCGCTGAACGACATTCAGCGCTTCCGTTTCGAGAGCAGGATGCCCTCCCTCTGCGAGCTGAACCCGCGTGGCGGTCCCCCCCGCCGAGATCGTCGCTTGCAACCAAATCACACCGTACGCCTTGTCGTTCTCGGCCGCTTTCGGATACGACTTCTCACGCTCAACGGCCGCATACCCCCCCACGATCTGGGGCGCCTGATCTACCGACTGCCCCTTGACAAGATACACGCGTCGCTCAACATCTCGGCCCACAACAGGTCCCGACGAGGAAGAGCATCCGCTGACGCCTCCTACAACGAGGAGGGCAATCAGGCCAAACAAGGAGGCGGATCGCGTCAAGATCGACATGGCTCGAAAACGGCTCGTGGGTTAGAAGAAACGAAACTCGCTCGGGTGGCCTACCGGCCCCCTACCGCGTCGCCTCCACCGGTTCGACGGGATGATCGGGCACGGTCACGCCCCGCTCATCCGCCACCATATCCATGAAACTATCGAAGTGGTAGTGGCTGTCGTGCGGTCCAGGGGAGGCTTCAGGATGGTACTGCAAAGACAGGCCCGGAAATGTCTTGAAGCGCAGGCCCTCGACCGTGTCGTCGTTGAGGTTGACGTGGGTCACGCGCGCCCTCGCGTCATGGATCGAGTTCTCGTCGACGGCAAAGCCGTGATTCTGCGTGGTGACCTCGACCCGCTCGGTATCCAGGTTCTTCACCGGGTGGTTGGCCCCGCGGTGCCCCACGAACATTTTGTACACGTCGAAGTCCTGTGCGAGCGACATAAGCTGATGCCCAAGGCAGATGCCGAAGATGGGAATGCCGGTGTCCAACGCCCGTCCCACTCGGTCAATCGCGTCCGACATGGCCCGAGGGTCGCCGGGGCCGTTCGAGAAGAAGAGACCGTCCGGGGTCCAATCCAGAATGTCATCCAGAGGGGTGTCGCCGGGCACCACGCGAACGGTAGCACCGCGCGCCCGGAAGGAGCGAAGGATATTCTGCTTGACTCCGAAGTCGTACACGGCGATGCGTGGCCCCGCCCCCTCGCAGTAGAGGTAGTCCGACTTGGTGGTCACCTTAGAGGCCAATTCAAGCCCGTCCATGCTAGGCCAGCCCCGTGCCTTCTCCAGCAGCACGTCGTCGTCGAGCTCATCAGACGAGATGACGGCGTTCATAACCCCTTTGTCACGGATGTGTCGCACGAGTGCCCGGGTGTCGACCCCGGCGATGCCCACCAGGCCGTACTCCTTCATGAAGTCGTCGAGCGACTCGTCGGCTTGCCGGTTCGAGTGACGGTGCGTAAACGACCGCACGATAAACCCGGCCACCATGGGCTCCTCGGCCTCCTTGTCGATGTCGGATGCCCCATAGTTGCCGATGTGGGGATACGTCATCATCATGAGTTGCCCGTAGTAGGACGGGTCCGTCATGATTTCCTGGTATCCGGTCATGCTAGTATTGAAGCAGAGCTCGCCGCCGGTCAGTCCGCGCGTGCCGATGGCCTCGCCTCGCACAATCGTGCCGTCCTCCAAAACGAGCTTGGCGGGATCAGTCTCGCGGCGGGAAGTATGATTCGTGTCGGCAGTCATGGAAATCTGTAGTGTCGGCTCAGAAGGCTACGAGGCAACCGAGGGGGATCCACAAAAAAACTTCCCCGTCCTGAGTGGAGGGGGAAGAGCAAATACAGGCCGTGTTCCTCAGAATGCGCTGAGGGGAGATGGCATCGCCTCCAATGGAGAAAGCGAGATCCAGAACACAGACAAATGCAGTTGGACTGCGGGGAACCCTGTCGCGGAGTCATCGACTCGCCAATGTACAACACCGGGTGAGGTTTCACTGCAGAACGCCCCCACGTGATCCACGAGGGTTTTCATCATTTCTCTCCCTTGCACCTGCGCCTAACTTCCCGCCAAACGGCTACTCGTTGAGGTCGTGCCAAGTGGCGTCGTCAATATCTTCGCTCCAGAACCTCGGATGGTCGGGGATGCCTTCCGTCTGCCGACGCGGAGACGGCCCGCCCCATCCGTCCGGCATAGACTGCTCGTCCGTTTCCGAGACGCCCTCCGCCTCCCCCCGCAGAATGTACACGAGATTCCCCGCCGTCTGGAGAATAAAATAGAGGATGACCGCAAAGATCAGATACTCCATAACACCGTGCGCAGGTCCGTCGACGGTCAACCTCACGGGGCGGATCGCGGGGAGCCGTCGCGCGGATGCGAGAAATCACTCAAGGAAAAAGCGTAAAGATCGCATACGACTTTTCTCTCAACTGCGTTCGGCATCGAATATCCCTCCTCCCTGTAATTGGCGAAAAATATGGAATGTCGTCCCCGGTCCTCCTCTCAGTCCGACGCTGAAATCGCGAGGAGCGGCCCCCTCCGTTCTAGAGCAGCCGCGTCCGCGCAGCCATCGAGCAGTGCCTGCACGGATGCCGAAAAGGGCGCAGGAATCCATGCTTCCGGCGCGATGTCCGCCCACGGCTGCAGCACAAACCGGCGCTCGGCCAACCGCGGGTGCGGAAGCGTCAGGCGCTCGATGTGGCACGTCACCGTGCCAACACTCAACAGGTCCACGTCGAGCGGACGGGGCGCCCACCGCTCCGATGACCGCGTTCGCCCAGCTTGGTCTTCGAGGGCCTGCGCCGCATCCAGCAGCCGCTCGGGCGAGCAGTCGACCTCGACTTCCACAACCGCATTGAGAAAAGCGGGCTGTGTCTCCTCGGGCTCCAGGGTGTGGGCTTCCGTCTGGTACACCGGCGACACAGTCGTAGCCCGAAGTGCGGAGATCGACGCGAGCCCATCAACGGCGGCTTGCAAGTGCGCCTGCCGGTCCCCCTGGTTAGAGCCGAGCCCCAGATATCCCGTCTGCATAGCACTGTCGACAAATTGATCGATTTGAATAGCTTTTTTGTCTCTGCACTGCCTGGACGCATCACCACCGCTCAACCGGACTCCCTACGTCCACAGTGCTTCCCATGCTCGCCCCCACGCTCCCCCCTGCCCCAGCCTCCGGCAAAAATTCGCACGGACAGTCACGTTCGTTGAAACGCCCGGCACGCCCTCGTATATTCGGGAGTGGGCATTCCCACTGAAGTGTTCGCAATCCGTTCGCCCGCGACCTCGGGCGCCCCACGCCTCTCTCCCGTCTACCCTCTTCTCCTTGCATGCTCCATCTCGAACGGCCCCTCGTTTTTCTCGACCTGGAAGCCACCGGTACCGACCCGCAGGAGGCCCGCATCATTCAGATCGCCCTGCAGCGGTTCGTGCCCAGCCCATCCGGTGCCGCACTCGACCAGCAGCTCGACCGGCTGGTCAACCCAGAGATGGACATCCCCGCCGACGTGACAGACCTCACCGGCATCACCACGGCCGAGCTCCGGACCGAACCCACATTTGCCGACCTCGTCCCGCGCCTCGCCCCCCTGCTCTCAAACGCGGACCTCGCCGGCTACAACGCCATCGCGTACGACGTGCCCCTTCTGAAGGCTGAGTTTGAGCGCGCCGACCGCTCGCTCGACGGCCCCTCGGACCGCGTGGTGCTCGACCCCTACCGGCTGGAGCAGGTGCTACGCCCCCGCACCCTCACGGCCCTCTACGAACGGTATACCGACACCGAACTGGACGGCGCCCACGACGCGCTAGCCGACGTGACGGCCGCCGGCACCGTGCTGCAGCGTCAACTCGACGAGCATGACATCGACGCCACCCCGGCGGAGCTGGCCGACCGGACCCGGGGCGACTACCTTGACGACGGGCGCAAACTGCGGCAGGACGGCAACGGCGTGGTCGTCTGCTTCGGCAAGCACAGCGGCAAGACGCTCCAGGAACTCCAGACCGACCACCCCGGCTACTTCGACTGGATGTACGAGACCATCGATGAGCTGCGCCCCCATATTGACGACGCACTCTCGTAGGATGGATCATTGCACCGGCGTCCCCCTGTTTCTGCGCTCCCTTTCTTTCCCACCGGAGACGTGACACGCGCTACGATGACTGAGGCCAACCTTCAGAATCAGCTGTACCAGTGGTGTACCGATAAGAACCACCCGGTCACCATCGACAACTGCGGCGCCTGCACCATCGGGAAGGCCGACCTCCTAAGCATCACGAAAGCCCACCTGGTGCACGAGTTCGAGATCAAGTGCACCGTGGCCGACTTCCAGCGCGACTTCGAGGACAAGGATACGAAACACGACCGCCTCGACCGCGCCGACAACCGGCTGATGCCACTCCCGAACTACTTCTGGTTCGCCACGCCGCCGGACCTGCTGGCCCTGGACGACATCCCCGACTACGCCGGGCTCATGATCGTGGACGACGACTGTAACGAGGCAAAACCCGCGCCGCGCATCCACTCCGACAACCTCTCGGACAAGGACCGCCGCTACATCGAACGCGGCCTCACCTATCGGTACTGGGGCCAGCGGTAGGGATAGCCCCTTGTCCCTCCGACGTGCGCTCTACGAACCGGTCTGCCTGGATCCGTATTTCGTATTGCGTGATTCGTAAAACGTGACAAGGGAAACGTGCCCCCCCGATGTGGGCAGCTTCATGCAATGCGCGCTCCGGCCAAAGAAAAGAAATGCCTTCGGGGAGTATCACGAATTACACATCACAACGCACGCCCCTTCCCAATCGGAAATCGCAATTCGGAAATCGCAATTCGGAAATCGAAACTGAATGCCGTACCCTCGCCTGGACTCGAACCAGGATTTGCGGCTTAGGAGGCCACCGTTCTATCCGGGTTGAACTACGAGGGCAGAATCGGGACTAAAAGCTCCGGTTGCATGGTTGAACCGATCGCGACGACACGGTTCCAGCGGTTGACGCCAGGGCATTCGCACGTGTTGGAAGGCTTTGGAAAAGCAGGAGGCGCTCTTGTCGTTCATCGACCAGTCTGCTCGGAATGAACGGGTGCCTGGAGGCCTGGAAGCACAGACGCTGTGCGCTGCCGTTCTCCTGTGCTCATCGTAGAACAAGATGCAATTGCCCTGGCGGTCGGCGAACGTCGGAAACGGTCCGGCATTCAATAGGCGCGGCATCGTCGTCTTCAGATCGTCCACCCGCCCGTATGTCCGACTCATCTGATCGTCCTTCTCTATCGCGCACTCTGTTGGCCGCCGGGGGCGCCGCTGCTGGGGCGTACGTCGGCCTCGCCGCAGCCCGCTGGTGGCATCGTCGCACGCTTCCCCCCCCAAGCTCACTCCCCCCAGCGCTGAGTTGGCGCACCCGCACGCTCGAAACCCCGCACGGCCGCTCACACTGCTACGTGCGCTCCGGCGAGAGGCCTCCGATCGTTCTGCTGCACAGCGTCAACGCGGTGGCGTCAACCTTCGAGCTAAAGCCCGTGGCCGAGCACTTGGCCACGACCACCGACCGGACCCTGTACGCAATCGACTGGCTCGGCTTCGGCCGCTCCGACCGTCCGGCCCTCGACTACGAACCGTCGATCTACGCCGACCAGCTCTATCAGGTGCTCACCGACCTCGTGGAGGCCCCCGCCGATCTGATCGGCCTTTCCCTCGGCTGCGAGTACGCGGCGTGGATGGCCCTGCAGGCCGCGCCGCAGGTGCGCCGCCTCGCGCTTCTGTCCCCGACCGGCCTCACGACGACGCGCGGCCCCTCCGCCCCCGGGCGTCTCGCTCTCAACCTCGCCGGACGCACCGGCGCGTTCGAACTGTTCTTCTACCGCCTTGCCCGGCGCGCCTCGCTCCAGCAGTACTACACCCGTCAGGTGTTCGGCGACACCGCCGCGATCTCGGACGCGCTCCTGGACTATGCAGAGTCGACGGCCCACGTGCGAGGAGCGCCCCACGCCCCGCAGCGGTTCGTCCAGGGGGCCCTTTACCTCGACAACGTGGCCGACGAGATCTACGGCCGTCTGTACCGCCCCACCCTCGTGATCACGCCTGAGCAGCCCGGCCCGACCGTCCAGTCGTTCGACCTACTGCCACGCCTGCTGGACCGCAACGCTCGGGATGTCACCCATAAAGCCGTCCCGGGCGGCCTGATGCCGCAGTGGGAAACCCCGAATGCCCTCTGGCACGTCCTGGACGACTTCTTGGCGACGAACGCTCCTCCCCCGAATGAGTAATTCTGGCGTTCCCCCTGCACAACGCCCAACGCTGAACGCCCAACGCTGAACGCGTTAGAGCAGGTGCTTGCTGCGACCGCCGTCCACGGGCAGTGCCACGCCGGTCACGTAGGCGGCCCGTTCGCTGGCGAGGAACGCCACGGTCGCTGCAAACTCGTCCGGCTCGCCGATCCGCGGCAGGGCATTCTGGTCGGCCCAGTCCGCCTCAATTTCGTCGTACGACTGGCCGGTTTCGGCCTGAATGTCGTCCGCAAGGTCTTCGAGCCGGGCCGTGCGCGTGTATCCGGGAAGGACGGTGTTCACAGTGATCTCGTCCGGCCCCAGGTCGTCGGCGAGACTCTTGGCGTAGCCCTGCACTCCAGCCCGCGCGGTATTGGAAAGTGCAAGCGTCGGGATGGGCCGTTTGGCCGACACGCTCGTCACCATGATGATGCGGGCGTGATCGTCCTCCGTCGCGGCGGTCCGCAAATGCGGAAGCGCGGCCTCACAGAGCGACACCGTGCTCATCAAATTCAGCTCCACCGCTTCGCGATAGTCCTCCAGATCGACCTCAGTCGCGGCCGCAGAGGGCGGGCCGCCGGCGTTCGTCACCAGCACGTGTAGGCCCCCGAACGCGTCGACCGTTTTCGCAACCGCGTCGGTCACGGCGTCCTCGTCGGTGACGTCGCAGACAAGTGGGACCACGCGGTCGGCGGCCACGTCGGCCTCGTCGCGAATGAAGTCCGCAGCGTCCGTGATGCGGTCCTCATCCCGCGAACAGATCGCGGCGCGACAGCCCTCCTGCACCAGTTCGAGGGCGGCGGCCCGCCCGAGCCCACTGCTTGCCCCGGCAACGAACGCCACGCGATCTGTGAGTCCAAAGTCCATGTCGTTCGATCCATTGTGATCAAAGCTACGCGACGGTCAACGTACGGACCCGCCCGCGGCCTGTCGACCCGTCGCGGACGAGAATTCGACAAACGTGCCCCCTACGCTCCCTGCTCCTCCTGTAGAAAATCCATAACGGCCTCGGCGAACGGCGTCGGCGAGTCGGCGTGCACCCAGTGCCCGGCCCCGTCGATGGTGACGAGTTGAGCCGCAGGAAAGCGCGACCGAGTGTCCGGCAGATCATCCTCGCTGACGTAGTCCGACGTCCCGCCCCGAATAAACAGCGTCGGCCCGTCGTACGTCTCGTCCTGCGGCAGCGCCGCATTGATGTCGTCGTAGTGCGCCCGGATGGCGTCCAGGTTCATGCGCCAGCTGTACTGCTCACCGTCGTAGTCCAGATTTTTGAGCAGGAATTGCCGAGTCGGACGTGACGGTACGTCCTCGGCCAGCGCCGCGTCGATGGCCTCCCGATCCTCGTAAGTCGTGGGGTCGATGCGGGCAAGCGCCTCCAGCAAATCGTCGTGCCGAGCTTCGTACGCCTTCGGGGCCATATCGGCCACGATGAGCCGGTCTATAGCTTCTGGGTACGAGAGCGCTGTTTGCATGGCCGTCTTTCCTCCCATCGAGTGGCCGAGCAGAATCACGTCGTCCAGGTCGTGCCGGGCGATAAAGTCGCGGACGTCGGCTGCCATGCCGGCATAATCCATCCGGTCGGTGTGGGGCGACCGCCCGTGATTGCGCTGGTCCACGGCGTAGACCGTCGCTGCGTCCGAGAAGGAAGTCCGGCTGAGCGTGTGCCAGTTGCCGTGGGCCCCGAGCAACCCGTGCAGAATGATCAGGGGCGGGCCTTTATCGCCGTACTGGTTGTAGAAAAGCTCCATGCGTTTGCAGGCTGGGAACGGAATGAGAAGCGTGGAATTCATGGCAGGCGTCGGTCACAGCTCTCCCGAAGTGTCAGAAACCCGATCAGCTCTCTCCCGAGCGTCTGCTTGTTTGTGCGTCGATTGGTTATTATCGTTCTGCTCGGAATGGGGCTCCTGTCCCCCGTGCTCGTGTCCGACACCGCCGCTCAGGACCCCTCCACACGGACAAGGTCCCTGCATCGATCCCGGATCAGCATCTGGGGCGCTCATTCGGTTTCAGGCGGCTCGATTCTGGGAAAAATTCCGGATATTCGGCTGCGGATGTTGGGCCTGCGCTACCACTATTTGCTGATTCCTGCCAACCGTGCGGCCCTCGATTCCCACGACGCCCCCACCCTCACGTACACCGCCGACTTCCTGCCGGCGGTCGGCCTTCACATTCCGCGCGACGCTGCCCTGGGCGCGGTTTTTCCGAACGGTCCCCAGAGCAGGACGGCCCTCACCACGAGTGGGGTCGGCCTCTACCCGATGGGCCTCCGCGTACACTTCTCCACCACTGCCCGAGTCCACCCGTTCGTGGACGGGCACACGGGATTTCTGTACTTCTTCGATCCAGTTCCGGACGCGCGTGGACGGGCTTTCAACTTCGCCGCGGCACTAGGCGGGGGCGTGTCCGTTACGCTGTCCGGACGGTGGTATCTGGCCCTCGGCTACCGCTACCACCATCTGTCGAACGGCTTTCGCGGATCAATCAATCCTGGACTCGATGCGAACCTGTTGTATCTCGGCCTCGGCGCGGGCCTGTAGCCCTACCGAACGAGGCCGTCGGGAAACCCCTGCTCTCGCATGGCTGGTGCTCCTCATAATCTGTGCTGCCCTCCTGCCCGGCACGGTCGTCGGCCAGTCGTCCCCCCCGCCCCTTCAGGCCACGGACCTGCGTAAGGTGCACGAGGTTCAGGACGTTGCGCTCTCCCCCTCGGGCCGAAACGTCGCGTACACCGTGCGCCGGGCCGTCCCGACCCCGGACGGCATGCGTGAGTACCAGACCCACCTCTTCGTGACGCCCACCTACGGGGGCACGCAGTCGCGCCTCCTCACCCGCACCGGAAGCGCATCGTCCCCGGCGTGGCACCCAGACGGGGATCGCATTGCGTTCGTGCGTCCCGTCGACGGCATTCCGCAGATTTTCCTTCTTTCTCTAAGCGGCGGGGAGCCCGATCAGCTCACCAGCACGCCGCACGGGGCCACCCAGCCTCGCTGGGGGCCGCGCGGCGACCGGCTGCTCTTTTCGAGTGATGTGCCCAGACCCGCCCTCCGACGCCTGCTCGGCAAGCCCCCGCCCTCGACCCGTCCCGGCCGATCGCCACAGGACACGATTCGACGGGCCCCTCCCCGCTCCGTCCTTGTGCTTCGCAGCGCCCAATCCTTCGACCCGGTCGATACGCTAGCCCTCGGCCCCAACAACCGGATCGCGCCCGTCAACGACACCAGTCGCGTCCTTCGCCCCCCGAGCGGCATCGCCGTGCCGGACCGCCTGCGCGGCCTTCGGGTCGACAGCCTTCGCCTGCTGTCTCCCGACAGCCTCCGCACTGTTTTTGACCGCCTGCAGGTCCTCCCGGACACGACCCAGTTCCCGGTGGTGCCGGACACCGCCGCCACTCCGGACGGCGACCTTCTCCAGCGTCGCCGCTGGCTCGACCAGCGCCCTCCTGCGCAGCAGCACGTCTTCACGCATCCGTCCCTCGACGATGCCGCCGGCATTCCGACGTATCAGCACTACTTCCGGGTCGACGTGCCCGAAACGGCCACCACCGACCAGCCACTCCGTCCCGATCCACAACTTGTCACGCGCGGCTACCGCTCCTTCAGGGACGCCGCCTGGCTCCCCAGCGGCTCGCAAGTCGTGGTGAGTGCCGATCCGGCGGATACGACGGCCGCTCCCCAACGCCAGAGCGCCCTCTACCTGGTGGATCTCGACTCGTACCGCCTCTCGCGACTGCTCCACATCGACGGGTACGCCCTGTCCCACCCAACGGTCACGACGGACGGCACCACCCTGGCCTTCCAGGCTCAGCCCCTCACGGATCCCAGCTATGAGCACGCTGAGATCGGGCTGTTCGAGATCGACGGGCGCTCCGACCCGACGCTCCTCACGACGAGCTTCGACCACGAGATCGGTACGTTCCAGTGGTCACCGAACGGCTGGTACCTCTACGTCACGGCGCCAGTGCGAGGGGGACGCCCACTCTACCGCTTCGCGCCGTTTGCCCGGACCGACACTGCCTCGAACAGCGGAGGGCGCACGTCGCTTCGCGATGACCACACGGCGTCCCGCGACTCCTTCTCCTTGGACACTACCATGACGCGAACAGTCCCCTACGACCGGGTGCTTCCGCCCTCGCAGGCCGTGCAGGGCATAGACATCACGGACTCGAAGGCCGTCTACGGGGCATTTACACCCGACAATCCCTCGGAGCTATACACCAACACGGTCAGCTTCAACAGCGAAAAGCGCCTGTCCCGACACAATGTGGACTGGACGCAGCCTCGCTACTTCCGCACCTCTGAGTGGGTGCAGGCCTGGCACGACGGGCTCTCCGTCTACGGACGGCTCACCCCTCCAGACCGATCGCTGGACGCCACGCGCGCGCCACTGGTGGTGCTCCTCCGCGGCGGGCCCGCTCCGCTCACCGCCTCGACGCCCCTCACCGCCTGGACCGAACGTCAGTACCTCTCCGGGCGGGGATACGCGGTGCTGGAGGTATGGCCCCGCGGCTCAACCGGCTTCGGGGAGGCCTTCCGCCGTCACAATTTCCAGGACTGGGGGCCCGACCCGGCCGGAGACGTGCGTGCCCTCGTCGACTCGGTAACGACGCGCTCGTGGGTGGCTCCCAACGAGCAGGCCGTGGCCGGTCGCGGATACGGCGCCACCCTTGCGGCCTGGCTCGTGAGCCGGACCGACCGCTTCGACGCGGCGGTCGCGCAGGGCGGCGTCTACGACCTCAATGCCTTCTTTGGGGAAAGCAACGCCGGGACCCTCATCGCCGATCAGTTCGGCGGCCCGCCCTGGCGCTCCACCCCGCCGTCGCGCTCCCCGATCATACGCCCCACCCCGCTCTTCTCCGCGGGCCTGCTCCCCGCCCCCGACACGACCCTGCAGGCGCCCGCCGCGGCCCTCTCGAGGAGCGCCCCGATTGCACGGACCCCCCGGATCGACACCCCGATGCTTCTGCTTCACGGCGGCGCCGACCGCCGGACGCCCCCGGCACAAACCGAGATGCTGTACCGACACCTCCAGCGGCAGTCCCATCCCGTTGAGTACGTGCGCTACCCGGGCGTCGGGCACGCCTTCGAGGGCGCTACACCCACGCAGCGCATCGACCGGCTCGTCCGGCTCCAGGAATTCCTTGCCCGGTACGTGCCTCCGCCGCCCGCCAACCGGTGATCGGTCTACGCATCCGCTGCCGCCCCTCTACGACGCTCTTGACTTCGACCGGCCCCATCCCCATGCGTTTCCTTCAGGAGGAGTGGTCGCGACTGCAAACCGCAGTGCGCACCCTCGACCAGAAGACGACGTTCGTACTCGTCTTCGCGGCGTTCGCGGTAATTCTGCAGTTCGTGCTCGGCGACCGCGCGCTCTTCCGCACTCACCTTGCAGACGCCGTCCCCGAGTACTGGCGCGGTCTCGCGACGTGGGGCTGGTGGTTCGGCATGCAGGGACTGCTCGGCTTCATCCTCCCGGTCGCCGGGCTGTTTTTCTTCTTCCCCGGCTCGGCCCGCGACCACGGACTGGGCCTCGGACACTGGCGCCTTGCGAGCGCGATCGCGGGCGCGTACCTCGCTCTCGTTGCCCTCGGGACCTGGGCCCTGTCCGACGGCGCGACTTTTCAGGATCAGTACCCGCACTATCGGCCCGCCACCCGCAACTGGACGGGCTTCCTAATTTTCGGGACCCGGCACACGCTCGGCCTCTACGCCATCTTCGTGCAGGCCCTTCCCTTCGCCGCGCTGCACGTGTCGAAGCCGTGGCCGGAGGCGCTGCTTTCCATTATCGGCGGCATCGGACTCGGGGCGCTCGTGTGGCGCTGCCGCTCGTTCTGGATTGCGGTGCCCATCCACGCCGCCCAGATGATCATGCTCGACCTCTGGTGTACGCTTCGCGTGCGCACCGACGTGTCGGGGATCGGGCCGGAGGCCGTCGCTACGCTCCTCCACCGTCTTGGGAACTGACCGCTTCACTCCCCACCGGATCCGGCGCCGACTCGGCCCGCGGAAGCCGCACGGTGAAGCGTCGTCCGGACGAAAAAACGAAAAGAACCTGGGAAGCATGGGCATCAGGACACGAAATCGGTTACAGGCGTGTTTTTCTTCCCCGCAAAAATGACGTCTGTAGTCCTTTCTTCTCTTCCGTCAAGGGAAGGTCCGAAACGCTGGAACCCTCAGATTCCCTGGAGCGACAAAGGACGTTTCCTCATGAAAAAGCCGGATTTGAGCAGCGCCTCTGAGGAAAAGCCGTTGATGCGATAGCCGTGCCCGCTTCCCACCCAGGACGTGACTGCACTGGATTCCCCCCTACAGGAAAAGCTCCACGGTCCCCATATTGATGAACGTGCGCACGTAGGGCTCCATCGCCACGCCGTAGCTCACCCGCAGGTCGAGCTCCCCGATGGACTGCCGGAGACCAAACCCGGCACCGGGACGCACCCCGTCAGTGCCGTCAATACCGATCCGATCCACGCCCAGACGGAGCGCCAGAATGTCGATCGGCCTGTACTCAACGCCCATCCGGCCCCGAAAGCTCTGCCGCAGTACCGTCTCGGTCCGCCGCACGGTGCGCGGCCCGCTCGACCGCTCCTCGACCTGCTCCACGGTCCGGTCGAGCAGCTGGTACCGCGACTCCAGCTCGGCCAGTACCTGAAGCCGGTCCGCCGCCACCTCGTAGCTGCCGCCCAGGAGCACGCGGATCGGAAAGCGGTCCGTACGCGACTCCCCGTCGACGGTGCTGGTGTCCCAGTCGTACTTGGCCAGAAGGTCGTTGACCGACCCCGCCAGCGTCAGCCGCGAGGTGACGCGGTAGGTCGCCCCAATGTCGATGCCGAGCCCCCGGGTGGGAGACGTGTCCGGAATGACGTCGGACTGGTACAGAGTGAAATTCACGCCGACGGAGAGGCGGTTCCAAAATCGGTTGCCGAACGAGAGCGAGACGGCAAACTCGTCGGTAGAAAGCGTCTCGGTCCGCTCCCCGTCCGTGTTGCGGCCGTCGATGTTGCTCACGCCCGCGCGGAGGACCCCCACCCCTACCCCAGCCGCCGGGCCGAGCGGCGTCGTGAATTCGAGCGACTGCAGCTGGCGGTCGTACGCCATCAGGGCGGCGGAGCCGGACACCCGCTGCCGCGTCGCATTTGGCAGGAGCGCCGGGTTATAATACGGGCTCACGTTGCTCGCAGCGTCCCCCACCAGCGCATTTCCCATCGCGAGGCCCCGCGCGTCGAACGTCAACCGCGAGAAGGCGCCCACGCCCACCGCTTGCCCATACCCCGGCTGCACCCCACCCCCACTCGCCACCCCTAACAGCACCAGTGCCAGACAGGACCTGAGCCAACGGTGGACCCACCGTGCCGGAATCATACCTGAAACCGCTCGCTGTGGAAAAGGATGTATAGCGCCGAGGACCGTGAACCGGTCCCGATGATCAAACGCAATCAATTCGCGACGAGAATTTTGCCTTTCACCATGCGGCCGCCAAGGTCCACCGTGTAGAAGTAGGTCCCCGTCGGCACGCGAAGCCCCTGGCCGTTGGTCCCCCGCCACACCGTTTCTCGCTGCTCTTTCTGCTGCCGTCCCGGTTTCTGATCTGTGATGGTACGCACACGGTTCATGCCGAAGTCGTAGATGTTGATCTCTACAGTGGTGGGGCCTTTCAGCTCGTAGGCAATGCGGACGAACTCATCTCGCGACGGCACGAACGGATTGGGGTATGCATAGGTCGACACGTCAGGCGCCTCTGCAGTCAGCCCCGGGTCTACCGGCGTCTCAGCGCGGAAGAGCGTCCACTCCGAGCCCCCCCCAAGGAGAGACGACTCGTCGGCCCGGTCGAGACGCAGCAGCCCTTCGTCCATTCCTACCCAGAGGGCGGTGTTGGTCGTCGCCACCGCCTGTAGCGTCACGTCGTCGGGAAGGATCTGCTCCTCATCCTTGAGCGGAAAGTTCTCTACAGTGCGCCAGGTATTCCCCTGATCCGCCGTGACGTACAACGCCTCCCGCCCGACGGCATAGACCCGAGCCTGCCGCGTCGCAAGGTCGGTCACCCGTTCCCCGATCAGGGTCTTCCGAAACGTGCTGCCGCCGTCGTCCGTCACCGCAACGCCGAAGCGCTGGCCCTCCTCGACGGGCCGATTAGCCGCCGCCACCCAGATCGGATTCCGCCCGGGCCGCGGCTGTTCGGCGAGGGCCACCACGACGTCGCTCAGCAGGGCACCGGACCCGCCGCCCTCGAAGCGATCCCAGGCCCGCTGCCCGGTGGCGGTGACGCTCCCGGCCCGCGACCGGTTCAGGCCCTCGGGCGTCCCCGCCCACACGACCCCCTCTTCGTCCACCAGCACCCGAAAGACCTCGTGATTGCGCCACCCGCGCCCGTCGTTCAGGGGGGGCGCCACCAGAAAGTCGTTCGTATTCGCAGGGTCGACGGACGTGCTCGAATCGGGCGGCAGCACGGCCCGCGTCCAACTCTGCTCATCTCTGGGCGTGCTCAAATCAATCCACCGGAGCCCACTTCGTCGCCCCGCCACCCACACCGTGTCGCTCCCCGGCCCGAACGCGAGATCCTGCGGCACACTTCCCGCCTGCTGCGTAATCGGCTCCGCCTCCAGCACGTTGCCCCCGTAGGAGATTTCGGCGTCCCCGGAGGCATCGAGTTGTGGATCTCGTCTCTCAAAGGAAGAACCGCCGTCATTGGACACAAGAAATCCCCCTGCCCCCAGCTCCCCCCCGCCCACGTCGAACGCGAGCCCGGCCCACACGCGCTCCGCCGTCTCGTTGCGCGCCTCAATGGAAAACACAAAGGCATCTTCCGCGTCCGGAGCCGGGCGGTTGATGACCTCCAGGCAGTCCAGCCCGAGAAAGTCCGGCCCGATCCACAGCGAGTCGCCCGCAGCCGCCAACACGTCGACCGTGTTGCTTCCCAGATTCGGAAGATCCGTCGTCTCTTTGTCCTTCTGCGTCCAGGACGGGTCCTGCCCCCACACCTCGGCCGCCGACAGGCCAACGAGCACCGCCAGCAGGCCGATACAGGAGAGGGTCCGAACGGAAATTGTCAACATACGATCACGCGCGAAATGAAGAGCGAGACACATTCAGGGCGTCGGCACAAACCGGAACTGGCCAAGGACGCGGTTGCTTGCGAGGCCGTTGTCCTCATCCACTCCGTAGGCCCGCACCGCGTAGAGCGTTTCGTCCTCCGGCAATGGAAAGGGGAACCCGCCCCGATACTGTCCGTCGCTGAAGTTGAGTGAACGCCCGTCCGGCACGGGACCCGGCTCCACGACGGCCAGCACTCGGTCAAGGAGCTGGTCCGGATCCTGGGCGGTCACCGAAATGCTAAACGTCACCGTGTCGCCGGCGGGCGCACGCAGCGTGTCCGGATATCCGCTCAGGCACGATCCCAGGGGCGATAGCTCCAGGCACGACAGCACCGGTCGTTGTCCATCCGCCCCGGCGTCCGTCGGCGGCCCCTGATCGCACCCCAGAACGCCCAGACTGAGCGCCGCGGCGACGCAGAGGAGAGGAGCGAGCGAGCGAGTGACAATCACGACACGGACGGCGGTTCAGGCATGGACCCGCGTGAGCCGGGCACGACGGTCGTTCAGAGCACGGAAATCGGCTGGATGCTAAAACACAGGACAAAGATCGCAATCGCAATCCATCCGAGAACGCGGCGTCGAGGCGGGAGCCTCTGCTCGTGCACCACGGGCGGGTGGTCCACCCGCACCAGAAACACGATAAGCAGAGTCCACACGAGCCATCCCGCATAGCCGTACTGCATGAGCGGCGTCCCGACGGCCGCCGCCGTGCCCACCCCGCCCATCAGTCCGGCCACCCCGGCCATCATGGACCGGTGATGCCCTCGGAAGATGCGGTAGAGGTATCCGTAGAAAATGGCGGCCAGCAGGAGCCAGGGGGTCGCTCCCCCGAGAGGACCGATGTCGGACAGCATCGGCTTCACCTCCTGGATAAACCCAATCCCCCCCGAGAGCAGCAGGAGAAATACGAAGGCCCGCGCACAGAGCCGATGCCACCGGTCCCCAAAGAGGGCGTACAGCACGTGCCCGCCGTCCAACTGTCCCACCGGGAGCAGATTCAACGCCGTGAAGAACAGCCCGAGCCACCCAGCAAAGAGTACCGGATAGTGGTACACCTCGTACATCGGCGGCACGTGCGCAAAGAACTGCGACATCAGCCAGAAGAGGGGCGTCTGTCCCACAACGATCACCATGGCCCCGGGGCCGGGGTCGGGCGGCGCGGCCGGGAACGTGCCGTACTGGCGGATGTGCATCTTCAGTGCCTCGTGCCCCGGCAGATCCAGCAGGTACTCCGGCGGCGGCAGTGTCGCGAAGCCGTACATCAGGGCCCCGAGGGACACCACAAAGCCTGCCAGCGGCCCGGCCACCCCGATGTCGAACAGCTTTCGGGTACTGGGCACAGCCTCCCGGATGCTTATGACCGCCCCGAAGTTGCCGATGCCATTAAACGGAAACGGGATATAATACGGCAGCGACGTGCGTACTCGGTGGTGCCGAGCCGCAAAGTAATGCCCGAACTCATGCACCGTCAGGAAGCCGAGCAGCGGAATGGCGTAGCGGAGCCCATCCACCACCCATCCCATCGGAACGCTGGCAAAAAACAGCGAGAGAGATTCGCCCTGCGCCTCGTAGTAGAGTGCCCGGTTCACCCACCGCCCCCCCGCGTAGACCGTCGAGGCCAGGGTGACCACAAATAGCAGTACGTGCAGCCAGACGCGGTCTTTCACCTCATCCGACCGCTCTGATTCCGCCCGGCCGTCCGGACCGGTTTTGCCGTCCTGCTCGGGCGCCGGCCCATCCTCAGGACGTTGGACCTCCGATTCAGCGTCGGGCTCGGACTTCGGCGACGATGATGAGGAACGAGACGGGTCCACAGTCGAGCAAAGAGATTCGTAGCAGGAAATCGCCGACGAGAGCGGACGCGTTACTGGAGCGCCGTGAGCCCTGCCTCAATGCGGTCGAGTGCTGTGTCCAGATCTTCCATCGAGGATGCGTAGGACAAGCGTAGGCCATTGGGCCCGCCGAACGCGCCACCGGGCACCAGTGCTACGTTGTGCTTCTCCAACAGGTAGAAGCACACGTCGCTGCTGTCCGCAAGCGTCTGGCCGTCCGGCGTCTCACTGCCGAAGTAGGCCGACACGTCCGGATAGAGGTAGAAGGCCCCATTGGGCGTCGGGCAGCGTACGCCATCGATGGCGCGGAGCCGATCGAGCACGTGGTCGCGTCGCTTCCGGAAGGCCGTCACCATCTCCTGCACCGGCCCGTCGGGACCGTGGTCGAGCGCGAGCGCCGCAATGCCCGCCTTCTGCGAGATGCTGCAGGGCGCGGACGTAAACTGTCCCTGAATCTTGGCCGCGGCGTCCACGATCGGCGTCGGGCCCGCCATGTAGCCGAGGCGCCAGCCGGTCATGGCGTACGCCTTCGAGAAGCCGTTCACCGTGATCGTCCGGTCCTTCATGCCCGGGAAGGACGCAAACGAACGGTGCTCCGCGTCGTAGCGCACGTGCTCGTAGATCTCGTCGGAAATGACAAACACATCCTCGTAGTCCCGCAGCACGTCGGCCAGGGCCGCCAACTCATCGGGTGGGTACACGGCGCCGGTCGGATTGGAGGGCGAGCACAAAATCACGACACGCGTGTCGTCGGTCAGGGCCTTCTCCAGCTGTGCCGGCGACATGCGATACGCGTCCTCGACGCTCGTGGGCACAATCACGGGCTCCGACCCGGCAAAGCGCGCCATCTCGGGATAACTCACCCAGTGCGGGGCCGGCACGATCACCTCGTCGCCCTCGTCGGTGAGCACGTGCAGGGCCAGCGCCAGCGACTGCTTCGCCCCGTTCGAGCACAGGATCTGTTCCGGTGTGTAGTCAAGGCCGTTGTCGTGATCCAGCTTGTCGCAAATGGCCTCGCGGAGCTCAATCGCCCCGGCATTCTCCGTATAGTCGGTGTAGCCGCTCTCGATAGCCTCGATACCGGCCTGCGAGATTGGGTCCGGCGTGTCGAAGTCCGGCTCGCCGGCACTGAGAGCCACGACGGGGTTCCCCTGTCGCCGCATCTCGGCGGCGCGCGACTTCATAGCCATGGTGGCCGACGGCTGCATGTGTTCCACCCGCCGGTTGAGTTGAATCGATGGAGTCGGAGCTGACATAACGCAGTTCAGAACAAAAGTAAAGAATCAAGGTCAACAGATGTAGTATGGCGTCTCACCGCCCTCGTCGAGAGGCCGAGGTGGGTACTCGGCCCTCAGTCGTCGTGGAATGTCTTCTTGCGGTCCAGGGCCTCCACGACCGGCGGCGGCACGAACTTCGACACATCCCCGTCCCACCGATGGGCGTCGCGCACCATCGAGGAGCTGATGAGAGCATACTCCTCGGAGGTCATGAAGAACACCGTCTCGATGTCCGGAGCGAGCTTTCGGTTCGCAAACGCCATTCGGAACTCGGCATCGAAGTCGGAGACCTGCCGCAAGCCTCGGACCAGGGCCGACGCCCCCTTCACCTCCGCCCGATCCACGATGAGCCCTTCGTGAGAAACAATGGACACACCCGTCAAGCTCTCCGTACACGTGCGGATCAGTGCCGTTCGCTCTTCGGTCGTGAAAAGGGTTTCTTTTTCCGCATTAATCCCAACCGTGACCTCTACCTGGTCGAACACGCGCAGGGCACGCTCCAGTATATCGCGATGCCCATACGTGAAGGGGTCGAAGGTCCCGGGATAGAGCGCAAGCTGCTCAGCCATGGGCAGGAGCGTCGAGGAATCACGCAGATGACGGCGTGGAGGCATCCGCCGACGAGGCGGTGTCGTCCACCGAGTCGGTCTCGTCCTCCGGGGGCAACGGCGGTCGAAACAAACTCACGATGGTCCGCCCGTAGGGCCGGCTCGTCATCAGGTTGGGATGCTCGTCGAACCAGTCGTGCGAGCTGTGCTCTAGCGTGAACACGCCGTCGACGTGAAGGCGCGGCACGGCCAAGTCGGGGAGTTCCTGCATCGCCTCCAGCTTGTAGGGCGGATCAGCCATGATGAGGTCCAGTTCCGGACCCTCGTACTGCCGCAGGTACTCCACCGCGTCGGCCTGAAGGAAGAGGCACTTCTCCTCCACCCCCAGCTTTTCGGCGTTCCGGCGGGCGTAGTCGAGCACCTGTCTGTCCTGCTCGACGAACGTGACGAGGTCCGCCCCGCGGCTAACGGCCTCCAGCCCCAGCGCCCCCGTGCCCGCGAATAAATCAAGTACTTCAGCCCCCTCCAGGTAGATGCGGGCATCCACGAGGCCAAATAGCGACTCGCGAACGCGCTCCGTCGACGGTCGAGTCTGGTGTCCCTGCGGGGACCGGAGGCCGTGCCCCCCGAACTGACCGGCAATAATACGCATGGTAGTACAAATCGTGAGCGTGAGGAAAAACGGTCCGCGCCCTCGCCCCTTCGCCGTACCGTCTGGCACCGAGTGTCAGCACGGATCGGGATCATAGTAACGACGGACCGCTCAAGAGATCCGCCACCCGGCCGCGCGCCTGCCGGAACCGTCCAATCGCCGCTTGATTCGGAGATGAAAAGAGCCCCCCTCTCCGAGACGGCACCGAATCACCCCAGATAGTCCCCCATACCGGCGCCGATGCACGGGGCAAACGCACTCGGCTCATCGGGCGGATGGTCGATCCGGCTATCTACGGTCTGGAGGGGATTAAGAATTTCCGGGTCCTGCGCAAAGATGGTCTGAAACGGTTCGTAGGCGCCAAGTCCCACGTCCGTTCCATACACGAAGAGCCGCCCGATCCCGTCCAGCGGCACCCCAACCCGATTTAGAAACCCGACGGCGAAGTACGCCCGGTTTTCGGCACCGTGCGCCTCCTCGGAATAGTGCGAGTGATACCACTCCCGATTCCGCGACAGCGCATACTCGGTGTGCGTGGCGTACTGCCCCACGGCCAGGGTGTAGGGACGCAGGGCCTCCTTCGCCGATCCGCCCGTCTGCTCCACACGGCTCGTGACTCGGGCCGCCGCCTCCGAGCTCGGCACCCAAGCGTACTCCCGAACCGGCAGGGCGTCGACAATGCGCGCCATCCGCTGATCGGCCGCATCGGGAATGGCCAGTACGTGCACCCACATGAACGGCTCGCCGTCGCTGTCCTGCGTGGTGCGGACCGTCTCGGAGGTCATGTGCAGCTCCTTCTTAGAGCGCACTCCCGTCACGAGGGCTGCCTGCTGGAGCAACTGCCGCTGCCGATCCCGCACCGGAACGTCGGACGAGATCGGCGTAAAGAAGCTGTAGCTCTGCGGCGGATGAACCCCGATCCGCAGATCCCGCGCCTCGCTCCCGTCCAGCATCTCCTGCAGAGCTTCCTGCACCTGACGGGTCTGTTCCTCATCCGCCTCCTGCTGCAGGAGGGCTCCCGCCAGATCGAACGAAAACGTCTGTCCGCCAATCCCAGGCAGGCGCGGCCCGTCGTCCAAACGCTGCACCTCGGCGTAGCGGAGCGTGCGCTCTTGCACTGTGAGTGTCGCTGAAACCGAATCGCTCATGCCCATCCGTGGAGCCGGTCAGAAAGGATCGCGCCCCGATTCCTACGCCCAGAATCGGAGTGTTGACTGCGTATCATACGGCTGTAGAGGAAAGGGTTCTCCTCAATGTTCAACCACGCCCTCTCCCCCCATCGGCCCACACGCAGGATCTCGGAGAATGCGGGGCCGGGACTATTCCCAACTTGCCGCGTTGGTCTCCGTGGGGTCCGGACGCAACGTCCCAACCTTGTCGTCCGTATCCGGATCCTCAAGCAGATACGTCTCGACCCGGCCCGTATCGTTCACCGTGTACTGGAATTTCTTGCCGGTGCGGGGGGAGTACAGCAACGAATCGAGGTTGATGGAGTCGCCGGCTGCGCTGTCGGGGGGCGCCAGCAGCATAGAGTCCCGCCGAACGTGGTCGAGGAGCAGGGCCAGTGAGTCCGGAAAGGACGTACTGTCCCGCTCGTGGTCCACAAGGGCCGTTCGGATGTGAGTCATCCGGTCCCGCGTCTGCTCGGTCAACTGTTCCTGCCGTTCGATCCGGTCGTACGGCGCTGTGATCGAGACGTATAGGTAGTATGAGAGCCCGAGAATGGCGACGGCCAGTACAACCTGGAGCCCAATCCGAATCTGCGTGCTGCGCGATGCCATAAGGACAATCCAACTGTTCAATAAAAGGCGAAGTGGCAGGATCGTCTACCTGGATTGCTCTGCAAATTCGGCCCGAAAATAGGAGGCGCCCCCGCGAATTGCAATGAACGAAACAGTTGCTTAATGCCGATGTGCAGTCATCGGACGCGCAGATGGGCTTTGCGAGGATCTGTGGACGATCAGTCTTCCGAAAACAAAGGCCGTCCGGCGATGTTCGAACGAGTCGCTTTCGTGGATCTCCCTCCCCATCCCGAGCCGCACTGCTCATGATGAACCTGCTCGTGAACGTCGATCACGTGGGTACGCTTCGCAACGCGCGGCAGGAATCCTTCCCGGACCCGATCGACGCCGCCGCGCGGTGCGAGCAGGCGGGGGCCGACGGCATTGTTTTTCACCTCCGTGAGGACCGACGCCACATCCGCGAGCGCGACGTGCGTCTCTTCCAACAAACGGTGGACGGGAAGCTCGACTTCGAGCTCTCGACCGAGGAGGAGGTCGTGTCCATCTGCTGCGATGTTGGGCCGGACCTCGCCACCCTCGTGCCGGAGCAGCGCGAAGAGGTGACCACCGAAGGCGGCCTCGATGTGGTGTCCGCCCCCGCCCGGTTCGACGACGTGTCGGCCCAGCTGCTGGACGCCGGCGTCGACCAGGTCAGTCTTTTCCTCGACCCGGCCCCCGAGCAAGTCGAGGCCGCCGCCGACACGCGCGCCAACTGCGTCGAGCTGCACACTGGCGACTTTGCCGACGCCCCCACGGAGGCCGAGCAGCACGAGGAGGCCGAGCGCCTTGCCCGCGCTGCGGAGCTGGCTCACGACGCCGGGCTTCGCGTCCACGCCGGCCACGGCCTCAACTACCGCAACTTTTCGCTCTTTCAAGAGACCGTCCCGCACGTGGCGGAGGTGTCGATTGGATTTGCCATCATCGCCCGGGCCGTGCTCGTGGGCATGGACCAGGCCGTGCGCGACATGCGTGCAACGGTGAAGGGATATTAGCAAACGTGCTCCCGTGCCTCTTCCGATGTCGTCCCCTCCCCCTTCTTTCCGCCTCCCTGCCATGGAGTCCCCTCCTTCTTTCTTCGAAGACGTTCCCGACGACCACAAGAGCGGCTACGTCGCCATCGTCGGGAAGCCCAATGTGGGCAAGAGCACCCTCATGAACGCCATGCTGGGGGAGAAACTGTCGATCGTGACGCGGAAGCCGCAAACGACGCGGCACCGCATCATCGGCATCCACTCCAGCCCGGAGCACCAGTGCATTTTCCTGGATACTCCCGGCATTATCAGCCCGCGGTACAGCCTCCACGAAAGCATGATGGGGCAGGTGAAAGGTGCCACCCGCGACGCCGACCTGCTGCTCTTCCTGCACGAGGCCACGCAGGAGGAGCCGGATACCGAGAGTCTTGACCAGATCGGGGACACCCCCGCCTTCCTCGTCCTTACGAAGATGGACCTCGTGCCACAGGACCAGACGATCCCGCTGGTCGAGTCGTACACCGAGATGCGAGCCTTCGACGAGGTGGTCCCCACCTCCGCCCTCACGGGCCACAACATCGACACGCTGGTCGACCTCGTCGTCGATTCCCTGCCCGAGGGACCGCCCTTCTACCCAAAGGAGATGATCAGCGAGCACCCCGAGCGCTTCTTCGTCGCCGAAATCATTCGGGAGAAGGCGTTTCAGTACTACCACCAGGAACTGCCCTACTCCATCCAGGTCAACATCGTCTCCTACGAGGAGCGGGAGGGCGATCAAAAGGACTACATCGACGCCGAGATTGTGGTGATGAGCGAATCGCACAAAGGCATTATCATCGGCGAGGGCGGACGCGCGATCAAGGAGGTGGGCATGAAGGCACGCGAGGACATCGAGGCGTTCGTGCAAACCCCGGTGTATCTCAACCTCCATGTCAAGGTGCAGGAGGACTGGCGCGACCGCGAGCAGGTCCTTCGCTCCTATGGATACCGGTCGTAGAGACTGTTCTGATTTATTGGTCGTGGTCGTTCGACCCCCAAGGGTTCTCTACACCTGGGAAGCACCGGGACGGGACAAAGCAAAACAGATTGGCTTGGACCGTCCTGCACTCGTCACGTCGTACCTGTGAGACCAACGTGTGAAATCAAAACAGTCTTTTAGGACGTGCAATGGTGAAGCGCCGGACGTTGCACGTTATGCCAATTCTCGGACTCACGGGACTCAAGCCCCCGGAGTCGAGATGACGTCCCGCTATACGCACGGCACCGTGAGCCCGTCCGTCACCGCCGGGCGGTACGCCGGCGGCACGCCGGTCCCCAGAACGGCCTGAATCTGCATCTCCCGCCGCGTGGGGTAGGTGGCGCGGAGGTGGCGAAAGTAGTCACCGCGCTCGTCGGGCACCTGGTCGAGATAGGCACGCATCCGAGCGTCGTCGGCCCGCAGGTCGTAGGCCTGTTGGGCCAGATGGTCGAGCCAGTCGGTGCGCGGGAGCCGGGGATCTGGGGCCTGGCAGCGAAGCACATCGGGCGCCTCCGGCTGCAAGACCGTCTTGGCGTTCCAGGTCTGCTCCACGCCGAGGTACTCGCAGAGCGCCTCGTACAGCATCGTCGTGCCCCGCACCTTCCCATCGTACGCGTACCCCGCAATGTGGGGCGTGGCCACGTCCACGGCCTCGACCAATGCCGGATCGGGCGTCGGCTCTCCCTCCCATACGTCCAACACAGCGCCTCCGATCCGGTCCTCCCGGAGCGCCGTGAGTAGGGCTTCGTTGTCCACGACCGCCCCCCGGGCGGTATTCACCACCCAGGCGTCTCCCGACAGCCGATCCAGCGCCGCCGCGTCCAGTAGATGACGCGTCGGATGCGGTCCCTCCGTCGTAATCGGCACGTGACAGGTCACGATGTCAGCCCGGTCCAGCACCGTGCCTAGCGACACAAAGGTGTGCGGACCGTCGACAGCCTTCGCCCGCGGCGGATCGTTCTGCAGTACCGTCAGTCCGAGCGCCGGAAGACGACGAGCAAGCCGGCTGCCGATATTGCCGCACCCGACGATGCCCACCGTACGCCCCCGCAACGACACGCCGCGGGCCTGTGCCACTTGCAGCAACGCCGCGACGACGTAATCAGCCACGGAATCCGCATTGGACGCCGGGGCGTGAGCAAAGGGGATGCCTGCTGCCTCCAGGTAGTCTTGGTCGACGTGGTCGGTGCCTATGGTCGCGGAGCCGACGAACTGCACGGCACTGTCCCGAAGCAACTCTTCCCCCACTGACGTGACACTGCGTACCAGCAACACGTCGGCCTTCTCCACCGCGTCAGGGCCGATTTCTCGCCCCGGAGCCCGGACAATATCCCCTAGTGCGCCGAAGGCCGCCTCGACGCATGGTATGTTCATATCAGCGACAATTTGACGGGAAGAAGCCACGAAAATCGAAAATGTTGTTTCGAAAGCGCTTTTTCGATGTCATGCTTCACACTACACACAAAAAGAGTAGTCAGAACGAATCAAGGAATCATAAACCAAAAATCAATACAATTGTAAAGGAACATGAATTAACGGAGTGTATGGCGCAAGCCGTTTGTATTCATATATTTACACGCAATCAGCGCGTGGAAACCTCCTCTTGGCGGCAGAGTAGACCGAAGCCACTTAGTGAAGAAGGAGAATCCGGACCGCGCGTTTCTGGTCTCTCCTTTCCCATCGCTGTTCTGCTCATAACAGCACAACGAATATGAGTAAACGTGCTCTCATTCTTTGGTCGTGCTTCGGATTATTGCTTCTCACTGCTGCGAAAGTCACCGCGGTCTACCATCCCCCCTCGGCGTCCCCAACTCCAGCCGCCGCGGGGAGCAGGGCAACGACCTCGCCCGATGACGCGAAGCTGAAGCTTCTGAGCGCCGCGTACGGACCGGGGAACGCCACAGCCGAGACGCCCCAACTCACGCCTGCCGCCGTCAACGAGAGCACAATATGGCTTGCCCGCGCCATTTACTCAGAAACCAAATTTCCCCATGAGCAGGAACTCGTGGCCTGGGTCGTCCGCAATCGTGTCGAGACGGAGTACCGGGGCCGCGACACCTACAAGGAAGTTGTGCTGGATCCCTACCAGTTCAGTGCCTTCAACCCAGGGAGTTCGAAGCGGTCCTTTTATCTGAGCCTGACGCCGGATGTGCAGCTGTCGGCCTGGCAGCAGGCCCTCTGGATTGCCCACTACGTCCAGCACGCGGATTCCGCCTACCGGCCGTTCTCTATCGAGACGCGTCACTTTTATAGTGAGCGCTCCATGAAGGGTCGCCGTCATCCCTACTGGGTGGAACGGCAACAGTTCGTGTCACCCGTTTGGGAGTATACGGTCAACAAGCGTCGCTTCCGCTTCTACAAGGAAATCTCGTAGCCGACGCGCTTCCCCCGAAAAACGGATGCCCGTTGTCTCGGCCTGATCGAGGCAACGGGTATTTTTGTGTGGGAGGTGCCGAT
The DNA here is from genome assembly GCA_003022435.1 of Bacteroidetes bacterium SW_9_63_38. GTDB lineage: Bacteria > Bacteroidota > Rhodothermia > Rhodothermales > Salinibacteraceae > Salinibacter. The sequence continues at coordinate 72,291 of PXUA01000019.1, read as the reverse complement.
TTGTGTGGGGGGTACTGATGAGCAGGCACACACGTCGGAACAGCAGATGCAGCCGAAGCGCAAGACTGCTGAGACGCGGGCTGTCGCTCGGAGTGAACTCCACCTCGTTGTCGCCGGGTTCAACCGTTCGGCTCTCTTCAAGAAGCCCCGGGCCCCGAAGGTGTATCGCAGTTCGGGCTGCAGCGTCCAGGAGAGGCCCGGCAGGGAGATGTCGGCCCCCACCCCGTGAGGGGGTGGGTGGAAGAAAACCTCTGCGGTGGAACGGCTACAGCGATACCACAGCTTCGATTCCGGGCCGCCCCCTCTTCCGGCCCGAGACGCAGACGCGGTCCGGAACGTAACGATTCTGCCTCCTTCGGAGACCATTCCCTTCCGACTGAGCACTTTGCGGTAGAGTGTCCGTACAGCACACTAAACATTTTAGCTAGGTAAAGTGCACAAGCTGTGCCAGCATACCCGTCGGATTGTTGGATAGTTGTTTGCCCTGCGCGGGCCGTTTTTCGGATCCCTGCAGCGTTGCGCGGTCCCGTCTGAATCGGTATGACCGATCCGTGAGGGCAGGTGCAAGCACATGTTCCGGATCCAAGATCCCCAGTGTGGTCAACAGCGGCGCCGAACGTTGAGAATTTATTCACGGATCGGAAAGCCGTGTTCAATCGGTCTCTGCCCTGCAACCTCCCATTCACTGGTAAGTTGGGCACACGGCTCGCTCGCCGTGGTCCTTCATCACAGTCATCGTCGAGGGCGTTCGTTTCATGAAGATAGGCATTACGTGTTATCCTACCTACGGCGGCAGCGGCGTCGTCGCTACGGAACTGGGCAAAAACCTTGCGGAGCGCGGCGACGAGGTTCACTTTATCTCCTCCTCTCTCCCGTTCCGGCTCTCGCACGTGGCCGGCAATATCTTCTTCCACGAGGTGAACGTACAGAGCTACCCGCTCTTCGAATCTCCGCCGTACACGCTGTCGCTCACCAGCAAGATGGTGGACATCGCCAAGCACGCGGGGCTCGACGTGCTGCACGTTCACTACGCGATTCCGCACGCCACAAGCGCCGTGATGGCCCGCCAGATTCTGGCGAGTGACGGCATCTCGCTCCCGATCATAACAACCCTGCACGGCACCGACATCACCCTCATCGGGCAGGACCCGTCGTTTGCTCCCGTCGTGACATGGTCCATCAACCAGTCCGACGGCGTCACGGCTGTCTCCAGTTATCTCCGTCAGGAGACCTACGACCACTTCGAGGTGACGAACGGCATTGAGGTGATCCCCAACTTCATTGACACCGACCGATTCTACCGGCAAGACAAGGAGCACTTCAAGCAGGCCCTCTGCCCGGACGGGGAGAAAGTCATCGTGCACGTGTCCAACTTCCGTCCGGTCAAGAACACGAAGCAGGTCGTCGAAATCTTCCACCGCCTGCAGGGTGACACCCCGGAGGTCAAGCTGCTGCTCGTGGGGGACGGGCCGGAGCGCGTCCCGACGGAACGCAAGGCCCGCGAACTGGGTGTATTCGACGATATCCGCTTCCTCGGCAAGCAGGATCCGATCGAGGAAATTCTCTCGATTGCCGACGTGTTTTTGATGCCGAGCGCCTCCGAGACCTTCGGCCTCGCGGCCCTGGAGGCGATGGCCTGCGGGGTGCCTACCGTGGTGAGCGACGTGGGCGGTCTGCCGGAACTGGTGGAGGACGACGAGACCGGCTACCTGTGCCCGGTGGACGACGTGGACACCTTCACGGACCGCACGCGGGCTCTCCTCACCGACGCCCCCCTGCACCAGCGCATGGCCGCCGCCGCGCGGAGCCGCGCCGTCGACGCATTCGACATCGGTCACGTGGTGCCGCTGTACGAGCAGTACTACGAGACGGTGCGCGAAGAAACTACCGCCCCGACCCCATAGACCGGGACCGATCCGTCCCGCCGGACTCTCCTAGCGCCTCTTGCACAAAGGGATTTTGCTCTCGCTCACGCCCGATGGTGGTGTCGGGGCCGTGCCCTGGATAAATGCGCATTTCGTCGCCCAGCGGCATTAGCGTGTCGGTGATCGAGCTCATGAGCTGCTCCCGAGAGGTCTCGGGCAGTCCTTGCGTACGCCCGATCGAATTTTGGAAGAGCACGTCCCCCGTAAGTGCCTGTTCGCTGTCCCGGTGTACGAACGAGATCGAGTCCGGCGAGTGGCCAGGCGTATGCAGCACCTCCAGTGTGACCCCGCCGAACGAGACAGTATCTCCCTCCGCCAGAAACGTCGTGGGCACGGACGGCGGCTCAACCTGCACGCCGAAGGCGGCGGCCTGCTCGTCGGCCCGCTCGATAAAGGGCACAGCCGCCTCATGGGCCGTGAACGTCATGTCGAAGTGCTCTTCGAAAAACCGACACCCGAAGATGTGATCGACGTGGGCGTGGGTGAGGAGCAGGTGCTGGACCGTGAGGTCGTGCGTGTCGATGACGTTGAGCACTTTGCGTCGCTCCGCCTCGGTCTCGCAGCTCGCGTCCACGATCACCGCCTCCCCGCCGTTGTAACAGAGATAGGTATTTGTCATGAAGTCGCTGAACGTGAAGCCTTCGACGTGCATGGCGGAATCGGGGTCGGTCCGGGAAAAAAGCCGAGGGGTATCCTCAATTGTCACCGGAACGGAAAGATCCGCCGGGCCATTGGGGCGGCGCTTCTCATCCAGGGGAGGTTTGTCGGCTTTTCCTCATTCCGAATCGGCCTGAAAATGTGGATATTCGGCGGTGTGGGAGTGGAGGTCCAATCATAACGGACGAGCCTCTCGCTTTCTCGGAAACGACGCACGTATGTCCCACTCCCGGCACTGCAATCGCTCCCGTATTTCCCTCCTTCGTAGACAGCAGAAACGTTCTTGGACACGCCCACACGCACCCACCGGCGGAACACACCGGACGGAAAGCGGCAACGGCGTCGCCCTGAATCGATGAGTTCCTCGCATCGATCAGCCTCGCTCCCGAACATGCGAGTTCATCGCGGCGTTTAGGTGCAGCTTCGTTTCCGATCGGGGTGTTCCCCTCCATTCATGCTGCGTCGCCTGCACTGGCTCATTCTGCGCCGCCTGCCCGGCCCGTTCTTCGCGTGGTTGGGGATCCTGATGTTTCTGCTGCTGATGCAGTTCTTGATCCGCTGGCTCCCGGAGATTGCGGGCAAGGGAATCCCCGTGCTGGTGATCCTCGAACTCATCGCCTACAACCTGGCATACATGGTGGTGCTAGCGGTGCCGATGTCGGTCTTGCTGGCCGCCCTGATGGCGTTCGGGGGTCTGGCGGAGTCAGAATACTACACCGTCATCAAGAGCACCGGCATCGCGTTCGAGCAAATCGCGTGGCCCGCTCTTCTTGCCTCGCTGGTGGTGGGCGGCGGCCTGCTGTACTTCAACACCTTCATGCTGCCGGAGGCCAACTACCGGGCCCGTCAGCTCTGGGAGGACATTCGCAACAAGCGGCCCGGCTTCGAGTTGCAGCCGGGGGTCTTTTACGACGGCGTCGACGACTACAGCATCCTCGTACAGGAGCGCCCCTCAGGCACGAATCGGCTTCTCAACGTCACCATCTACGACTACACGCGAGGCCGGGACGAGCAGGCCGTCATCAAGGCCGAGCGGGGCCGCATTACCTCGAAGGCCAGCGGCGCCCGCATGACGCTCACCCTCTTCGACGGCGAGATGCATCGGCGCCTCCGCCCCCGCGGTGCCGACGCGGACTCGCGCTACGAGCAGCTCCGGTTCGACCGGCACGTTCTTCACTTCGACCTTTCGGACGCAGTGTTTCGCCGCTCCGAGTCGGACGAAACGGGACGCTCTACCCGTACGACGCCGATCTTCGGACTTCTCCAAATTGAAGATTCTCTCCAGGCGGATATTCGAGCCCGCCATCAAGAACTGGAGACCGAGGTTCGCTCGAAGCTCCTGCCCGCCCAGAACTACGTCGATGCTCTCCCGCCGGACTCTTCTTGGCTCCAATCCCCGGACACGCGTTCCGGGCGCCACCTCCTCGGGCTCGCGAACCTCGACCGAGAGACGGCCAAAACCGTTCTCGGAACTGCAACGTCGGGGGCCCGCGCTCTCCAATCCACCATCGACGACACGCGGCGCGATACGAAGTGGAAGGCCGAACGCCTCCGCAGCTACCGGGTCGAGATCCACAAGAAGTTCTCGATCGCCGTGGCGTGCTTCATCTTTATGCTCATCGGGGCTCCACTGGGCCTCGCCCTTCGCCGCGGGGGGCTTGGTACAATCGGCGTCATCGCACTCGGCATCTTCATGTTCTACTGGATCACGCTGGTGCAGGGTGAAAAGCTCTCCGAGCGCGGCCGCTTTCCGCCCTGGATTGGGATGTGGATCGCTAACCTCGTGATGTCGATCGGAAGCGTATGGCTGCTCCTCTACATCGTGCTCGATCTGGCGGCCACCCCACCCCTGCGCCGCCGCATTTGGGACTGGATCTTTCCCCGGACCGACTGACCCTCCGTTACTGTGCTCTACCTCGTCCCCACCCCCATCGGCAACCTCGACGACATCACCTATCGGGCCGTCCGCACGCTCCGGGAGGTCGACCTCATTGCCTGCGAGGACACCCGCACCTCCGGCATCCTCCTGGATCACTACGACGTCGACACCCCCACGACGGCCTACCACGAGCATAATGAGCACGACAAGACCCCGCACCTCGTCAAACGGATGCGGGCCGGGCACAACATCGCCGTCATCAGCGACGCCGGCACGCCCGGCATCTCGGACCCCGGGTTCTTCATCGCCCGCGCTTGTTGGAATGCCGGCATCGAGGTACAAGCCCTCCCCGGTCCCACGGCCCTCATCCCGGCCCTCACCGCCAGCGCCCTCCCCAGCGACCGCTTCGTCTTTGAGGGTTTTCTCCCCAAGAAGAAAGGCCGACAGACGCACCTCCAATCCCTGGCTTCTGAACCGCGCACCATCGTGGTCTACGAGTCCCCGTACCGCCTCGTGCGCACGCTCGACGACCTGATCGAACACCTGGGCCCCGACCGACAGGCCGCCGTGGCGCGGGAGTTGACGAAGAAGTTCGAAGAAATTGAACGGGGCCCGCTTCCTGAAGTCCGGGAATATTTTGCCGAGACTGAGAACCTGAAGGGGGAATTTGTCATTGTCGTCCACGGTGCTGATTGACGAACGCAGGCCGTTTCCCTCTCCGCCTCGTCGCTCGCCGATTTTCCTGCTTTCTCCATCCCGCAATGCTTCGCTGGATCCTTCTTTTCATCCTCGGACTGGGTCTGACCGTCCCGACTCAGGCTCAGCAATCGGATGCCGACTGTCAGGCCGGCAGCCTGACCCTGAGCGATTCTGGAGATCAGGCCTCCTCAACGACACAGACAAAGCAACCCGCCGTCACGGACGCGACCCCGGCCGTCTCCGTCACGCCCACTACCGAGGCCGAGACGAAGGTGCAGGACATAATTGCCCCCGACGGTCTGCACGTGGTCCACTTCTGGGCGCCCTGGTGCACCAACTCGACGGTCGAGCTCAGAAACGGCTGGGCATCACTGGTGCGCGATAACCCGAACGTCACCTTCACGTTCGTCACCGTCTGGGCCGACGGAAAGACGGGCACCGCCCTGCTCGACGAGGTCGGCCTCCCCGACCGTGTCACGACGGTCGCTCAGCCGGACCTCGGGCCGAGCGACAACGAGGACAACCGCCGCCGCTCATTCCTCACCCATCCGGTCACCTGGATTCCCTCCACGTGGATTTTCCACAATAATGGGGAGCTGGCGTTCGCTATGAATTACGGGGAGATGGATATGAGCACGATCCAGTCCCTGATCGACGCGACGCGCACGGACTGGTAACCCCCACTGGCGGCTCATTTCGTCGGGGCATCCGCGCCCCCTTCTCGATCGTTCCACAACTTCGCTTCAGCATGAACCGGACGTGGATTGACCGCCTCACGGCGGGCTTCGTCTTTCTCTGGGCCCTGGCCCTTTACGTGTCCACGATGGCCCCGACGGTGTCCTTCTGGGACCCCGGCGAGCGCATCGCGAGTGCCTTCAAGCTGCAAGTAATGCACCCTCCAGGCGCTCCCTTCTACCTCTTGCTGGGCCGCATTTTCTCCATGCTCGCCCCCACGGAGGAAACGGTCGCCCTGGCCGTCAACACGATCTCGGTCCTGGCCAGCGCGGGCACCGTCATGCTCACCCACCTCATCGTGGTGCGGCTCGTGCGGCGCTGGCAGGACAGCCGCGACGAGGTCCCGACCGGCCAGTACGTGATCGCCCTGGTGAGCGGCGTGATTGGGGCCCTCACCTACGCAGCCTCCGACTCCTTCTGGTTCAACGCCGGAATCGCGGAAGTCTACGCCCTCTCCACCTTCTTCACGGCCCTCGTCGTGTGGCTCGTGCTGCGGTGGAGCCTGTCGGCGCGCCGGGAGAAGGAATCACTGAAAGGCAACCAACACCATCTCTTCCGACTCGACGCCAACCGCTACCTTGTGCTCATCGCCGCCCTCTTCGGCATGGCGATCGGCGTCCACCTGCTCAGCCTCCTGGTCTTCTTCTTTGTCGCGCTGATCGTCTTCTTTACGGAGTTCGACCGGGAATCCTGGTCGTCCAAAGAGCGGTGGGGGTACCTCCTCCTTGCCGGACTCGTCAGCTCGGTGCTCTTCCTCGTCATCTATCCTGGCATCGTGAAGGGCATGCCGAAGCTGTTCGGTGCAGTTGGCGCCCCCTTCCTCACCGCCCTCGTCATTGGAGGGCTCGTCGCGTATGGCATCTACACCACCCACCAGCGGCGCATGCCGATGGCCAACCTGGGCTTTCTGTGCCTGGCGGTCATCCTCATCGGATACGGTTCCTATGCGCTCGTCTTCGTGCGCAGCGCCACCGAGCCGTCCATCGACATGAACGACCCGGACAACATCGAGCGTTTCATCGGCTACTTGGAACGAGAACAGTACGGAGATACCCCCCTCCTTCAAGGCGTCTCGTTCAACGACGACAGCGGCCGCGTCCCACGCGAAGGCACGAGCACACTCTTTCCCCGCCGCCACTCCCCGAGCCAAAAACACTGGAAGGTCTACGATCGCTACGACTCCGACCTGGCCTTCTTCCTCGACTACCAGATCGGGTACATGTACGTCCGCTACTTCCTCTGGAACTTTGCGGGGCGGGCCAACGACGCACAGGGCGCGTCCTGGATCACCGGCATCCCGGCACTCGACCAGCACGCGCAGGAGCGCGTCCGCCAGACCCCGAGTGAGAAAGAGGCACGGAACGTCTACTTTGCCCTTCCCCTCCTCCTCGGCCTCTTCGGCGCCTTCTACCATTTCCAGCGCGACTGGCGCCGCGCCTTCAGCGTCTTCGTTCTCTTCTTCGTAACCGGCATCGGGATCGTCCTCTACCTCAACCAGACCCCGATGCAGCCGCGCGAGCGCGACTATTCCTACGTCGGCAGCTTTCTGGCCTTCAGCCTCTGGGTGGGCATCGGCGCCGGAGGACTTCTCCAGATGGTCTACGAATCCATCGAGGACACGATGGCGGGCCTTGCCCAGACACTGCCCCTCCTGGGAGCCGGCCTCCTCGTCTTCCTCGCCGTGCCCGGCTGGATGACCCTGGAAAATTACGGCGACCACGACCGCTCAGAAAACTACGTGGCACGGGGCTACGCCCACAACATGCTCACCAGCGTCGAGGAGAATGGCATCCTCTTCACCAACGGCGACAATGACACCTACCCGCTCTGGTACCTGCAGGAGGTCGAGGGGGTCCGGACGGACGTGCGCGTCGTGAATCTCTCGCTGCTCAACACCTCCTGGTACATCCGCCAGCTGAAGGACCACGCCACCTACAAGTCCGCGCCGCTACCGATCTCGATGTCCGACGAGCGGGTTCAAAGGATCGGCCCGCGCCGATGGACCCCGCGGACGGTACGGCTGCCCGTGCAAGCTCAGTCCCTAACGTCGACGCTGGATCCGTACCTCCCAAATACCCCCACGGACAGCACCGCCGTCGAAAGTCCGATGACCTGGCAACTCAAGGGACGGCCGCTCGGCGAAAATCAACGGCTGCTGCAGGCCGCCGACCTTACGGTCTACAACATGATCCGCAACATTGCCGAAAACGGCTGGAAACGACCGATTTACTTCGCGGTCACGGTGGCCCGCTCCGGACAGCTCAACCTGCAGAACTACCTCCAACTGGAAGGACAGGCCTACCGGGTGCTGCCCATCAAGCACGACCGACAGCTCGGGCGCGTGATTCCTGGCCTCACCGACGCGAAAATGTCGCAGTTCCGCTTCACGAACCTCGCCGACTCGTCGGCCTATTACAACGAAAATGCGCGACGCATGGTGGACGGCTACCGTCTCCACTTCGCGCACACGGCCGACCGCCTGGGACAGATGGGCCACGCGGACCGCGGACGGACGCTGTTAAACGACTTCGTGGTGGACGTGCCCTTCACGACCATTCCGGGCGACCTCCAGACGATGATGTTCGCGGCTCGGGCCCTCCGGACCCTCGGGGAGGATGCGAAGCTAGCCAGCGTCCTTCAGAAGGCCCAGCCCGTCATCTTTAGCGACCTCCGAACGGCTGGTTCACAACGCCAGTTCAGCCAGACCCTCTTCTACGCCGGGCGGGTGCGCGAAGCCTACAAACAGGCGGGCGAGCCGGAGGCCGTGCAGACGTTCGACACCAAGCTGGATGAGACGCTGGCGCAGGCGCCGTACCGGCTGCCGGACCGCCTCCGCCGTGCATACGGCTTAGCCACTGACACAACGGCCGCGCAACCGTCGACGCCCATGCAGATACCGGGCGGTGGGGCTGGCGGTCCGGGACCAGGATCGGGGAACTGAGGCGTGACTCGTGAGGCGTGATGCATGTTGCCTGCCGATGCCGATTCATGTCACGCAACACGCATTACGCAATACGCATCATTCTTTCGGCCACGCGTTTTCCTTCGGCAACTCCTCGTCGGGCGCCTGCAGGACGAGCTCATCCGGCAGATCGTTGACCTGCTTGTCGGGATTGACGACGGCCACAAGCGGCAGGGCGAGGGCAGTCAAGAACTTGCCCATTGCCGCAATCAAGAACTCCTGCTGGAACTCGATCATGTCCTCTTCCAGTCGTCCGTCGTCCCGGGCGTGGTTTTCGATGTCGAGATACAGCACGCGCGGCCAGTCTGGAAACTCGTTCTGGGACTCGACCAGGAGGTCAAAGATGTCGTGGGCTGCGGTCTCGAAGTCGTCCTCCGCCTCCACAACGTGATAGAGGGAGACGGTGTTGTCGAAGTTCATGTGGATGCCGGGCGTATCCGGCTTGTTGTACTCCGGGATAAACTCCGGCTGCTCGTCACTCATGGAGCGGGGTGGGCTGTTCGGAAAGACGACAGACCGTGTATGGACGTCCGACGGGAAGAGATCCCACCCGGACGTCCAACCTCCGGACGCACTGACTGATCTCCCGCCTCCACACGGCGGCGGGGAACAGTGAAGCTACGCCGATACCGGCTCGAAGAGACAGCCAAGTGACTGGAGTTCGTCGAGAGGAAGCGACTGCGCGCCGTCCGCTCAGGGCCTCGTCCGGATTCGGGTGGGTTTCCACCATCACGCCGTCGGCCCCCACGCCGAGCGCTGCGCGGACGAGCGCCGGAACCCAGCGTCGTGTGCCCGCCGCGTGAGAAGGATCGACCACGACCGGAAGGTGGGTGCGCTCCTGCGTCACCGGCACCGCCGAGAGGTCAAGCGTGTAGCGCGTAGCGTCCTCGAACGTCTGGATGCCGCGCTCACAAAGGAAGACGTTCGGATTGCCGTGCGCGACAATGTACTCCGCCGCGGCCAGCCACTCCTCGATCGACGCCATCATGCCCCGCTTCAGCATCACGGGGCGATCGGCCCGCCCCACCGCCTTGAGCGGCGGGAAGTTCTGCGTGTTGCGTGCCCCGATCTGAAGCACGTCGGCCCGGGCCGCCACCGCCGTCACGTCCCCCGGCGCCAGCACCTCCGTAATCACCGGCAGGTCGAACTGCTCCCCTGCCTCCGCAAGCAGGTCGAGTCCCTCCTCGCCCAGCCCCTGGAAGGAGTACGGCGAGGTGCGCGGCTTGAAGCCCCCCCCGCAGCAGGTGTCCGCCAGCCTCCCCCACCGCCTCGGCGGAACGCAGGATCTGCTCCCGAGATTCGACCGAGCACGGTCCTGCGATCATAGTCGGCCGTGCGCCCCCAATGTCAACATCGCCGATGTGGATGACCGTGTCACCGTCCCCGTCACGAGCCACCTTGTGGTAGGGCTGGTCCTCGTCCGCTTCCTCCGGACGAGGGCTCAGCCGTGGACGCAGGGATCGGCGCGGCCGTTGGACGAAGAGGCCGTACCGTTGGTCGACGACGGCGCCGCGTCGGCCACGTCGGTGCCGTTGTGCGATGTCCCGTTGTGGGACCGGGCCTGCTCCGTATCGGACGGGGGCTCGCCGCGCCGCTCCCGCTGACGAGCTACGGAGTGGTCCAAAATCTCTCCGTAGAGGCGCCGGACGAGCTTGGCCGAGAGGCCGTTCTCCTCAGCAATGGCGGACACGTGGTCAAGAAGCTGCGCCTCGCGATCACGGTCTTTGACCGTATCGCCGGTCTCCTCCTTCTTCTCGCAGATCTCGTCGACCACATCGTAGCGCTCGGCGAGCAGTTCGACGAGGCGGCGATCAATCTCATCGATGCGGGCACGCGCCTCTCGAAGCGGGGTCGTCGTGTCGGTGGACGTTGTGTCGGTAGACATGGGCGGGTTCTCCAGTTCGTGGAAAGAATGCGGGGTGGAGACGCCGCCGGAGTGCCCCCGGAGGCCCACACGCAAAAACCCGCCGGGGCCACGGAAGCGAGCCGGCGGGTCGTAGGAGCAAGAGACAGAATCAAGGGTGTCCTACATGTCGCCGGCCCGGGAATAGAAATAAAGGTGCGCAAAGCCCGAGTAGAAAAACCCAGACCCGTACTGCTCCCCTGAAGCGTCGGCGGAGCCGTCGAACGCAGCAGCAGCAGCGAATGTAGGAGCGGCTGTATTCATGACTGCCCTGACGGTAGGGGTCGAGGGAATGGATGTCAATGCACCTATCGCTTTACACACAATGATCACAATGAGGACCCGCGCACCGAACGCCTCATTTCGATTCCGGGAAGCCTCCATCCGATCCTCTCCTGGCAGCGCAACGCCGGAAAACCCACGCTTCTGAATGCCGTACACGCATGTCCGAGCAATTTTGCGGCGCACGGCCAACTCGGAGTTGGACGCCCGAGGAAGAAACTGACCGCGCCGCCGGTGCATTCGCACTTTGTTCTTTTCCGACGGGACGTCGGGGACTCGGATCTGCGTCCACCGCTGCTGGCGCGTCATTGGATTTTGCCCACGCTTTTCATCCTCGAATGGGGCTACTTCTTCTCTACGTTGCGCTCGCGCTCGGGGTGTCGTTCCTGTGCTCCATCATGGAGGCGGTGCTGCTGAGTGTGACGCCCTCTTATGTCGCTGCGCTTGAACGGGAGGACGATCCCGTCGGCGAACGATTGAAGCAGATGAAAGAGGACATCGATCGCCCCCTCTCGGCCATCCTGAGCCTGAATACCATCGCCCACACCGTTGGGGCCGCCGGCGCGGGGGCGCAGGCCGCTGTGGTGTTCGGGGAGGCCTACACGGGCGTGATCGCCGCAATCCTTACGCTTCTCATTCTGGTGTTGTCAGAAATCATTCCGAAGACGCTGGGCGCCGTATACTGGAGAACACTCGCTTCCACCGTGGTGCGGCTGCTGGTACCCACGATCATCGCGATGTGGCCACTCGTCAAACTGTCGCAAGGCCTCACGTACTTGCTCTCCCAGGACGAAGACGAGGCGGCCTTCAGCCGAGAGGAGTTTACGGCCATGGCGGAACTCGGCGAGGAAGAGGGGGTCTTCGAAGAGAAAGAGTCTCGCATCCTGCGCAACCTGTTCCGCTTCAACTCACTGCGGGTCAAGGATGTCATGACGCCCCGGACGGTTGTCTTCGATCTGCCGGAAGATCAGACGATCGGCGATGTCGTAGACGAGCACGACGAGTTTCGCTTCTCTCGCATCCCGGTGTACGATGAGAATCCCGACGATGTAACGGGGTACGTTTTGAAGGACGAGATGCTGCTCCGGGCCGCCCAGGAGGAGCACGACGTGCTGCTCGAAAACATCGCCCGCGAGATTCTGGTTGTTCAGGAGACCCTGCCGCTGCCCGACCTTCTAGAACGACTGCTGGACCGGCTGGAGCACATTGCGCTCGTAGTCGATGAGTACGGCGGCGTGGCCGGCGTCGTCAGCATGGAGGACGTGGTCGAGACGCTTCTCGGCCTCGAAATCGTTGACGAGGCGGACTCGGTCGAAGACATGCAGGCCCTGGCGCGACAGCAATGGTTCAAGCGGGCCCGCGAGCTTGGCATGGTGTCGGAAGAAGCATACGAAAAAGTATCGGCCCGCGCCCAGGAAGAAGCGGCCGACGGCTCCTCCATTCCGGACCTGCCCAACAAAGAAGAACTGGCGAGAGGGGAAGCCCTTTCGCCCCCCTCCTCCGATTCCGCCCCGGAGTCCACGTCGAAAAGTGAGTAGGGCTGCCCCAGCCTGCGTCGCCGTCTCTGTGAGACTCTCGTCCTCCGTTCCTTCGCGTTCTCGCCCCCCTGCTGCCCCATGCCCGTCTCGATTGACGATCTGTCCGACGCGCCCCTCCGGCAGTTTGACCGCCCCCCGGCGCCGTCTCCCGACGCAATCGAGGACGTGTACCTCATCGGCATCTGCGGCACCGGCATGGGCGCCCTCGCCGGCCTCTTCAAGCAGGCCGGGGACACCGTGCGGGGGGCAGACGACGGCGTGTACCCGCCGATGAGCACCCACCTCGCCGAGCAGGACATTCCGGTGCTGGAGGGCTACGATCCCGCCCACCTCGATCCCGCTCCGGACCTCACGGTCGTCGGCAACGCCTGTACCCCTACCCATCCGGAGGCTGAATACGCCCGCGAAGAGCAACTCGTCCAGCAGTCGTTCCCGGAGGCGCTCGCCCACTGCTTCCTGAGCCAGGGCCGCCGCCCCCTCGTCGTGGCCGGCACCCACGGCAAAACCACCACGACCGGCCTCCTCATCCACCTCCTGCAGCACGCGGGCCTCGACCCCGGCTACCTCGTCGGCGGCGTCCAGCAGAACGGAAACGGCAGCTACGCTCTCGGGACCGACGTCCCCTTCGTGATCGAGGGCGACGAGTACGACAGCGCCTACTTCGACAAACGGCCCAAATTTCTGCACTACCGGCCGCATCACGCAATCATCACCTCCCTGGAGTTCGACCACGCCGACATTTTCACCGATGAGGCCGACTACCGGGGCGCCTTCGAACAGTTTGCGGACCTGCTCCCCCCCGACGGCCTGCTTGCACTGTGCGGCGACCACGCCCCGGTGCGGGCCCTGGCCGCTCACACCGACGCGAGCGTCCAGACTTACGGCCTCGACGCCGACAACGACGCCCGTGCGACCAGCCTGACAGCCACCTCCGACGGACAAACGTTCACGCTCCACCTCGGCGGTTCCTCGATCGAGGTCCGACTTCCAATGCACGGGCGGCACAACGTGCAAAATGCTGTCGCGGCCTCGTGTCTTGCCCACCGCGAAGGAGCATCTCGTTCGCAGATTGCCGAGGGCCTGGCCACCTTCAAAGGCATGAAGCGTCGTCAAGAAGTGCGGGGCTGCCCCAACGACGTGCTGGTGCTCGACGATTTTGCGCACCATCCCACCGCCGTCGAAGCCACGATCCAGGCCGTTCGTGCGGCCCACCCCGACCGCCGCCTCGTGACCGTATTCGAGCCGCGCTCCAACTCCAGCCGCCGCAAACTTTTCGAAACCGCCTACGGGGAGGCCTTCGACAACGCCGACACCGCTTTCCTCAAGGCCCCGCCGGTGCGGCACAACGACGACGCCGACGCCGTGCTCGATCCCGACGTTGTCGTGCAGACCATCGAGGACCGCGGCACGCCCGCCCAGACCTTCGAGTCCGTGGACGACATGCTGCCCGCCCTGGTCGAGACGCTTCGCCCCGGCGACGTGGCCCTGCTCATGAGCAACGGCAGCTTCAACGGCCTGCATGAGCGCCTGTTGTCCGCCCTGGCGTCTCCCCGGTAGCGCCCTCGACTCGACCCGCCTTACGTGTCAACTCCGAGCGTCTCAGCCGCCATCTTCGTCCCCTTCACTCGGGACTCGATCTTATGAAATGCGACCCGACGGGCCGTCGACCGGTCGTCGCCGAACGGCGAGAAGCCGCAATCGTCCGTCGTGCCGAGCCGATCGGGGGAAATATACTCTGCGGCCTGCACCACCGTGTCGCGCACCCCCTCGGGCGACTCAATGTCTGAATTATTCACGTCGGTGCCCCCAAGAAAGATTGTCTGATCGTCGCTGCTGTGCTCACGGACGATGTCGAGCACGCGCTCCGGCTTATTGTGTATCGGTACCGGCTTACTGAGCACCGGGACGCGCTTTCGGCAGGTGTACCGTGACGTACGTCCCTTCGCCGGGTGCGCTGTCGATGTCGATCGTGCCGTCCATCCGGTCCACGAGCCGCTTCACGATCGTCAGTCCCAGCCCGTTGCCCTCGTGCGTCCGATCGTTGCCGCTGGACGCCTGAACGAATTCGTCGAACATCCGAGCCTGGAACGCCGGGTGGATGCCGATGCCCGGATCCTCAACCCAGAACATCACGTCGTCGTCCGTCACGCGGCCGCCGATGGTGACACTCTCCTCCTCCTCCGTGAACTTGATGGCATTGCTGAGGAGGTGGATGACGATGCGCTGCACGTAGTGCTGATCGAGCCGTACCGGCTCGGGCGTCTCGGGCAGGTCGACCCGGACAGTGAGCCGCTTCCGTTCAGCCATGTCTCGAACGTCATCCACCGCCGCCGAGAGCACCGACTGAAGCTTACACGTCCGCGGCGTGAGCGACATTTGCCCTCCTTCCAGCTCCGCAAAATCCATCACCGTGTTGAGCGTATGCAGGAGCCGCTCCCCCCCAGCCAGAATGCGCCCCGCGAAGCGGTCGGCCCGGTCCGGATCGTCCTCAATGAGCCGCGACGAACTAATTATAGTTGTGAGGGGCGTCCGGAATTCGTGATTGATGTTGGCCAGAAGTACCGATTTCAGACGATTGGCCTCTTCGGCCTCCTCCTTGGCCTGCCGAAGCGTCTCCACCCGGTCGAGCCGTCCCAGAACCAGAGCGGCGTACCCTCCCAGGATCTCGATGAGGCGCAGGTCGAACGGCCCGATGCTGCCCACCTCGCGGCTGCCGACTGAGATAAGTCCGCGCTCCCCCATCGGGACGTACGCCGTGGCCCGAATGTCGCCCCGATCCAGCTCCGGCTTTGCGGCCGACAAGTCCTCGAACATCTGCGTCTCTCCGGTCTTTAGGGCCTTGGCCGCCGGCGTGTCGCTGTGCAGATCGTAGTCCGGACGCTCCGGCATGTAGCGTCGCACCATGTCCGGGACCCGACTGGCTTCGATCTTGTCGCCCTCCACAAACCGAATGGTCGTGCCCGAATACCCGAGCGTTTCCCCAATGAGCGTGACCAGGAGATCGGCCACCTCGTCTTCGTTGTCCGCCCGAAGCAACCGGCTGGTGGCCTCGTACAGGGCCTCCACCTTCTGCTGTCGCTTTCGGAGTTGCTCCTTCTGGCGCCGTCGGTCTGTGATGTCCGTTACTGCTCCATCGTAATAATCCGGACCGCCGACCTGTCCTTCCACCTTTCGGATGCTGACCAGTCCCGCGAACGTCGTGCCGTCCTTCCGTTGGAACTGCACCTCAGCCCGATCAAGGTCGTCCTGCTCGGCCGTGTGACTGTAAAGTTCCTCGCGCTGGTCCGGGTTTGCATAGAGAGCCGCCGGGGGGATGTCCATCATCGTCTCAAGACTGTCGTACCCAAACATCTCGATAAACGCCTGATTGGCGTACACGATGCCGTCCTCCTGCGTCGACCGGAAGATGCCCTCGGAGATGTGGTCCGTAATCGAACTGAGAAGCCCCTTCTGCTTGCGCAGGGTTTCTCTCATCTCTCTTCGGTCCGTGACGTCCTGAAGCGTTCCCCGGATCCGCACCACCGTGCCGTCTTCAGTCTGCGGCTCTCCCCGCGTGCGCACCCACCGCTGTCGCCCATTTGCGTCGATGAGGCGAAGCTCAAGGTCGTACGGTACGCCTTCGCGGACGGCCCGCGAGAATGCCTCCCGAATAGCGGCTTGATCCGCGGGATGGTAAAACTCTATGCTCTCCTCGGGGGCCAAATTCACCTCTGGAGACAAGCCATGGATGCGATAGACCTGATCCGTCAGGGTATGCGCCTCCGTCTGCAGGTCATGCTCCCAGGCGCCCACCTGTGCAATTTCCTGGGCCTTCGCAAACAGGTCGTTCTGACGCTCCAGGGCGTGCTCCTGACGCTTCTGCTCGGTAATGTCCTGGAGCGTCCCCGTCACGAGCACAACCTCCCCGTTCTCCACATGGGCCTCCCCTTGCGTCCGAACCCACCGGCGCTCTCCTGTTTCCGGCCGGAACGGGATCTCCAAGTCGAAGCTCTCCCCTTCTCCCAAACACCGCCGCGAGGCTCTTTCAATCGTATCTTGCGCCTCCGGCGGATAGAACTGGAGGGAGTCGCGCCGCCCAAGCTCCGTGTCGAGCGGCAGGCCGAGGATCTCGTATAGCTGATCTGTTCCCTCGAACGTATCGGTCTGCGGATCGTACTCCCACCCGGCCACCTCGGCAACTTCTTGCGTACGCCGAAGCTGATCGCGCACGCGGCGGTGCTCCTGCTTCTGCCGCTGCTGCTCGGTGACGTCGAGCGCTACAACCATGAGGCCCGTCTCTTCATCAGCCAGCGGCGTGGTGATGACATCGAAGACGTGCGTCGCCTCGTCGTTGGTCTCCAGTGCAATCTCTCGTCGCTTCTGCGTGCCGTCGTCGAGCGTGCCTCGCATCAGCGCCATCAGCCGATCAACACCGGCTCCGGATGCCAGGGCGTCGTGACGCTGCCCCAGCGCCTCCGGCGGCACGAGGGCCGCGCGCGGATCGTGCACCCACTCGTATCGCAGGTCAGGACGAACCCGCGCCACTGCCAGCGGCGCATGCTCAAGGGCCTGCTGGTACTGGTGGCTCGCCTCCGGCACGTCCATCTGGGGAGGGGCCGCGGGTCGTTCCCGGTCTGCCGACAATCGCTCCTGTAGGATCTCGACGGCCAGGCCCGACAGCCGCTCAAGCTGCCGCTTCGTTCCCGACGACGGGGTCCGGGGCGTCTCGTCCAGGACGCACACAGTCCCGAGCCGATGCCCGTCGGGCGTGGTGATCGGGGCTCCGGCATAAAACCGAAACGCCGTCCCCTCGGCCCCGCCCTTCACGTACGGACTGTCCGAAAACCGCTCGTGGCCCGTCAGATCCTCAATCACCGTGACCGTTCCCGCTTCGAGGGCGTATGCACAGAAGGAATGTTCTCGGGGGATGGCCGTGAGGTCCGTCCCGACGGCCGCCTTGTGCCACTGCCGGTCCTCCGTCACGAATGTCACCAGCCCCACAGACGTCTCGACGAGCGTTCGGGCCAGATCCGCCAGCCGATCAAACCGCTCATCCGGGGGCGTGTCCACAATCTCGTATCGCCGGAGCCCACGGAGGCGAGCCTCGTCGCTGCGGTTCGCGGCGGGCACCCTCTCCGCAGCGGTGCCAATCTCTCCGGCGGAGCGTCGCTGCGCGCCGCATTCGGGCTCGTCGCCGGGTCGGTGTCCAGAACCAGCCATTGCAGTCGTTATCGATTTGGTAATATGCTCCATCTCCCTCAGGCACACATCCCGACGCTTTTTCTTCCTGCCTTCCCGAAGCGCCCCCCATGCCAGCTCGCACGGAACGGCCCCTTGTACCATCGCACACGGGATGATTCTCTGATCGGCGCAGGACGGCCGCTCCGCACGAATCTCCAATCATGCCGGTCTCCGCACCTTGATGCTCCCCACGTTCAGGAGTTGGCAACGGGCAATCCAGAGCGTCGGCTCATATCGGTAATTGTCTGGGAGAGTGAAAGATCCGCACACGGCCCGACGCTCCCGGAGATCGCGGAGGCCGGATCGCGCAGCGGGGCAAGGCGTTCTTACAAGCACCTGCCATTCGGCATAGTTCCGTATCTCAACCTCTTTCCAGCGGTCCGCTTCCCATGCCCTCTGCCGTCGATGCCCGGAATACGGAGGTCAGCCTCCCCCGCCCCCCGCGGCGAATTGTGTCTCTGGTGCCGAGCCAGACGGAACTGCTGGCCCATCTGGGACTGGACGAAACGGTCGTGGGCATTACACGCTTTTGCACCCGCCCAGTGCACTGGCACGACGAAAAGGAAATCGTGGGCGGGACGAAAGATATCGATCTCGACCGGGTTCGTGCCCTCAACCCGGATCTTATCCTCGCCAACCACGAGGAAAACACGCAGGCCGATGTCCAAACACTGGACACGATCGCCCCGGTGTTCGTTACACAGGTCAAAACGGTAACGGAGGCCCTCGGCATGGTTCGCACGGTGGGTCGCCTTACAGACGCCTCCAACCACACCTCCACCCTCGCCGGCAAAATCATTTCTCGGTTCAGCGCCCTGCCGGACTTCTCCTCAATTCGGGCGGCCTACCTCATCTGGCGCGATCCCTACATGACCGTCGGCGGCGACACGTTCATCCACGACGTGATGTCGTGGGGCGGGTTCGAAAACGCCTTCGGCGACCAGAGCCGATACCCGGAGGTGTCCCTCGGCACCCTCGCGGACGCCGACCTGGACGTGGTGCTCTGCGGCAGCGAGCCGTTTCCCTTCCACCAGGACGACAAGTTTACGGCCGATCTCCGCAAGCGCCTTTCGAATACGCCGGTCGAGATCGTGGACGGCCAGCCGTTCTCGTGGTACGGCCCGCGCCTGCTCGACACGCCGGCCTACCTGAAAGAACTGCGGGAAACGCTGCCGCTCCCGCACCCCGCGTAGCTTCTTGCGCAGGCTGCCGTCTACTCGTCGCGGTCCGGTGTCCAGTTCCGTGTGTGGTCGAAGATGTAGGTGGCAAGCTGATCGATGGCCACCCGGTCCTGCTCCATCGTGTCGCGGTCGCGCACGGTAACCGTCTGGTCTTCCGGTGTGTCGAAGTCGACGGTAATGCAGTAGGGCGTCCCCGCCTCGTCCTGGCGGCGGTAGCGCTTGCCCATCGAGCCTCTGTCGTCGTAGAGAACGTTGAAGTGCCGGCTGAGGTCATCCTCGATGTCGCGGGCAATATCGGGCAACCCCTCTTTGTCCATGAGCGGGAAGATGGCCGCGCGCACCGGCGCCACCTTGGGGTGGAACTGGAGCACCGAGCGGGTATCCCCCTTCACTTCTTCCTCGTAGTAGGCCTCGCAGAGGAGCATAAAGATCGTGCGGTCGAGGCCCACGGAGGTCTCCACCACGTACGGCGTGTAGCGCTCCTCCTCCCAGGGATCGTAGTACGACATCTTCTTGCTGGAGTACTCTTCGTGCCGGCTCAGATCGTAGTCCGTGCGCGAATGAACGCCCTCGATCTCCTTCCAGCCAATCGGGAAGTTGTACTGCACATCGACCGCCGCGTTGGCGTAGTGCGAGAGCGAATCGTGCTCGTGGAAACGGAGGTTCGACGGATCGATGCCGAGTGCCTCATGCCACTCCATGCGGCGCTCCTTCCACTGCTCATACCAGTTCAGCTCCTCACCCGGCTTCACGAAGTACTGCATCTCCATCTGCTCGAACTCCCGCATCCGGAAGACAAACTGGCGGGCCACAATCTCATTGCGGAACGCCTTTCCGATCTGCGCGATGCCGAACGGGATGTGCTGGCGGGCCGGCTCGCGGGCGTTGTGGAAGTTAACGAAGATGCCCTGGGCCGTTTCGGGTCGCAGGAAGACCTTCTGGCCGTCGACCGGGCCCATCTGCGTCTCGAACATGAGGTTGAACTGCCGAACGTCCGTCCAGTCGAACGCGCCGGACTCGGGCGCCGGGATCTCCTCGTCCATGATGATCTCGTGGAGCGCGTCGTTCATGTCGTCCCCCGCATTGAGGGCTTCCACCAGCCGTTCGTGCACCGCGGCGGCGTGCTCCTCCTGGCCATCCTCGCGCAGGTCGCGGATGTAGTCCTCGATCAGCGTGTCCGCCCGGTAGCGGCTGCCGGAGGCCTTGTCGTCGACGAGCGGATCGTTGAACGCCTCCGTGTGACCGGACGCATCCCACGTCTTGGGATGCATCATGATGGCGGCATCCAGGCCCACGATGTCATCGTTCCGGTACACCATCGACTGCCACCACTCGTCCTTCACGTTCCGCTTGAGCTCGACTCCCAGCGGCCCGTAGTCGTAGGTGGCGCTCAGGCCGCCGTAGATCTCCGACGACTGCACGATGAAGCCGCGCTGCTTGGAAAGGGAGACGATGGTGTCGAACAAATCGTCGCTCATGGGAGGTACCGGAGGCAGTAGTCACAAATCGAAACGAACGCTCCGCGGCGGCCGCCCACGGAGGCACATGAAAGTGTATCAAGCGGGCCTGCTGGATGCAATAGGGGATGCCCATTGTTCATGGATCATTGGTGGGCAACGACGCTGTCTATCTCCTGGATGGGCGAAGAGGATTCAGGACTGCCGTCGTGTGCCTCTCTCAGCAGTTTGAATTGACTTCGACAGGGTGGCACAGAGTTGGTCCGCCTCATCGGTAATCGCATGGAGACGATTCGCAGCAAGTAGATCCGCCTTCCGAATAATTCGCAGCCACACCTTGGTCTCCCGCAATTCCTTGAGCCCAATACTCAGCTTGTGCGCAAAATCCCGTCGACTTTCAGCCGCACATCCTTCCGCGTAGTTCGGGGCTGCAGACGTTCCGCTCCGAACAACCTGGTCGGCGATATGCTGCCCCCGCTGCGTGTCCGGCAACGCGTCCGCCACGTCTCCGATTCGCACGGCAAGGTCGACGAGGCGGTCTTCTAAATCTTCCGGCGACAGCGTCTCATCACTCATTGTCTCATTGCATCATTGATCAATCGGGAGATAATTCATTGACCAATGGTGACCCCCGCTTACACTGAATACAACCTTTAACGCTCGCTTCTCCTTTACAACCCCACCGTCTCGCGCAGCTCCTCCATAAACGACGTGCTGGTAATCGCCTCCATGGCGTCCGCCCCCATCTCGGCCTGCATCTTTGCCGTCATCAGATCGAAGGCGGGAAGGCCGTAGACGATCCCGACATCCGTCACGGCTTCCTCTTCCTGACTGCTGTACGGACTGGACGAGAACAACCTTCCGGAGGCGTACCCGATGTACGTGCCGTAGTGGACCAGCGCGTAGGCAAGATTCATCCGGAACGGCTCGCCGGTCGCTTCGTCGTCGAGCGCATCATCAAACGCGTCGTACAGGGCCTCCACATCGTCGTAGGCGTCGACCTCTACGTCGAGCTCGTAGCGCTCCACGTGCTCCCGGATGGCCCGGCGGTACTCGTCGTCAGTCCGCCCGCGGATCTCTTCCAGGGGCAGATAGCCGTTCAGCTCCTCAGCCTGTGCACTCAGAGCCTTCATCCGATCCATCAGGGCCTCGTTGCTTAGGGTCCCATCAACCGCCTTGATGGCGTCCTCCAGCTCGGCCCGGAGCGTGTCGTCCGACAGCCGATCCGCCACGGCCTGAATGGACGCATCGTCATCGGGGTTGCCGTCGTACAGAAGACTGTGCAGGTTGGCGTTCAGTACGAGCGGGTCGGCGGCCTCCTCGTGCTCGTCCGCATCGAATGTGCCGTCGATGCCCCCAACGTAGTGGGCCACGAGCGCCATGGACCGGACGGTGAGATCGAGCCGCTCCCGCGCCAGTGTGGAGGATTCGTCGGGGAACTCTGCGTCCGTCGCCGTATCCTGTTCAGGGTCAGCCATCGCTCTGAAAAGAGAGATCTGTGGAGAAAAGGTGCGAAGTGCTATGGATTCTCGGAGACGTGAGGCTACCGCAACGGAAACAGCCCGTACGAGACGAGAATCGCCGTCCAACGAACAAGGAGGACATGAGCCCGGAAAGGATCAATCGATCACGCCGCGCTCGGCCAGCGAGGTGTGCGCCGTGCCGGCAATGATGAGGTGATCATGTACGGGGATCCCCATCGTCTCGCCCGCTTCCACCAGCTGTCGGGTGATGCGAATGTCTTCGCGGCTGGGCTCAGGGTTGCCGGACGGATGGTTGTGCAGGCAAATGACGGCCGCAGCGTCGTCGAGAATGGCCTGCTCGAACACGCCCCGCGGCTCCACGACGCTCGACGACAAGCCGCCTTCGCTGACGGTGTAGTCCCCCATGATGACGTTGGCCGTGTTGAGGTGTACGACCCTAAACACCTCGTTGTCCAGGTCGCGCATGAGCGGCCCGTACACGTCGGCCACGTCCCCCGGACAGGTCACCTGCACGCGCTCGTCCTGCTGGCGCTGCGACTCCACGCGCCGCCCGGCCTCAAATGCCGCGGTCAGCTTGGCCGCCTTAGCGGGCCCGATCCCGTCCGTGCGCGTGAGCTCTTTCGGCTTGCGCTGAGCAACCGCGTGGAGCGATCCGTACGTTTGAAGCAGGGCCCGCCCCAACTCGACGGCCGAGATGGCCCCGTCGCTCGTACGGGTTCCGGAGCCCAGAAGGAGCGCCAGCACCTCGGCGTCGGATAAAACCGTGGGGCCGTGCTTCAGCAGCTTCTCGCGCGGCTGGTCGGACGGGTCCCACTCATGGATGGGGACGTGATAGAGTAGCGCCGGTTCGCTCGATGCGTCGTCGGAGGCATCGTCTTCCGCAGAAATCGAATCAGACATGGACATTGGAATCGGAAAATGCAAAGCGGGTGCATTTCACGGACACATCCATCCCCCGAGTCATAACGTGGGACCTCATCGCGCCCGTCCGCCCCGCTCTGCTCTCTACTCCGGTACGAGCTCGTTGAGTAGGTGCGCGTTGGACGGGCTGTTCTGCATGTGGCGCTGGAGCGCCTGCATGGCCTCGATGGGCGAGCGCGAGTTGAGCGCCCGAAAGAGCTGGTTGTGCTTCTTCCGCCGCACCTCGCCCAGCAGCCGTTCCTCGTTCCGTGTCCCGCTCTCACGCAGGTCCACGGCCGGGAAAATGCGCTTGTCGGCCATCTCGCGGTCAAGGACGATCTCGGAGTTGCCGGTGCCTTTGAACTCTTCAAAGATGACCTCGTCCATGCGGCTGCCCGTGTCAATGAGCGCCGAGGCGATAATTGTGAGCGAACCGCCCCCCTCTACGTTTCGGGCCGCTCCGAAAATCTGGCGCGGCACCTTGAGGGCCTCGGCGTCGAGTCCCCCAGAGAGGGTTCGCCCGCTGCCATCCACCCATAGGTTGAAGGTGCGGCCGAGGCGCGTCAACGAATCGAGAAGCAGCACCACATCCTTGCCCATCTCAACGAGCCGCTTCGCGTGCTCCAGGGCAAGCGTCGACACCCGCACGTGATTGTCCTCGCCGCGGTCGTTGGATGAGGCAAAGACGCGCGCCTCCGTCGTCCGACGGAAATCCGTCACCTCCTCGGGCCGCTCGTCCACGAGCAAAGCCACCAGTTCGACCTCCGAATGGTTCGACGTCACGCCCGCAGCGATGTCCTTCAGCATGACCGTCTTGCCGGCGCGCGGGGGCGACACGATGAGCGCTCGCTGCCCCTTCCCGATCGGCGCCACGAGGTCGAGCACCCGCATCGACATGTCGTCCGGACCGGTGATGAGGTTCAGCTTCTCCTCCGGGTAGATGCTAGCCCCATGCTCAAAGGTCTTGACCTGCGCCCATTCCTTCGGCGGCAGGCCCATGACGGCATCGATCCATCCGACCTGCATGCCCCCCTTGCGTCCGGGCTTCAGGTCGCCCTCGATGACAACGCCGTCGCGGAGGTTGAACTTGCGAATCAGCGGCGGCGGCATGAACGGATCATCGTCGTCCTTCGGAAGATCCGGCCGCAACTCGCGCATGAATCCGTATTTTTTGTCTCCAATCAGTTCCAGGAGACGCTCGAATTTCTTATTCTCGTTTTCGGACATAGTCGGTTACTCGATGAGTGATGGTGCCAGTAGGACCCCTCCCGAACGGAAGTGTCCCACCGATACGCGACAAAACATTCGCTACAGAGCAGATACTCGATATTCGAACGCATACACGTCCCTGGAATCAGGAGGTCGTACACCGGAACCGCCGTTTTTCTGGTGCGTCGGTGCAAGGGATTCTCGCGTCGACGGGGCGTCCGTCATGAAGCGTTCGTCATGAATTCGTCGAGGTCGCCGTGACGGGCGCCCTGGAATGACGAGCACATGAATGCTCGACAGTGCCGGACAACTAAACGAAGGGAACTACGGTTGACAGAGGAGAGCAGGGTCCTTGTATCACGGACCCCTTCTGACTGGAGAGACTTCTTGCAGGACACACTCCCCCGCGCCGCATACGGACATGCACGTGATCACAGCGCAAATGCCGGAGGGGACTCCATCCTCACGCCGGTGAGGGGACGCGCACGAGCCGTGAAGACTCAGGTGCAGGGACCTGGCGCTTAGCCAGAAGACAAACCTCCCCGATCAATCTCCGGAACGCCGCCATACAGAGATGGTTTCCCGGATCCCTCTCGCAACACTTTCTCTCGCCGATTTCTCTACTCTGTGACGTACCGCGACCTGAACATTGAGGTTCTCGGCCCCGACGATGCCCCCTCTCTTCTGCTGCTCCACGGGTGGGGAAGCAGTACCCGAAACATCCGTCCCTTGGCCGACGGCCTCTCGGGGGAATATCGCACCCACCTCATCAACCTGCCGGGCCACGGCCACTCGCCCCCGCCCCCGAAGCCCTGGGGCGTGCCCGAGCACGGATCGCTCCTGCACGCCTACGTCAACACGGAAATTCAAGCCCCCGTCCCCATTGTAGGCCATTCCAACGGGGGGCGAATCGCTCTCCACATGGCCGGCACCCCCGACCACACCGATCTCGTCGACCGTCTTATTCTCATCAGTCCCTCCGGCGTGAAGCCCGAACGGTCTTGGTCACAGGCCCTTCGGTCCGGACTCGCCACCACCCTGAAGACGCCGTTTCAGGCCCTCCCCGAGCCCCTTTATTCCCCCGCTATGGACTGGCTCCGGCACTCACTGGTATGGCGCATGCTGGGCTCTTCGGACTACAACGCATTGTCGGGGGTCATGCGTGAAACATTCGTGAAAACAGTAAATCACCACCTTAATGGGACGCTCTCTCGTATCGATGCGCCGACCCTGCTCTTCTGGGGCACCGCGGACGAGGCGGTATCCCGGCGCCAGATGGAGGTTCTCGAAAACACCCTCCCGGACTGCGGCCTCGTCGAATTGGAGGGCGCGGGGCATTACGGCCACCTCGATCAATTTGACACGGTCCTCGCCGGGACGCGTCACTTCCTGGAGAACACGTGACCTGCGGGCGGCTACCCTCTCTCGACACCGATCACGTTTCCCCTCCTTTCTGCCAGCACGGATGGGCTCCCGATGACTCTCGCTCTCTCCCTGCTCCTGACCGTCGCAACGCTGTTTGCGGGATGGCGTGCAGCCCGACGGACACGCTTCTTCCTCCATATCTTCCAGTTGGAGACCTACAAGTTCGACCGGTACGGCCGGTGGTTACAGGAACACCCCTTCTCGGCGGTTCTGCGTCGGTCGCACGCGGCGGGTGCGGGACTTCTCGGCGTGGGGGCCGCGGCCGTCACGCAGGTAAATCCAGCCTGGGTGGCCCTCGGGCTGTGTCCACTCTGGGTCCTCGCGTTTATTTCCTCGCGCCGCTACCGGAGCAATCAGGAGAAAAAGCCGCTGGCTTTCACGGCCCGTATGACCCGGCTTGCCGTCGCGACCGGCCCCGTTGCAATACTGCCCCTCGCCGCCGGCGCCCTCTACGGATGGGCGGCGGGTACGGCCACGGGAGTTCTCTGGTACTTCCTGGGCTTCTTGCTCACCGACCTCGGCGCCCCGCTCTGGGTCGGCCTCGGCGCTGCCCTGACCCAGCCCATCGAGACGACGATCCAGGAGGGCTTCAGGCGCGACGCCCGCCGGCGCCTGCGCACACGGCCCGACGCCACGCTCATCGGCATCACCGGCTCCTACGGCAAGACGAGTACCAAATTCATCGTTGCCGAGCTGCTCCGGCAGAAGTACAACGTGTACGCCACGCCCAGCTCCTACAACACGCCGATGGGGCTCTGCCTGGCCATCAATGAGGACATGAAGCCGCAGCACCAGATCCTGGTGCTGGAGTACGGCATCCGCTACCCCAACGACATGGACGAGCTCTGCGACATCGCCGCCCCGGACGTATCGGTGGTGACGACGGTCGGCCTGGCCCACCTCGAAACGATGGGCTCACAGGACGCCATCGCCCAGGAGAAGAGCAAGCTCGTGGAGTACACGTCGGACGACGGACCGACCATCCTGAATGCCGACGACGAGCGCGTGGACGCGATGGCCGAACGGGCCTCCGGTCCGGTGTGGCGCATCTCCGCGGAGGGCACCGACGCCGCCGACGTCACGGCCCACAACGTCCGCTACGACACCAGCGGCACCTCCTTCCTCGTGCGCGACGACACCGGCACGGAGGCGACGTTCCAGACGCAACTGCTCGGCAAGCACAACGTCACGAACGTGCTCCTGGCCGTGGCGGTGGGGCGCAGCCAGGGCCTTCGCCTGCGCCCAATGGCCCACGCCGCCGAGCGCATCGACCCGATCGAGCACCGCCTCCAGCTTCGCGATCGCGGGGACATGACCGTCATCGACGACGCGTTCAACTCCAACCCGGTCGGGGCCCGCAACGCGATCGAAATCCTCGGTCGGATGAACGGCGGTCGCCGCGTCATCGTGACGCCCGGCATGGTGGAGCTTGGCGACCGGCAGTGGGCCGAGAACAAAACGCTCGGCACCCACATCGCCCGGCACAACCTCGACCTCGCGGTCCTCATCGGCGACGAGCAGACGGCCCCCATCCAGGAAGGCCTCGCCGAGAGCAACTTTCCCCCGGACCGCGTTAAGGTGTTCTCCTCATTGTTCGACGCGCAGGACTTCCTCGACCACCACCTGGACCCCGGCGATGTGGTGCTCTACGAAAACGACCTCCCCGACCAGTACTGACCCCGCCGTTTCGGACGTCAAATTTCGATGTTCGAATTGAGCGCCAGCGGCACTCCCTCTCCCCCACGCCCTTTCTCCCACACTCCCTTTCTCCCACACTCCCGTGCCGCCCCATGCTTGACTACGAAGAACAACTCTGGGCGGATGGGTACGAGCACGTGGCGGGCCTGGACGAAGCCGGACGGGGCTGCCTGGCCGGCCCAGTCGTCGCCGCGGCGGTCGTGATGCCGCCACATGTGGAAATTCCGGCGATCCAGGATAGCAAGTCCATTTCGGAGGAGAAGCGTCGTGCCGCCCGCGAGCAGATCGAAGAGCGGGCCGTAACGTACGACATTGCCCGATGTACACCCGCGGAGATCGACGACCTCAATATTCTGCAGGCCGCGCTCACCGCCATGCGCCGGGCCGCCGGCAACTGTGACCCGGCGCCCGACTTTCTGCTGGTGGACGGCAACCAGTGGTCGCGGTCCCTCACAGATGCTCCCTGGCCCTACGAAACGGTCGTGCAGGGCGACGCCACGAGCCAGTCGATCGCCGCCGCCTCCATCCTCGCCAAAACGGAGCGGGACGCCCTGATGCGAACGCTACACGACAAGCATCCCGAATACGGCTGGAACTCGAACGTCGGCTACCCCACCCAAAAACACTACGACGCCCTCGCCGAACACGGAGCGACCCCGCACCACCGTCAATCGTTCACTCTCTCTCGCGATTAAGGGGCCTTCATCCAGCCTCGCTCCAGCAACGTGTCGGTCACGGTATCCACCACCTCGTCGACCGCTGCCGTGGCGTCGATGGTGACATGCGCATCTTCGTACGTCGCCCGGCGGTCGTCGAGCATCGCTGAAATGCGTTCTTCCATCGCGTCCGGCAGCAGCGGTGTGCCTGACTCGTTCTGCAACAACGGTCGCTGATCCGCCTCGTCCCCCACTCGCTCAAGAATCGTTTCGGGGTCGACCTCCAGATACACGATGCGCCCATGTTCCTTCGCGAAGGTCCGGTTGTCATTATCTACGAGTGCCCCCCCACCCAGGGCCACCACGAGGTCGTCCGTGTCCGCCGTCGTGCGAAGCGCCTCCCGTTCAAGCGCTCGGAAGCCCTCCTCCCCCTCCTCCTCAAAAATCTCAGGGATCGCCCGGCCGTCGTGGGCGGTGATCAGGCGATCGAGGTCGATGAACATGGCGCCCACACGCGCCGCCACGCGCGGGCCGACCGTGGACTTGCCGCTCGCCATGAAGCCATTGAGGTAAATGCGCATGTCCGAATGCAGAATGTGGATTTTGGAGTGTAGAATGACGACGTTGGAGAAACGACCCGCTCCGCCCTCCCTCCACGCTTCCCTCCCCCGCGCTCACAATGCCGCGCTACCGGATGCTCGTCGAGTACGACGGAACCGACTTCCACGGGTGGCAGATCCAACCCGACGTGCCGACCGTGCAGGGCGCGCTGGAGGAGGCCGTCGAAACGATCACGTCCACGACCTGCCGCGTCACCGGCTCCGGACGCACCGATGCCGGCGTCCACGCGTCCGGACAGCCGGCCCACGTCGACCTGCCCACTGACCGCGATCCCTTCCGCCTTCGCGGCTCGCTCAACGGCCTGACGCCCGACGCGATTGCCGTACGTCGTGTGGAGCGGGCCCCGGACTGGCACGCCCGGTACGACGCCCGCCGGCGCCGCTACCACTACTACCTGCACACCCAGCCCTGCGCCCTGGACCGCCACAGGCGAACGCACGTGCGCCCGGTCCCGGACTTCGCACGCATCCGTGCTGCCACCCCCGACCTCCTCGGCACCCAACACTTCGGCTCGTTTTGCCTGACCCAGTCGGAGACGGAGAACCGCATCTGCACGCTCACACACGCCCGCTGGGTGCACGAGGACGAACGTGGCTTCTGGCGGTTTGAAGTTGCGGGCACCCGCTTCCTGCACGGCATGGTCCGCGCCATCGTGGGCACCCTCCTCGACATTGGCCGCGGAAAACGTCCGGCGGACGGGCTGCCAGCCCTCATTGCCACCCAGGACCGTCGGGCCGCTGGCCCCTCGGCGGCCCCAGACGGACTGGTGCTTGAACAGATACAGTACCCGACTTTCGTACTCGGGCAGCCGGCAATTACTGACGACGCGTCGTGACCACCGCCCCTCGTCTTAACCATCTTTTCGAGAGCGGGACGCGTTGGCCGGACCCATTCGTTCGCTCATTCACCACCAACCGTGCCTCAGCGATGGATCTCGACCTTCCGACTGTTCTTCAGGGGCTGGTGTACGGCGTCCTGGCCCTCATCGGTCTCAGCCTTCTGGGCCTCCTCGTCGATGTCGCCGCCGTCCTCCTCACGTCCCTACTGAAAGCCGGCCTCGTCGTGCTGGTCGTTCTCCTCGTGCTGCAGCTTCTGGAGGGAAGCCGCGGCTGACATCCGCCCCCGCTGCCCCCGCGCGCCCTGTTTCACTGATCGGTGTCGTCCCCTTGTCTGACCCCGAAGCCCCATCTACATCCTCCACGGCCGGGTACGATGTGCCAGCGGAAGCCCACCTGCTGAAGCAGGTCGTCGTCCACACCCCCGGCCAGGAAATGGAGCTCGTGTCCCCCGAGAACCGGGCCGAACTCTTGTTCGACGACATTCTGTTCGTCGGGCACGCTCGCAAAGAGCACCAGCTCATGTGCGCCGTCTTCGAGAAGATCGTGGGGAGCCCCGACACCGTCCTGCAAATGGGCGACCTACTGCAGGAAGCGTTTCAGGTCGAAGAGGCCCGGCATGCGTTCGTAGACCAGTTGTGTCGCAGTCTGCCCGAACAAAACCTCAGCACCGTCGCCGACGAGCTCAAGCAATTCTCGCCCGAGGACCTGCGCCGATTTGCCTTGACCGGTGAGTCAAACCTAGCGATTCGCGTACAGCCGGTCCCCAATCTCATGTTCACGCGGGACCTCGCCGCCGTCGTGCGGAAGCACATCATCCCCCTCCAGACCGCCACGAAAGCGCGGGCCCGGGAGCAAATCATCATCGACGTAATTCTACGGTACCATCCCCGCTTCGCCCAGCAGTCCGATAAGATCATTGATCTCCCGGACGGCGTCACGTTTGAGGGCGGCGACCTCCTCGTGGCCGGTCCCAACACCGTGCTCATCGGCCACTCGGAGCGAACCTCCTTCGGCGCCGTCATGGCCATCGCGCACGAACTCTTCGAGCACACCTCGATCGAGCACGTGCTGGCGGTTGATCTCCCGAAACGCCGCGCCACAATGCACCTCGATACGGTGTTCACGTTCGCCTCTCCGACGGAAGTGATCGTCTTCCCGCCGCTGCTGGATACCCACGGCTTCGGATATACGGTCCACCTCTCGCCGGGGCGCGAGCCCGGCACGTTCGTCACCGACATGCGTCCCAATTTACGCACGGTGCTCGACGAGGTCCTCGACCGTTCGCTGACCTACATCCCCTGCGGCGGCACCGAGCGGCTGCACCAGGAACGGGAGCAGTGGACCGATGGGGCGAACGTGTTCGCCGCGGCCCCCGGCTCCATCCTCGGATACGAACGCAACCGGCGCACTTTCGACCGTCTTCAGGACCACGGATACCGCGTCGTGGCCGCCGAGAGCTTCCTCTCGTACTACGAATCCAGTGCGTTCACCCCCGGGGCCGAAAAGGTCGCGATCCAGCTGGGCGGCACCGAGTTGTCTCGGGGACGGGGCGGGCCCCGCTGCATGACGCTTCCGGTGGCCCGTCACGCGAACCCGGCGGGAACATGAGCGTCCAAGACGTTTCTCTTTCGACGCCCCCTTCTGCGATCGCATCTCCCGATCCGTGAGAAAGCCCGTACGTATCCCCTTTCCCCCGAAAGGAACGGCATAGGTCCAGCCGCAAGTCGAAAGCTAAGCTTACAAGCGTACTCACGTATCGATATGAGCCTACACGATCTCACGGACCACCACCGGCGCTGGATGCAGGAGGCCCTGGCGGAAGCGGAAGCCGCGGCGGGAACGGGCGACGTGCCCGTCGGCGCGGTCGTCGTGGCCGACGACGAGATCGTGGGCCGGGGACGCAATCGGGTGGAGGAGCGACAGGACCCGATGGCACACGCCGAAATGCTCGCCATCCAGGAGGCCTGTACAACCCTCGGGACCAAGCATCTTTCGGACTGCACGCTCTATGTCACGCTGGAACCCTGCCCGATGTGTGCGGGCGCTATCGTCCTAGCCCGTCTGAACCAACTGGTCTTTGGCGCCCTCGACGAGAAGTCCGGCGCGGCTTCCACCCTCTACGCCATTCCTCGCGACGAACGCCTCAATCACAAGGTCGACCTTCTGTCCGGCATCGAGGCCGATCGTGCCGGCGACCTTCTGGAAGCATTCTTTGCCCAACGGCGAGCAGACTCTCCGGAATGAGTCGATCCCTTCTGCAGTATCAACGCTCAGAAGCTGTTTGGTGGATTGATGTTCAGCCGAGACACAGTGGGCGACGCTGCAAAACGTCGCCCAAACGATCCTGGCAAGCGTGCTTGCCTCTAGCGGCGCTACCAGGGAGGAGATCTCGGATCTCCAATGCAGAAGGCGTTTTGCGCAAGAACCACAAAGTCGCAGGCCACAGAACGTCCGCCAAACAACTTCTCATTCCGAAGCGATCGATCAGCGCTAAGATCACTTCCGACGTTCCCGGAAGGCTACCGACCTGAATCGCCCTGGTCTAGTCCCATCTTGCTCTATGATGAGCACAGGAGAGCGGTGGTGCACAGCGTCCGTGCTTCCAGACCTCCAGGCGTCCGTTCATTCCGGGCAGACTAGTTGATGAACGGCAAAAGTGCCTCCTGCTCTCCCGAAGCCTTCCAACACGCGACTGCCCTGGGCACCGGGAACGGGGAATTTGCTTTGCCTCCCGTGGTTCTTATGTTA
The DNA here is from genome assembly GCA_003022435.1 of Bacteroidetes bacterium SW_9_63_38. Taxonomy (GTDB): domain Bacteria; phylum Bacteroidota; class Rhodothermia; order Rhodothermales; family Salinibacteraceae; genus Salinibacter. Next base: position 40,273 of record PXUA01000019.1, on the reverse strand, counting down.
AATACGAATTGTCATACTTCCTGCTGAACCCGAGCGCTGGGTGTGACACGGTCCCTTCTGAGGATGTAGGGACACACGGGCGGCCCTCTACATGAGTAGCCGGGCCGCACACGTGCACGCTCGCCATCGCTGCACGTTCTGAACAACGCCGTTGAGGACCGCCTCGGGCTGGACGGCACTCTACACCTGTTCTTCATCGGGCGCGCACTGCGCGCTCCGGTCCCACATCTGTCCTCAACACTTCGCGGAATTACCGACCATCGTCTCTCGCCATGCAGATCACCTGTTGGGGTGTGCGGGGATCCCTACCGGCACCGGACCCGAAGAACAATCGCTACGGGGGGAATACGTCGTGCGTCTCCATCGAGACGGAGGAGCAGATCCTGATCATCGACGCCGGGACCGGGATTCGTTCTCTCGGTCACGAATTGGTGGGTAGCATGAAGCCCATCTATGTCGTTCTCACCCACGTGCACAGCGATCACGTGGAGGGCTTCCCCTTCTTCAAACCACTCTACGAAGCCAGCCGGCCCATCCACCTCGTCGACCACGTTTGTAACAACACGCGGTGGTCCCTCCTCGAGACCTTCGACGGCTTCCACTTTCCGCTGGAACCGGGCGACATTCCCGCTCGCGTCCAACGTGTGAGGGACGAGGCCATTCCCTTCCTGAACGAATCAGGGTTCGACCTCTCCCGGCGTCCCGTGAACCATCCGGGCGGCGCGTACGGATACCGCTTCTCCTTCAACGGCGAAACGGTGGTCCACATTCCCGACAACGAAATTGACCCGCCGGGCGACGTGGTTCTTTCCTTCGACGAACTGGTTGAGTTCTGCGCCGGGGCCGATGTGCTCGTTCACGATGCCCAGTACGTCCGGGACGATCTCCCGGAAAAGTCCGGATGGGGACACAGCATCCTCCCCGATGTGTGCCGCCTGGCCCGGGAGGCCGAGGTGGATCAGCTCGTGTTTTTTCACCACGATCCGGAGCGCACCGACGACGCGCTGGACGACATGCAGGCGCAGGCCCGTAACACTTTGTCGGAGCACGGGATCGACTGCACCGCCGCGTACGAGGGGTTGACGCTTTAAGCCACGCGCCCTCCTACCTGCTCACACGCCGCCCTGCCGAAGGGATAGAACTGGCCTAAATGCGACTGAAGTGCTGGTCGTCGTCCTCATCATTCCCGTCGACCATGTAGTCGTCTGAGGGAATGTCGAGATACGCCATCAGCCAGTCGAGCGCCCACACCTCTGTTTCGGTGCCGTTCCAAGCGTACCCCTTCTGCACCTCATCCGCAACGCGCTCCCAATCGACGGTCCAGTCTTCGTGGACCGGAAAGGCAAAGGGGTGATCGTCGGTCTCGAAGTACAGCATTCCCTCTTCGGGATCGTAAATACTGTCAACCCCGCTGTCTTCGCGACCGAGTTTGGCGGCTCGAACAAGCAGAGGCACCTTGAACTGGAAGTCCATCTTGGAGACCTCCTCTTCTTGGCTTGCCAGGAAATTGGCAAGGGTGGCGCACCCGTCACTCACCTCCATGGCCGCTTGCGCGGCCTCTCGGGTCGTCGGGTCAGCGTCAACGGTGTCGAGGGCCACCTCTACGAGCGGCCATACCTCTACCGGGTCCTCGCTTTTGGTCGTGTTCTCCTTACGCGGGATGACTACAGTTTCGCTCTCGATATCCACGGGCCTGTATTCAATGATGATGAAACCAGTCTCGGGCGTTTCCCCGCAAGACCAGTTTCATGAATAGCGGGATGGGTAGACGATACATAAGATGTGCGCAGGTCGGCGAACATGCAACCGTGGCCGAATCGCGAACCGTCTTCTCGGCCAAAGAACACAAGAACATCTCACTCTCGCGGTACGTCAGAAGTGCTGTGTCGGGGAAACCGCTGATGCGCCCACCGTACTCGGGCCGTTAGAGCTTCCCTTCAGAGCAGCGGTCTCAATTTGGCGTTCGTCTTCGGGAAGCTTCCTAGCGAAGATGCATGAACACCTCCCATATGCGTGGCAGAACTTATAAACCAAAAACTTCTTATTCCAGAAATTTCGCTGTTAAATTTCGCTTGCGAGAAATAAATTTTTTCTCACGTCGGCGCCGTGCCGTCTCTCAGCCCCGGAGGCGTCCGAAGATCAGTCGCGCCGAGGAAGATGAGCCCGACCCGCCCCCGCTCCTTTCAGCGATTCTACGAGCAGGTGACGCCCCCTAATTGTCGATCTCCGACTGCAGATCAAGGGCAGCCTCGACGAGGTCGTCTTCCATACCGTCGAGCTCGTCGTGCTGGGACACGTACCGGCGCACAGCTTCTTCGAGTCCGGATTCACGCGTGACCACAGTTCGCCGCTTACGCTCCGCCGGGTCGACCGAGCGCTCAATGGCGGCGATGGTGTCGGCGCCGGCGAGGGCCTCCCGGATGCGCCCCTGTTCGATCACGGAGAGCTGAGCCTCCTCCACGCGGTACCGGACCCGCACAACGGCATCGGCTACGTCGGCATTCGCGATGGCGTCGATCACCTTCTCGGTCGGTTCGTCCGTGTCCCGGGCATCGACCTGGATCGCCACGAAGGGACGAGCCTCAGTGCGCACGAACGTGACGTTCGTCCGGGGCTCTGCATCGGGCATGATGTCTACCCGGTAGAAGCCCTTGTCCTCGTCCCGCTCTTTGAACGTGACCCGTTCAATGCTGCCTGCATACACGACCGGCGGGTGACCCTCGGGGTTCCGATTTTGTGCCCGATGGATGTGCCCCAATGCCACGTAGTCGATCGGCGACACGGCTAGCTGGCCTACCGTAAATTTCGGATCGTTTGCGATGAGCGAGGTACGCTCGGACCCGGCCAGTTCTGCCCCTTGCAGGGTCACGTGCCCCGCCAACACCGTCGGCACGTCGGACGACAGCGGGGGCTCGGTCCCGTCCGCCCGCTGCCCCCTCTCCTCCGCGGCAATCTCGCCCGCCCGGCGCTGCACATACGTCACGTACCGCTCTTCGATGAACTGCCGCAGCTCCTCGGGCGTCATCGAGCGGTACTCGTCCTTCGAGAGGATCTGACTCCGAATCGGCCAGGGCAGCGGAATGAGTTGCAACGGCCCGCTCGGCGTCTCAATCACCTGGACGCTCGATGCCGGCTTCCGGTAGCAGTGCACGACGCCGTCCACGTACTCAAAAATGTCGAGCGATGAGGCCCGTCCGTAGGTGACCGGGTGGTCGTGGTTCCCAATGATGAGCACAATGGGAATGCCCGCATCCGCAAGCGGCTGCAGGCACTCCGCAAAGATCTGTTGCTGCGTGGGGGTGGGATCAGCGGTGTGGTAGGCGTCGCCGCAGAAGAGAAACGCGTCGACTTCATCGTCGAGGGCCTGCTGCACCACCACCTCCAGGGACCGCCGGATGTCGAGCAGTCGCGTGTTGAGCCCCGACTCCGGGTCCCGCCGCCCGTACGTCTTAACCCCGAGGTGAACGTCGGCCGTATGCAACAACTTCACAGTGACGAGTGTCGAATTTCGATTGTCGAATGCAACGACCGCGGTGCCTCATTCCAGCGTTGTGTCCGTCCCCCGACCGAACGACTCGAACGTCGTCACTCGCAATTCGCCATTGCCCTCACCAGCCCAGGCGTCCGTCCTGCTGCGAATCCGTCGTATCCTCGGGCGCCCCGTAGGATTCGACCATCGGGAAGCTTGACTCCTTCGTCAGCAGCGACACCGAGTCCTGCTTCGCAATGCGCCGGTAGAAGTCGCCGACCAGGAAGAGCGCACTGTGCGCTCCCTGCCCCCACCAGCGCGTCCGGAACGTGAGGCGCTGGTCGTCGAAGCCGATCCAGGCCCCGCTTACAAGCTCGGGGTGCATGAGCATAAACCACGTGTCGGCCGAGCGTTGGGTCGTCCCCGTCTTGCCAGCGAGGTCGTAGTCGTCGAGCTCAAATTGCGTGCGGATGCGTTGGCCCGTGCCGTAGTCGATAACCCCACGCATCATGTCGACGACCGTATAGGCGGTGCGCTCCGACAGCGCCTCACTCGGGCCCGGGCTGTTCTGCCAAATCACGTTCCCGTAGCGATCCTCGATCCGGGTGACGGACACCGGTTCGTTGTAGAGCCCCCCGTTTGCGAGGGTCGAGTAGGCCGTGGCCATCTCAAGCAGTGTAACGCTGCTCGTGCCGAGCGCAATGGACGGCACCGCGTACAACGCACTCTTGCGAATCCCCATCTGCCGGGCGTACTGCACGACGGTCCGGGGATTGATGTCGAGCGCGAGCCGAGCGGTCACGGTGTTGACGGAGTTGGCAATGCCCTGACTCAGCGTCATCATCTGACCGGTGGAGGTGCCGCTGTAGTTCTTCGGTGTCCAGACGGAGTCAACCTCCGTGGAATCGACCGAGGAGTCGGCTACTGCTTTTATCTTCTCAAACCCCGGCTTCTCCCAGGTAAACGTGCTGTCCTTGACCTTGTCGTACGGCGAGTACCCGTTGTCGATGGCCGCCGTGTAGGTAAACGGCTTGAACGTCGACCCCGGCTGTCGCTGGGCAATCCCTACCTTGTCGTACTTGTCCGTCCGAAAGTCGCGGCCGCCGATCCACACCTTCACGTGGCTGTTGCGCGGATCGAGCGATACAAGCCCCGCCCCGAGCCGGCTTCTCAGATGCCTGACCGAGTCGACGAACGCGGTATCGGCCCGAATCGACTTCAGGGCCTCCGTGCCACTCATCTCCTCCGTGAGCCGTTTGAAGCGGTCAGTCTCGCGAATCGCGTCCTTCAGCACCTCGGGATGCGTCTCCCAAAAGTGCTTGAAGGGCTCGTAGTCTTTCCCGGGCTCCAGCTCCTGATAGTCGGCAAGGGTCTGGCTGTAGAGAAGCGAGTCGTCCTTGGCCCACTCACGATCTACCACCTTCTGAAGCGCCTCCATCTGCTCGGTGACGGCAGCGTGAGCCATCTTCTGGAGTTTTGCGTCGAGCGTCGTATACACCTGGAGGCCGTCCCCGTACACGTCGTACTTGCTCAGGGGGTGGTCCGGGTCGTTGGACCAGTCGGTGATCAGGTTCCGCACGTGCTCGGCAAAGTACGGCGCAAACGAGGCGTACAGCTCCGACGAGTTGTAGTCGGCCTTCATCGGGTCGTCCTTGTGCTCCGCGTAGAACGCCGGGTCGAGGTAGCCGTGCTGGACCATCAGCTGCAGCACCACGTTGCGCCGTCGCTTCGCGTTCTGGGGATTGCGGACGGGGTTGTAATAGGTGGTCGCCCGGAGCAGGCCGGTGAGCGTGGCGGCCTGCAATTCATTCAACTCGTCCGACGGCACGCCGAAGTAGGTGCGAGCGGCGGCTTCGATGCCGAACGCGTTGCTCCCGAAGCTCACCGTGTTGAGGTACATCTCGACGATTTCTTGCTTCGTGTACTGCCGTTCCAGCTCCACGGCCGTCACCATCTCCTCGAGCTTGCGACGAACGGTGACCGCTCGCCCTACTTTTTCGTTGTAGAGGTTGCGCGCCAGTTGCTGCGTGATGGTCGAGGCCCCCCGAAAGTTGCCGGTCACGATGTCGACCACCGCCGCCATGATGCCAACCGGGTCTACCCCCCAGTGGTGTCGGAATCGGTGATCCTCGGTTGCAATGAGGGCATTGACCGCGTGCGTGGAGATGCTATCGTAGGGCACCCACGACCGATTCTGGGTGGCATAGCTGGCGAGTTCTTTGCCGTCGGCCGTGTACGCAGTCGTCGCGAGCTGCATGGTAGGATTCTCCAGGCGCTCGGTGGACGGGATCTCGTCGGTGAGCGTCCAGACGTAGCCCAACCCGAGCCCCGTCGTTAGGAGAAGCAGGCCGGTGATGGCCGAGAGGACTACCGCGGCCTGCGCCTTTTCTGGATCCGCAATGCGACGATGAAAGAAGCCCCGAAGTCCGCTCCAGGGTCGCTCCCACTCGCCCGCCGGATCACTGGGCCGTTCGTCGCCGGAATGCTCTTTCTTCCGGGCCGAAGGGTCCTGGAAGTACTCGTCGAGCTCGTCGTCGGAATATGACCACTCAGACATGGTCGGGCAGAACGGAAAAAGTCAGTAGATGCATTGGCAACGGGCGCGGCCTTCCCTACAGCCCCTCTTCCGGAGACCACGCTCTCCCGGACCGCCGCCCCGGAGAGAGCACCGGATTTATAACGCAGCCGATTCAATGTCGTGGGTCCGGCTGCCGTTCCACCGGCACAGGTGCAGCGCCCCGTTTTCCAAACGGGCGAAGGTTCGGGTTTCGTACCAGTTTCCCGTATTGAGGTACACGCCGCGGTCCCACTGCTGCAGGCACGACTGGTGGCTATGCCCCATGACGACGGCGTTAAGGGCCGGGTCCTGAAGCTGCTGTCGGGCATATGCTTCCAGCGCGGCCACGACCGCCGGGTCGGGATCGGGATCGTGAAGCGCCCGGCTCACACTGCGGGCCAGGGCGACTCCCCAATCGGCTGGGAAGAGCGTGCGGTACAGACGGATCGACCAGGGGTGGCGGAGCAGCGGGCGCATCCAACCGTAGCCACGGTGTGTGGAGGCGTGCGCGTCACCGTGCGTGAGGTGAATCCGGTGGGCCCCGTGCTGCTCGGTTGTCTGATCGGGCACGAGGCGCACCCCGATTTCCTCGGCGAAATGGTCCTGGTGCCAGGGATCATGGTTGCCCAGCAGGTACGTCACAGGAATTCCCCGGTCGCACCACGCGGCAACAAGCCCCTGGAACCGCACGAATCCCTTCGGGATGAGGTGGCTGTACTCGATGTACCCGTCGAAGACATCTCCGAGGAGGTAAAGATGATCGACCTGCTTGGCGTGTGCCTGCAGGCATTCAACCAGATCCGCCTCTTTGGCGCGCTCGTCCATTCTTTCCCCCCTTCCGAGATGGATGTCGGACACAAACAGGACCACGGGGTTGGGGGACGTGTGCGGAAAAACCAGTGCGGACCGCGGCGAAAGTGTAGTCTGCCACTGCAGAAGCGTCAAGCAGCGCCGCTCGTCTTAACGACAATCGGATCACTTTCCGATGGGCGAAACGGCCGTTGCCGAGTCGAACGGTGACGTTCAGACATCGGAACCATTGAGACTTTGCAGAACGGTCCGGTTGCCGACGAACGCATCGCCGCGCCGACCCGTAGGACTACGGTTGAATACCCGTGCTTCCACGGTTCTTGCTCTCCGCCCGCTCCAGCCCGGCGTCCGCACATGCCCCGCTCCCAAACCTCGTACCGCCCCCCGACTCGGTTCTCGGTGATGCCCCCGGTCATCAAGAATCTCTTGATTCTGAACGGGTTGCTTTTCTTCGCGCAGTTCGTCGCGTCCAGCACGCTTTCCTCGTCCTCCCTCCTGGCAACGGTGCTGAACCACCTAGCGCTCTACGCGCCGGGTGCCCCCGAGCAGGGCGCCGTGGTCGTGTCGACCCAGCTCGGCACCGTGCCCGGCTTCTGGCCGTGGCAGTTGGTGAGCTACAGCTTTCTGCACGGGAGCATGGGTCACCTTTTCTTTAATATGTTCGCCCTCTGGATGTTTGGGGTGCAGATCGAAAATCGGTGGGGCTCACAGCGATTCGGCACCTTCTACTTTGCATGCGTGGTCGGGGCCGCGCTCACCCATCTTGCCTTCGTGCCGGCCGCCCAGACGCTGTCCACCAGCCAGGGCCTCGCGAGCGTAGCCGTGCCAACCGTAGGGGCCTCCGGTGGCGTGTACGGCATCCTCCTGGCCTTCGGTATGATGTTTCCCAATCAGCCCATTTACCTCTGGTTCTTGTTTCCCATCAAAGCGAAGTGGCTTGTGATTGGGTTCGGTGCACTGGAGTTGTACTCGGCCGTGACGGGGACGAACGCGGGGGTAGCCAACTTTGCGCACTTGGGCGGCATGGTGGTCGGCTTTCTGCTGATTCAGTACTGGCGCGGCAAGCTGCCGGTGACGCCGGATCGCGTGATGCGATGGTAACACACTCCGGGTATTGGGAATCAAGAGGTGGATTGCGCGTTATCTCCCCTGTCCCGTCAAGGTCTCTCGTATCGCTACAATTGAGTGGAAGGAGGAGAGGCGACGACGCCCCCTCTCCCATTCCTCATTCCGGGTAAACCTTGCTTCCAATACATGGTATAAGAGTGTGTCCGCATAGCGAAAGGCCGTACGTGCATTCCGGTCCGATTCCTTTTGTCTCTGATGGGGTTCACCAGCCCAGCCTTCGACCGTGAACGACTTCAAAACGTGGTACCATCGGCAGCCGCAAGCCCTGCGCACCATCGTTACCCTCAACGTGGGGGTGTACGTGGCGGCGCAATTCCTCCACCTGTGGCCGGCCGGATTTCGGTTCGTGATGGAGCACTTTGCGCTCCACCCGGTCTTTCCAGACGTGCTGTTCGAGCCCTGGCAGCTTGTGACGTACAACTTCATGCACACGAGCGGGGGGCTCGGGGGACTGCTGCACATCGTCTTCAACATGCTGTGGCTGTATTGGATCGGGAAGGAGTTTGAGCGCATGCACGGCCGCCAGCAATTCTGGACCGTCTATCTCGTCACGGGCGTCGGCGGCGGGCTCATGTGCCTCTTGCTGCAACCGTTGTTTCCGGCCATCACGGGCTCGGGCGTCGTGCCGGTCGTCGGGGCCTCGGCCTCGGTGCTGGGCGTGCTAATGACTGTCGCCATCTTGTACCCATACAAGCAGATCGGGCTGCTCTTCTTCGGGGTTGTGCGGCTGCTGTACGTAGTGATTGGGTTTCTCATCATCGACGCCCTGCTGATGCTATCGACCAGTGGCACGGCGGTGGCCGCCCATTGGGGCGGGGCCCTCACCGGATTTCTGTACGCGAAGGTCGTGCGCGACGAGATCGGCGTGCCGTCGTGGATGGCGTCCCTGTTCGGTGGCAAACAGCGGCGGTCGCGTCGGTCCTCTGCCCGGGTGCCGACCCTGTTCGAACGCATCAAGAGTTTCTTTTCGGGGGGACCCACCACAAACAACTCCGGCTCCCGACGGCCGACCTCGTCGTCGGACGGGTCTCCCTCTCGCTCCTCGTCCAACAATCGCTCCAAGGAGGTCGACCGCATCCTCGATAAGATCAGCGAGCAGGGCTACGATGCCCTCAGCGACGAGGAGAAGCAAACACTACACGAAGCCAGCCAATCGTGACAGTGGCAGCGGGCGAGTGGCGACGGGCGAATCTCTCTTGAAGCGTGTCCGTGTGACGATGCTGTTGCAGGACGCTCTCCTCTCCGCCGGAGCCCGTGCGTCCGGTGTACGTAGGACTGCTGCTTTCTTTCTTGTCATCAATCCCCTTTCCGTGTCATGGAACGCCCCCGCCGCGAGACCCGCCCCGTTCAGGTCGGAGACGTCCAGATCGGCGGCGACGCGCCCGTCTCGGTGCAGTCGATGACGACCACGAAGACGCACGAGGTTGAGACGACGCTCGACGAGATTGAGCGCATCGCCGAGGCCGGCGGCGACATCGTGCGCGTGGCGGTGCCCCGCCCGGAAGATGCCGACGCCCTGGCCGCCCTCGTGCAGGGCACCGACGTGCCCCTCGTGGCCGACATTCACTTTAATTACCAGTACGCCCTCAAGGCCATCGAGGCCGGCGTTGACAAGGTGCGCATCAACCCCGGCAACATCGGCAAGCCGGAGTGGGAGCGCGAGGTGCTGCAGGCCGCCAAGGAGGCCGGGTTGCCGATTCGCATCGGCGTGAACTCCGGCTCGCTGGAGGAGGACATCTTGGAGAAGCACGGCTACCCGAAGCCGGAGGCCCTCTTTGAGAGCGCCATGCGCCACGTAGAGGTCTGCCACAAGAACGACTTCGAGGACATCGTCATCTCGGTGAAGCACTCCGACCCCTTCATGATGATCCAGGCCTACCGGAAGGTGGCCAAGGAGACGGACTATCCCTTGCACCTCGGGGTCACGGAGAGCGGCACGCTGGACATGGGCTCGGTGAAAAGCTCGATCGGCATCGGCGGGCTGCTGGCCGACGGCATCGGCGACACGATTCGGGTCTCTCTGGCCGCGGATCCGGTCGAGGAGGTGAAGGTGGGCCACCGCATCCTGAAGGCCCTCGGCATTGGACGGCCCGGGGTCAATATTATTGCCTGCCCGACCTGCGGGCGGCTCGTGGGCGATCTCTTCTCAATCGTCGAGGAGGTGGAAGATGCGGTCGCCGAGCGCAACTTTGACAAGGACCTCAATGTGGCACTGATGGGCTGCGCCGTCAACGGTCCAGGAGAGGCCAGCGGGGCCGACCTCGGCATCTCGTTGGGACGGGGCCGCGCCCACTTCTTTAAGCATGGAGAGGTGGTGGACACGGTGCCGGAGGAGGACATCGTCGACCGCGTCCTCGAAGCCATCGACAACTGGGACGAGGAGGACGAGGCCATTGCCGAGGGCGAGGCCTCCCCCCCCTCCGGCGACGGCGCTCCGGCCGACGAAGACGGCACCGCCCCCGACGGCGACGAGGCCGAGGTGACTTCTCCGGACCTGCCAACCTCGTAAGGATTATATCAACTCCGGAAGCTCCGCTGGTGTATGGAAGTGCAGTGTCCCGATGGTAATCCTGGATTGCCTCTGTCGGGGCGTACGCCTGTAGGTAACTCCGTGGTAGACAGGTAGATACGTTTATACCTACACACTTATATACCCGAGTCCTTCACCCGGAGTGGGTACTACCCCACTACCATGACGGCGAGGATCGTCAGCAGGAAGCTGATGAGCAGGATGCCCGTAAACGCGATGGCCATCGCGCTGCTCGTGTGCGCCTCGCGGGCCGGGCCGGCCGCAACGGCCGACCGCCGAGTGTCCACGTCGGCCTCCGCCTCGGGATCGGCAGCGGGCGCCTCATCGGCCCGATCCTCGACCGACGGGTCGGTACGGAACTGTACGACCTCGCTCCAGGGCCCCTCCGTGTCGTTCGGGAAAAGGGCGCACACGCGCCAGTACAGCGGCGCTGCGCCGCCCGGCAGTTCGTCGAAGAGGGTGAGCGTCGTGGTCTGATCGAGGGTGAGATCCAGAGGATCGTCGATCAACTCCGTCGTGCCCACCTGCACGCGATAGCCGCTGGCCTCCGGCACGCCCTCCCAGGTGAGGGTGGCCCCGTTCGCGTCGACGGCGTCCTCGTCAATGGGCCGAATCGGGACCGGCGGGGCGTTGACGAGAAACTGGGCGTCGTCCGCCGGCGCGTTCGCAACCGTAAACGAAGCCGCGACGCTCCAGGGCGCGTTCTTCGTCTCCGCCCGCACGCGCCACATCACCGTTCCCGCTTCCTCGGGCAGCACCGCATCGAGATCGACCGCCGTGGGGCCGTCGACCGTCTCGTCGTAGTACGTAGTCGTGAAGGCGTCGGAAGCAGCAATCTGCAGCCGATACGCCTCGACCTCCGGCACGGATGTCCATCGAAGCTCGGGGACCGACTCGGTAATGGTGCGCCCGGCCACCGGGTGCGTGGGCTGCGGCGCGGGACGCGTGTTCGTCGGCGCGTCGGGACGCGGGGACGGAGTGGACATGAGACCGGAAAACAAGTGATCAAATTAGTGAAGGCCAAGATCTCTGTGTAATGTAAGAAAACGCTTTGTCCTCGTCCATCCCCTCTTTCGTCCAGACTGTAGAAACTTTTCGGCCCGTCCGTGTGGGTAATTCCCCGACGCACGGTCGACCTCCCTCCCACTCCGATTGCCCTTTGTCTCTCGGCAATCGCATCTTGCCCTCCGCGGCAACACAGAAGGGGGGTTGGAGCACAGCATTATTGCCTCCATGCCTCCACGCGTCCGCTCATTCCGGGCAGAGGGGGAATTCAGCGGCAAAATCGCCTCCTACGTCTCCGGATGTCTGCAACATGCAATCGCCCTGCCCTTTGTCTTCTCCGGTGTGCCCGTTATCCTGTTACGTATTCCCGCCCGTGGAGCTCTTCACCGTCGCGTTCACTGCTGTTCCGCCCCTATGACGCTCAACATCGACTCGATTCTCTTTCCGACCGACTTCTCGGACGTGGCGGAGGGAGCATTCGCACACGCCGCCCATCTGGCCTTGCAGTACAACGCCACGATTCATGTCTTCAACGTGGTGTCCCCCTCAGCGGACGGCGACACGAACCCGATGGACTTCCTGCCGGTCGAGCCGGCGGGGGCAGGCACGGACCCGGACGAGGCCTCCGTGCAGCATATGGAGGTGCAGACGGCCACCCAGGACCGAGGCACAGTGCCGGTCATCTACACCCAGACGGGTGACACCTCCCCGTCGGAGGCCATCATCGACTACGCGACGGAGCAGGACGTGGATGTTGTGGTGATGGGGACGCACGGGCGCCAGGGCATGGACCGTCTGCTGAGTGGTAGCGTCTCGGAGGAGGTGGTGCGCAGGGCCCCCTGTCCCGTGTTCACCGTGCTGCCGTCGGACACCGCAAGCGTGCCCACGGTCTCGCGGGTACTGGCCCCGGTCGACTTGTCGGAGCAATCCTCCATGGTGGTGGACCATGCTACTGCCCTGTCGGAGGCGTATGGGGCGCCGCTTGACCTGATCCACGTGGTTGAAGAGGCTGCGCACCCCAGTGCTTATGGGCTCGATACCCTGAGCACGGAGCTGCCCAACGTGCGGGACCAGGCCCGCGAGGCGCTCGAAACGCTGGCCGGACGCATCGACCTGCGCACCGACCCGGTCAACATCCACGTGCTGGCGGGCAACGCGGCCCGCGACATCGTGGAGTTTGCCGAGGAGCACGAGGCCGACCTCATCGTCATGGCCACGCACGGGCGCACCGGGCTGGAGCGCTTCCTCATCGGGAGCGTGGCGGAAAAAGTGGTGCGCCGAGCCCCCTGTCCCGTCTTCACGCTCAAGAGCTTCGGCAAGTCGCTGCTCCCGGACGAGGCAGCGTAGACGTTCCGAGAGTGATATGGGCACGGAACCTCTGCAGAGCCGGGCCGAGGTCCGCCAGCGCGAATAAACCAGGACTCCGTTCTTCCTCGGTCGTCCGCCGAACGGAACGGAGTTTGTGCACCGTTCCCCCCAACGCTGCTCGTGTCCTCCCGGTCGACCTCTCTGTTCAATGTCCCGCCTCTTTTTTCTCGTTGCCGGTCTGCTCGTCGCCGCCTCAACCGCCGCAGTTGCCCAGCCGCGCAGCGCCTCCCCCTCCCCCACCGAACAGGCCTCCGACAAGAACCCCGGCGTCGCCACCGCCGTCGCCGTGCCGGGCGGCGGGCACGTCTCGTTCTGATCTGCCCGGGACCGGAACGAGCCAAAACGCCTCTACATGCCTGCGTTTCGGAATCGCTTTCCCGATTTTCCCCGCCGCTGCAGCCTCGTGACGACGGTGTTACCAAAAGTGCTTCCGGCCATGTGGAAGCGTTCCCTTCACGAAATCACCACTTAGAACACACGGTTTCCCGACAGAACGCTGCCACATCTCCAGGGGACGGGCGTAGAGGCGAACGAACAGTGGACAGAGGGGGGACCGAGACCGCGTCCCTTCGTCCGACTGTTTTTCGTCAGACCGGGACCCTGGCCCTGACCACGACGCCGTCCCGCCACATGGGAATGAGGCGATCGTGACCGCATCCGGACTCTGGTCCGGATGCGAGACGGTGCCACCCCGCGATGCGCTCACAGAACGACACCGACATGAAATACACAAATTCTTTCCGATACTGCAAACGTTGCCAACGGTCCACCGTCCACGTGCGCGAAGAGGTCAACCAGGACGGCAAGCGCAAGGAAAAGCACCGCTGCACGCAATGCGACGCCGAAACCGTTCGGCTTCTCAGCGATCAGCCTCACCGCCACGCCTGATCGATCATCTACCTGTTCTGCAGTACGCAGGTGTCGCCTCCGGTCGACACCTCTCGGGCGCACGTCTTCGGAGAGCGACTTCGGAACGTGCGTATTCGGGCCGAGTCTACCGATTCGTGAATACGTTTGTACTGATCCGTGCACGGTCTTGGGAATCTGAGATTCTCGGCCTCTGAGATTCCCAGCAATCTAGGATTTCCGAGCTCTCGGGGAAAATGGTTCACGTACGTTCTCACGGATCGGGAGCGCCGTCGGAAGCCTTCGTGCTTCCGGCGGCGTTTTTCTTTTGGTCGCCCCCCTCCCACTTTGCTCTCCGCGACAAAATCACCGCCGTGAAAGTCCGCCAACACGCAATCGCTCTTGTTGGCTAAAGGGATTTGCTGTGCCTCCTCGGGAAGCAAATTCAGGACCGCTCTGCCTACCTCTGCACTTTTTCCCACCCCACAGTCCCCAGTCAATGCCTTCTCCCGATGCCCTTCTCCGCCGCGCCGTTGTCCTCGCCCGCCGGAATGTCCGCGAGGGGGGCGGCTATCCGTTCGGCGCGGTCCTCACCCGCGACGGTACCGTCCTCCAGGAAGCCGTCAACGAGTGCGCACAGACCGGCGACCCGACCGCGCACGCCGAAATGATGGCCCTGCGCGAGGCTGGGCGTGAGCACGGCCCCGATGCGCTAGTGGGCACCACCGTGTACGCCAGCGGCATTCCGTGCCCAATGTGCCTCGCCGCCATGCACTTCGCGGACATCGACACGGTCGTGTACGCATTCTCCCAGGAGGACGCCGCCCCGTACGACCCCTCCACCGAGCCCGTTTACGAGGAGGTGTGCGCTTCGGCGACCGAGCGCTCGATCGAGATGCGCTACGAGCCGGTGCGGGTTGACGACGAACGGTCTCTCTACCAGCTCTGGCAGCAGAAGGCCAGCGGCACACGGTAGCCGCCGCTGCCCTTCCGTCAGTGTCAGACGTTCAGTTTCCGACGTCAACGGACCACCACGAGCTTCTGCGTAGAGGTATTCCCTCCTGCCTTCATCCGACAAAAATACACACCGCTGGCAAGGGCGTCCCCATGATCGTCCGGTCCCCACTGCACCCGGTGCACGCCCACTTCCCGCTGCCCATCAACAAGGACCGCCACGCGCCGGCCGAGGACGTCATACACGGAAATGCGCACGTGGGCCTCCTCCGCCACCTGGTACGGAATCGTGGTCGACTCGGCGAACGGATTCGGCGCGTTGGCCCGAAGCTTTGTCTCCGTAACCGCCAGGTCTGCCCCCTCACTGTGCGCCTTCGCAAACGCCTCCGTGCCCACAATCACGCGCAGTTGACGGGGGGATTGCCCCTTTGACAGAGGCACTTTAGCGGTCCCATGGGTCGTGACCAGACGTCGATTGCGATCCCGGTCCACGACGTAGCGCTGAACGCCCTCCGGAAGGGGACCGCTCGTGGCGAGTCGGAGATACGCCGGCCCTGCCGCCTGCGCGTCGTTATTCATCTGCAGCCGAAGATCCCAGACCCGTCCTGTTTTCGCCCCGGACGACTCTTTCCCAAGCGGCTTCACGCTCCGGGCAAGGGCCGGCCCCTCCGACGGGGCCACGTGCAGCCGAACCCGCGACCGGACGGCGGGCGGCCGAACCCGGTCCTCGTCGCCGAGTCCCTTCTCGGCGTTCCCCGACACGCCGATCTGCACGGGCCGGCTCGACCACTGCTGCTCGCCGCCCGACACGGAGGCCGTCGCCTCCAACCGGTATCCCTCCCCCGTCTTGGCGGTCAGCGCGCGTCCCGTCATGCTCGACGAGCCGCTCGTCCCTCCCACGGGCGGCACCGTCAGCGCTACCGACGTGTCGGCGCTATTGTACACGAACACCCCTTCCCACGGCTCAAGCACATCGACCCCAAACCGGAACCGCTCGCTCTCCGAACGACTGGCGTCGTACCCGACCGGGGGACGCACCGGATCCGGACGCGTTACCTCTGACCAGGCCACCGGAAACGGAAAGGGATTCCCGACCTGATTCCAACCCGGCTGCAAGGCAATCTTCTCCGGC
Source organism: Bacteroidetes bacterium SW_9_63_38 (assembly GCA_003022435.1). Classification (GTDB taxonomy): domain Bacteria; phylum Bacteroidota; class Rhodothermia; order Rhodothermales; family Salinibacteraceae; genus Salinibacter. Next base: position 24,474 of record PXUA01000019.1, on the reverse strand, counting down.
GCAGACGCGTCCACGGACTGTCCGCCTCCCGTGACTGTCAGGGGTATTCCTCTCTTCACAACGAGCCACGCAGCCTGCCCTGTCTCCAGCGGTCCCACCTCTGAACCCTCCCGATAGGAAGATTCCGCGGTATTCCACCGACTGAATCGCCACTGAGCCGGATCGTACGATCCGTACTGGTCCGTCAGCAACTCGAAAACCGAGCGATCGCCGGTCTCTACCGGCACCGTAAGCATCCGATACCGCTCCTGCGGAAACGACCCATCCGCCTGAATTTCCCCAAATGACACCGAAACGAACACGGGACGGGTCGTTCCCCCCGACGGAGTATGAATCGTCACCGAACCGGTACTGTCCGGCCCCGTGAGCCGCACGTGGTACTGCACGCCGACCTTCGTCACCGCGTCCCCCGGCACGTCGGCCGACACGGTTCCCTCCGTATTGTCCGTAAGCCCGGACACATCCATCGAGGTCGTCTGAAACGTCTCCGCCCCCGCCGCCCGGTACGAGAGCGTGCCGTCCACCGGCGTGAAGGTCGACGGAATGCCGACCTCGACAGTCACCGCCGTGCCCGGCGACGCGGGGGTCGGGCTGCTACTTAGCGTAATGGCTGGGCGCTGAATGGTCAGTTGAACCGGCACTTGAACAGCCCCGTCCAGCTCCGGGTCGGTCACCTCGATGGTGTCCCGGTACGTACCCGGCGAGGTACTCTGCGCCGATAGCTCCACATCAATGGTCTCCGTGCCTCCTTGCGGAATGGATACACTGGTCGGCGAGACCATGAGCCACGACGGGTTATCCTGCGCCTGAATCATGGCCTCCAGATCCTCGGCGTCGGAGTCCGTTGCCGTATTTTCGATCCGGAGCGACCGGGTCCGGGCCTTCGAAAACATGAGCGTATCGCTAAACGACGTAGGGTCGACATCGCGCCCCGGGAGTATCTTCCCAGCCACCTCCACCGCGTTGTCTCCGGAGTCATATTGGACCTTCAGCGGCTCGTCAAACGTGGATTGCCCCGAAATTTGATCGAACTGGCCGGTACGCACGCCCCCAGTCCATTTCACCAGGCGTAGGGTGTCGGCCGTCGTCGGGTTAAATCCGCTCAGCTGCTCCAGTCGCAACTCACCGGCCAGATCAGTCTCATTGGCGGTAAGTACATCGTATTCGGTCCCCGGCGTCGTCCCTCCCAGTTCGGCATTCAGGCGCACCCCGGTGGCCTGCTTGTACACCCCGTCCACCGTAACCGTGCCAGTGGCTCCGTCGGTGCCGGGCTGTACCTCTCCATCCTTCGCAACCACGACGCCGGTGATCGATCCTGCCCCCTCCAACCGCCCATCCTGCTGCACCAGAGCCGTGTCCGTCGAGGTGCTCCGAAGAATCTGTCCCCCCTGCAATGTCACGCGACCCCCGTCCACGAATATTGGAAACTGGACGTCAAGCGTGCCCCCAACCTCGAACGCGCCCTCGCCCGAAAGGGGGGCACTCACTTGAACCGTTCCCCCAGATTCAGGCGCCATGAGTGCCCCCGGCCCTGTCATCAGCGTATCACTTCCGATGTTTAGTTCGAGCGGTCCGTCCGCCGACCGATACGTCCCCTCCGTGCGATTGGCCGTCTCGCCCGAATCGTAAATTTGTCCACTAATGTTGTATTTCCCGCCCGCTGTCACCTCCAGCACTCCCGAGTTCTGCAGCTCCCAGTACAGATTCGGATTCCCCGCCGTCGCCACGGCCGTCACTTGGTACGTCCCCCGATTCACCAACCGCGGTGCCATCCCACCCCCCACCTCAAAGTTGCCGTTGTTCTTGTGCTCGAATACCGCTCCGCTCTCAATGACCAGGCGCGCCCCGTTCGCTCCCGTGATGTTGCTGCTGGTCTCGAACGTACCGGTCTCCCCCCCTGCAAGCACCAGTCTCCGTTCATTAAGCGTCGACCCTCCGTCCGTGAAAAATCCCCCTTCAGCTCGGGTGGTGCCCGCCCCCGACATCGTTCCACTCGTCCAGACGAGAATCCTCGCGACCTCCAGCGTGCCTCCCCCCGACAGCCTGGCCTGTGCCTGCCGATATCCGCGATTCGGAATGAGTTCCGATTAGTCGGGACTACGCACCTACATACCCGAATCCTTCAACCGGATTCGGTATCAAGTCGAGATGCGAAGCCCACAATGAGCGGACGTACGGGGAGTTGAGCACGCAAGACTCTTCCGTTTGTCCTCAACCCGGTGAGGGGAAAGGACCGTGGTGTTGAGGCCGATGTCCACGACCCGTCCCACGAGTTACTCCTCAACAACCGCCACGTCTTCCAGCTCCGTCCAGAACCCGGGAAACGACACGTCCGCACACTCCGCGTCGTTGATCGTGGTGGTTCCGTGCGCCACGAGGCCGGCCACGCCCATCGCCATCGCCACGCGGTGGTCGTCGAAGCTGCCGACGGTGGTGCCCAGCAGGTTCGGGCCGTTGCCCTCGATGATGAGCCCGTCGTCCCGCTCCTTCACCTCCGCCCCGAGCGCATTCAAGTTTTCGGCCATCGCGTGCAGGCGGTCGGTCTCTTTCACCCGCAGCTCCTGGGCGTCCCGGATTTCGGTAGTGCCCTCCGCACAGGCCGCCGCCACGGCGATGACCGGGATCTCATCGATGAGGTTCGGAATGAGGCGACCGGCCACCTCCGTCCCCTGCAGGCGGGCCGACCGTACCGTGACGTCGCCCACCGGCTCGGCCCCCTCCACGCGTTCGTTCTCAACGGTCACGTCGCCCCCCATGTCGTCGAGCACCTCCAGCAGCGCGTTGCGCGACGGGTTGAGGCCCACGCCCTCCATCGTAAGTTCGCTGTTGGGCACGACCGTGCCGGCGACCAGGAAGAACGCCGCCGCCGAAAAGTCGCCGGGCACCGTCCAGGTGGTCGCGGGAATGGTGTGCCCCTGCTCGACCGTCAGCTCGCGGACCCCGCCCACCTCATCGACCTGCAGGCCCAGCATGCGTTCGGTGTGGTCGCGAGAGGGCGTCGGCTCGATGACGATGGTTTCCCCCGCCGCGTAGAGCCCGGCCAGGAGAACACACGACTTCACCTGCGCGGAGGCCACCGGCAGCCGGTACTCAATGCCGTTCAAGTCCTCACGCGTGGGACGGATGCGAATCGGAGCGTGCCCGTCCACCAACTCAATCCGTGCCCCCATGGCCTTGAGCGGGTCGGCGATGCGCTCCATAGGGCGCTGCTGCAGCGACTCGTCGCCGGTAAGGACGGAGCCGAACTTCTGGCCGGCCATCACGCCGGAGAGCAGGCGCATCGTGGTGCCCGAGTTGCCGCAGTCCAGCGGCGCGTCGGGCGGATGCAGGCCGTCAAGGCCGCGTCCGTCCACCTCCAGCACGCCTTGTTTATTGCGTTCCGCCGCAATGCCGAGCGTGCGAATGCAGTCGAGCGTAGACTGCGGATCGGCGGAGTCGGGGAAATTGTGGATCGTAGAGGTGCCGTTTCCTAAAGCCGAGAGAATGGCCGATCGGTGCGCAATGGACTTGTCGGCCGGCAGGGACACGGTGCCGCGGAGCGCACTGGCCTGACGAACGGTCTGGATCATTCGAGCGAGGGGGCGACGATGCAGCGAAAATTGTGAGCACAGTCATGATAGGCAACAGTCCCTACAGGATCGAACCGCACGCGACCACAGGGACAGGAATGAGTATTCCTTAACGAAGACGCCCCACATCGGGCAGCGTGGACGCTCTGAACGCATGGAGGCTTTGGAGGCAGGCGGTCCCGCACAAAGAAAGCAGCCACGGTCAAGGCCTCCACGTGTCCATGCCTCCATGCCCTTCCCGGCAGGCCGGGAAAACCACTTCGTAGGTGTCCTGTTCTGATCCCGGCGGCCCCGCCATCCCCCTACCAGAGCGGTGTGGTGTCGCTGGCCGCCATCGGAGAGTCCTTCAGGGTGCGACGCAGGAGGGCTTGTTTGCGCCCGTGCGGCAGGAACGCATATCGAAATCCGTTGAGCGCCACCTCGCGCAGGTCTTCCGCCGTCACGTTGCAGTGCTGGTACACCTGCCAGAGCTCGTCGGTCACCGACGTCCGGCTGAAGAGTCGATTGTCCGTGTTGACGGTGACGGGGATGTCGGCGTGGACGTAGGTTTCGAGGGGATGGGCGGCGAGGCTCGGCACCGCCTGGGTGTGCACGTTGCTCGACGGGCAGACCTCCAGAGGAATCCTGTGGTCGGCGAAATACTGCATGAGCTCCGGGTCTTTCCGCAGGGAGATGCCGTGCCCGATGCGATGGGCGCCGCAGTAGAAAAGCGCCTGCCGAATGGAGTCGGGCCCCCAGTCTTCCCCCGCGTGGATGGTAAGATTGAGCAAGTTGTTGCGGGCGTGATAGAAGGCATGCAGGTGGCCTTTCGGCGGATTGCCGGCTTCGCCGCCCGCCAGGTCGAACGCCACAATGCCCTCGTTTTTGTACTCGACGGCCACCTCCGCTAGCCGCATCGACGCGCTCTCGTACCGGTCCCGCAGGCCGCAGATGATGAGGGAGGTGGTGATGTCGAGATCCTGCTCCGCCCGTGCCAGTCCGTCGAGCACGGCGTCGTTCACTGCCTCCAGGCTCAGCCCCTCCTCCACATGCAGAATGGGCGAGTACCGAACCTCCAGGTAGCGGACATTTTCCGCGGCGCTGTCCGCGGCGAGCTCGTAGGCCGCGCGATCGAGCGCGGCCTCCGTCTGTAAAAGCGGAATCGTGTACCGAAACCACTCCAGGTACTGCTCCAACGACCCGGACGCCTCCACGGCCCGCAGTTCTTCTTCCAGCCCCTCGATGCTGTCGGCGGGAAGGGTCCCCAATTTTCCCTGCGCACGTGCCAGGTCCAGCACGGTGGCCAGCCGCATCGAGCCGTCGAGATGACAGTGAAGGTCGGCTTTTGGCCAGGCCGCAATGTCGGCCCGCGTCAGTGAAACGGAATCGGTGCCTGATTCGGAGGGCATGGAGGCAAAGAAGACTTATGACGAACATCGGTCTTGCTCTCCTTCGCAGGCGCACAACCACAGCAATCGCATCTTGTTCTCCAGAACACGCGAGAGGAGGAGCACAGCGTTGTTGCCTCCATGCCTCCACGCGTCCACGCATTCCGGGCAGAGGGAAAATTCAGCGGCAACATCGCTTCCTGCGTCTCCGGACGTCTACCAACATGCAATCGTCTTGGAGTGGAACCCCCACCCCGACGTTCTGGTTATGAATACTGACTGTCGGCCGTGCGTGGATGGTCGTGAGCCAATCCGGACGCACCGGCTGACAGCGCCGGTTCTTCCTTCACCCGACTCCCTGTTTTGTTATGGGTAGCTTCGGTCCCCTCGAAATTATTCTCATCTTTCTGGTGGTGCTTCTGATCTTCGGGGCCAAGCGCATTCCGGAGATCGCCCGAGGCATCGGAAAGGGCATCCGCGAGTTCAAGGATGCCACCGGGGAAATCTCGCGCGAGTTGGAGGCCGAGGGGCACGACCGGCAGATCAATCAGCCGGAGGCCCCGCAACAGGGACAGCCACAGGCGCGCCAGTCACAGCAGCCGTCGCCGGAGTCGACCGCCGAGCCGTCTGCGTCCGACAATGCCTCATCCGATGATGCCTCGTCCGACGCCTCCTCGTCCAACGCCGCGGACCCGTCCAAGAGCACCGCGTAGCCCGTCTCGGTGCGGCGCGTTCGGCCCCACGTGGGCCGCAATCTTCTGTTCTCCGTTCTACTGATCTGCGCAGAATTGTCCCCCAGCATGGATCACCCTACGTTTGCTGAGGCCCACCGGGCCCTCGAAGCCGAAGAGACCAGCTGCGAAGCACTGGTCTCTTCCTTTTTGGATCGCATCGACGAGAAAGACGACGAGCTCAACGCCTTCACCACCGTCGACCGGGACGGGGCGCTCAACCACGCCCGGTACCTCGACAGTCAGCGGGAACGCGGCAATGCTCGTCCCCTCTCCGGGCTCGTCCTGGCGGTCAAGGACAACATCTGCATCCGGGGCTATCCGGTGTCCTGCGGTTCGAAGATGCTCAAGGACTTTTCGTCGCTCTACGACGCCACGGTCATCGACCGCCTGCGCGACGCCGGCGCCATCTTCATCGGCAAGGCCAACTGCGACGAGTTTGCGATGGGCTCGTCGAACGAAAACTCCCACTTCGGCCCGGTCAGGAACCCGAACAACACCGACTACGTCCCGGGCGGGTCATCCGGCGGACCCGCGGCCGCGGTGGCGGCCGGCCTCTGCCACGCCGCCCTCGGCAGCGACACCGGCGGCTCGGTGCGCCAGCCGTCCGCCTTCTGCGGCGTCGTGGGCCTCAAGCCCACCTACGGGCGCGTCAGCCGCTCCGGCCTCGTGGCCTTTGCCTCCTCGCTTGACGTCATCGGTCCCCTGACTCAGAGCGTCGAAGACGCCGCGACCATCCTGAATGTGATTGCGGGCGAGGACCTGAAGGACTCCACGAGCGCCCCCGTCGAGGTGCCGGACTACACCGATGCCCTCACCGGCGAGGTCGACGGCCTTCGCATCGGCTATCCCGACGAGTACTTTTCCGATGGGCTCGATCCGGACATCCGGGACATGATTCGGGACAAGGTGGCGGCCCTCGAGGACGCGGGCGCCACCGTGGAGCCCATCTCGCTTCCCCACACCGAGTACGGGATCGCTACGTACTACATCCTCGCGACCGCCGAGGCCTCCAGCAACCTCGCCCGCTACGACGGCATTCGCTACGGCTACCGGGCCGACCTCCAGGACACCAAGGACGCTCTCCGCGAGCGCCACGAAGAACTGGAACGCGAACTGAAGACCGCTCGCACTCAGGGCGAGGACGAGCGCGTCGCCGAACTGGAGGCGGAGCTCGACGACGAGCAAAGTGCCCTCGACGCCCTCTACACCCGCACCCGCACCGAGGGCTTTGGGGACGAGGTCAAGCGGCGCATCATGCTGGGCACCTACGTCCTCTCCGCCGGCTACTACGACGCCTACTACGAAAAGGCGCAGCGCGTCCGCACCCTCATCCGGCACGACTTCGACCAGGCCTTCGAGGACGTGGACGTCATCGTGACCCCCACGACGCCGACGCCGCCGTTCCAGTTCGGCGAAAAGACCGACGACCCGCTGGAGATGTACCTGAACGACATCTACACCGTCACGGCCAACCTGGCGGGCATTCCGGGCCTCACCGTTCCCATCGGCACGCATCCGGACCAGGACGACCTGCCGGTGAGCCTGCAGCTGCTGGGGCCCCACTTCGACGAGTCGGTCCTCCTGCAGACGGGCGACTTCATTACGAGCCTGGACGAGAGCTGAAGGCGCTCGCGGGACGGAGACGGCTCAGCCTGTGGAGGCCTGAGTTCTCGCGGCCGCCCCCCCCGGAAACCACCGCATCTTCGCAGCTGTAATTTTGCGCTTTCGGCGACTGGGTCCTAGTATCATAGGCGAATTCGGGGCTGGTGCAGCTTCAACTGGTCCGTTGTGCAATCGAGCTTTGGACGGACCTCGTCCGTCCATCCCTCAAGCTGGAGCTTGGAGCAATAGCAAACTGCTTTCCCCAAAAGATCGTTTGAAGCTGCACTGGGAACCAAGCGTATGGGAATTCCCCGACGGGCCGATCGGTCCGCCGTCCCTGTTCACAATTCACGCATCCCGAGTCACGCATCAATCCTCCGATCGCATGAGCATTCTCGTCGACGACGACACGCGCGTGGTGGTTCAGGGCTTCACCGGCTCTGAAGGCTCTTTCCACGCCGAGCAAATGATTGAGTACGGCACAAACGTGGTGGCCGGCGTGACGCCCGGCAAGGGAGGGCAAGCCCATCTCGACCGCCCCGTCTACAATACCGTGGCCGAGGCCGTAGAGCACGAGAACGCCAACACCTCGATCATCTTCGTGCCGCCTCCCTTCGCGGCCGACGCCGTGCAGGAGGCGGCCGACGCGGGCATCGACGTGATCATCTGCATCACGGAGGGCATTCCCCAGGCGGATATGAAGCCGACGTATCACTACGCGAGGAAGCAGGACGCCCACCTGATCGGTCCCAACTGCCCCGGCGCCATCACGCCCGGCGAAGCGAAGGTCGGCATCATGCCGGCAATGATCTTCGAGCCCGGCCCCATCGGCCTCATCTCGCGCTCCGGCACGCTCACGTATGAAGCCGTCGACCAGCTCACGCGCGCCGGGTACGGCCAGAGCACAGCGGTCGGCATCGGCGGCGATCCGGTCATCGGCACTCGTTTTGTCGACGCGCTGGCAATGTTCGAGGACGACCCGGATACCGACGGCGTTGTCCTTATTGGGGAGATCGGCGGCTCCGACGAGCAGGAGGCCGCTCGCTACGTCTACGACAACATGGACACGTCCGTCTTCGGCTTCATCGCCGGCCGTACAGCCCCGCCGGGGCGCCGCATGGGCCACGCGGGTGCCATCGTGTCCGGCGGCTCCGGGACGGCCGAAGCCAAGTTTTCGGCGTTGGAGGAGGCCGGCGCGACGGTCGTGAAGAACCCTGCCCTTATCGGCGAGACGGTGGCGGATACGCTCGGGTAGCGTCCGATCAGGGTTGCTTTCTGTGACCGATGGCGGCTCCCTGCCGGTCCCGTTCCGTGCTGGACCATCTGTGTGTGGGTGTGGGCGTGTTCGCGTGCGTGCGTCTGTGCGTGCAGGTGTCAAAAAGAGGTTCCGATGTGCCCTGCACTATGCCGCGTGGTATGCCTTCGTCGCCAAACAGTACATCCACGCTTCAGGACTAGCAGTCCGTATCACGCCCATACGCCCACACCCACGCACATCGAGCTTGACTAGTGCAGCTTCAAACGATCTTTTGGGGAAAGCAGTTTGCTATTGCTCCAAGCTCCAGCTTGAGGTATGGACGGACGAGGTCCGTCCAAAGCTCGATTGCACAACGGACCAGTTGAAGCTGCGCTAGAGGCGTCGCGGACAATAGAACTGCCCTCTTCTCCGAATCCTGAACGGTCGATCACAGCACAGGGGATTTCCGTTCAAGGCGACACGTCAGCACGAAGCGTCGCCCCACACCTCTCGCCCCACACCCCACGCCGCCATGCTCGACCAGGCCACCTTTGAACTCGGCGTCGCGCAGTGGGATCAGTTCCCGACCGACGAGCGGTCCGAGATCGCGTTCGTCGGACGATCGAACGTGGGGAAGAGCTCCCTGCTCAACGCCCTGCTGGGCCGCAAGAACCTGGCGTACACTAGCAAGACCCCCGGCAAGACGCAGCAGCTCAACTTCTTCCGCGTCGACAATCGCTTCTACGCCGTCGACCTCCCCGGCTACGGCTACGCGAAGGCCCCGAAGTCAGCTCGCGTGCAGTGGGCCCAGCTGCAGGACCGCTACCTACACGAACGGGAGCCCCTCTGCGGCGTCGTACAGCTGATCGACGCGCGCCACCCGCCGCAGGACAGCGACGTGTCGCTCATGGAGGAGTTGGCCGAGGAGAGCGTGCCTCACCTCCTCGCTCTCACAAAGGCCGACAAGCTGTCCGGCAACGGTCGTGCCCAGACCGAACACCGCATGGACGACCGCCTCGCCGACCTCGGCCTCGACCGCCCGGTCGTCCTCACCTCCGCCGAAAGCAACCGCGGCGTCGGCGAGGTCCGCCGCTGGATCGAGAGTCAGCTCAACGGATAATCCTCGTTCCCTCTCCCTCGAGAAACTGCCGCCCCGCCGGACGCACGCCCGCCCAGACGCCCCCCGGCACGACGCACGAACACGTTCCCGGAGGTTCTCCTCTCTCGCAGAAACATCGACCTCCCTGGTCTTCGCCACACCTTCCGGGAGACTTGGCCGGTTTTTTACGCCGGTCCGCTACACTTCACAGGCGCCGTCGCCTTAGTTGCAACGAGAGATTCGCCTTGACTGCACCCATACGAACTCGATCCGCTCCTCTATGTCCCAAACCGTTCTCATTACCGACCCGATCGACCCGGTCGGGAATCAATATTTAGCCGACCAGGGCGTGGAAGTCGTCGAACTGTTCGACTACGACGAGGCCACGCTCAAGGAGCACCTGAAAGAAGCACACGGCTGGATCGTGCGGAGTGGCACGACGGTCACGGCCGACCTCATCGACGCCGCTGAGACCCTGGAGGTCGTCGGCCGAGCCGGCGTGGGCGTCGACAACATCGACCTGGATGCCGCCACGCGCCAGGGCGTTCTCGTCTGCAACGCGCCGGACGGCAACACGATTTCCACCGCCGAGCACGCCTGCGCGATGCTCCAGGCAATGGCCCGCACCATCCCGCAGGCCAACCGCTCGCTCCGGGACGGGAACTGGGACAAGAGTGAGTTTGCCGGCGCCGAGCTGCACGACAAGACGCTCGGCATCGTTGGCATCGGCAAGGTGGGCTGCCGCGTCGCCGAGCGCATGGGAAGCTACGGCATGGACGTGCTCGGCGTGGATCCGATCGTCTCCGACGAAGTGGCCAACCGCTACGACGTGACGCTCGTCTCGCTCGATGAGATGCTGGAGCGGAGCGCCTTCATCACCATCCACGCCCCGATGAACGAGGAAACGCGGGGCATGATCAGTGCCGACGAGCTGGCCCGGTGCAAGGACGAGGTCCGCATTGTGAACTGTGCCCGCGGCGGCATTGTCGACGAGCAGGACCTGCTCGACGCCCTGGAGGAAGACGAGGTTGCCGCCGCTGCGGTCGACGTCTACTCCGAAGAGCCGCCGGAGTCGGACTTCCTCCACGAGCTCATTGCCCGCGACGACGTGGTGGCCACGCCGCACATTGCCGCCACGACCGGCGCCGCCCAGGCCAAGGTCGCGCAGCAGGTGACGAAGCAGGTCGTCAGCGGTCTCAACGGCGAGCCGGTGGATACGCCGGTCAACGGCATGGCCCTCGAAATGGCCGGCAAGGACGAGGTGCAGCCGTACATGAAGCTGGCCGATCAGCTGGGCCAGATTGTATACCAGCTGACCGACGAGCGCGTACAGAGCCTCACGGTGCGCTGCCGGGGCGACGTCCCCAATCGCTACGCCGAGGTCCTCTCCGTCGCGGCCCTGCGCGGAGCGCTCAACCAGTGGTCCGACGAGCCGGTTAACTTCATCAGTGCGCCGGTGATGGCCGAGGAAATCGGCCTGCGCTTCCGGGAGGAGCGCGAGTCCGGCGCCGGCAGCTACACGGCACTCATCGAGGTCGTGGCCGACCTGGAAGATGGAAGCGAGTATGTCGTGGCCGGCACGCTCTTCAACGAGGACGACCTGCGTCTCGTCCGCGTCGACGAGTACGACCTGGAGACGACTCCGGAAGGCGAGATGCTGTTCTACAAGAACATCGACCAGCCCGGCATGCTGGCCAGCGTCGGAAGCCTGCTTTCCGAGTCAAACATCAACATCGGCGCGCTCGCCCTGGGCCGGAAGGGGCGCGGCGAGATGGCGCTCACGGCCCTCAGCGTCGACGATCCCATTCCGGACAGCGTCCTCGACGACATTGAAACCCTCGACGGCGTGGAGAGCGTTCGGGCGGTGCGCGTACAGTAACCTCCGCTTCCATTTACGAGGAGACGACCGTGCCCCCAACCTGCGTGCGTCGCGGGTTGGGGGTTTTCTGTTTCGGTGTGGGCGTCTGTGAGTGTGGGGGCATGGGTGTGGAGAGAGGAGACGATCCTTAATCTGTATGCCAATTCCGATGCGGGGGCATCGATGGGGCGGGTCGGACGTTCTTTTTTGGCTGAATGCAGGAATCCGGTAGCGACCGTTGGACTCCAACGGCGCTACAGATCATTCCATGACTTGGCTCAAATCATTCCACGACTTGGCTCAAACTACCGAATGTGAGACCACACTGAGTCCGTCTACAAAGTTCCGGAATGGAAAGGAGACACATGACCCCAAACACTTGTGCCTCACGCAGATACACGCATACCCCCCACACTTCTATACACCCATACAAGAAAACGGCTCAAACGGTCGCGGGCTCCGCCTCTAGCGTAGAGGAAATATGGTCCACGATCTTCTCGGCGTGAAAGCGGCCGTTTTCGATGAACCAGCGGCTCGTGTCGCACCCGCCGCAGACCGTTCCGGCCAGATAGAGGCCGTCGCGGTTCGTTTCGAAGGTCTCCTCGTCGTCGTGCACCGGCGTGCGGGCCTCATCGTCCTGGACGGCGATGCCCAGCGTGTCGAGGAACTCGTAGTTGGGCTTGTAGCCCGTCATCGCGAGCACGAAGTCGTTGTCGAGCTGCTCGGGTCCGTCCGGCGTGTCGAGGTGCAGCACGTCTTCCTCAATCGCCTCAACGGTGGTGTTGAAGTAGGCGTCGATCGAACCTTCCTCGATCCGGTTCTCCAGATCGGGCTTGATCCAGTACTTCACCCCGTCGTCGATGGCGTCGTCGCGCACAATGAGGGTGACGTTGGCGTCGTGCCGGTAGCAGGCCAGCGCCGCCTTTGCCGCGGAGTTGCCCGCCCCGATGATGGCCAGGTCGGTGAGCGCGTACGGGAACGGCTCCTTGAAGTAGTGCCGGACCTTGTCGAGGTCTTCTCCCGGCACGTCCATTCGGTTGGGGATGTCGTAAAAGCCGGTCGCCGCCACCACCTTCCGCGTCTCGTAGGTGCTCTCTTCCGTCTTCACCGTAAAGGCGCCGTCGCTGCCGTGCAGGTCCGTGACCGCCTCGTAGAGATTGATGTTCAGGTCCTCCGCCACGGCCACACGGCGGTAGTAGTCCAGTGCCTCCTCCCGACGCGGCTTGTAGTCGCGCGTCGCAAACGGATAGCCCCCAATCTCCAGCAGCTCGGGGGTGGAGAAAAACTCCATCCGCGTGGGATAGCCGATAAACGAGTTGCAGAGCGCGTCCTTCTCGAGGATGAGCGTGTCGAGATCGCGACGCTGGGCCTCAATCCCGGCGGCGAGCCCCACTGGGCCCGCTCCGATGACGACGACGTCGAGCATAAATCGTGTACGGCGATTTGTGGGACGGCAGTGCGAAGTACCTACCTGCGGGCGCTGCGGGCAGTTTCGAGAACAGTTGCGGGGGCTCAGAGGAACCCATTGAATTTCGGGTCACGATTTGCCATCCGGATCAGGGGCGGAGGTGAGGTGTAGTCGCGCCTCACCGGTGGCGTCGGCATCAAGCAGGACCTCGGCGTCGGCGTCGTCCGCGAAGAGTCCGCAGACGGCTCCGCCCGACCCCGACAACGACACGTAGTCGGCTCTGCTTTCGCAAAGCCGGTCGCGCACGCGCTCCACCTCCGGGTGCGCCGCGGCGATGGGCGGCTCGAAGTCATTTACCAACGCCTCCCGCCAGAGGGGAGGATTGTTGGCGCGCACGACCGACGGAAGGCACGGTCGATCGGCGTCGTCGGGCGTCACCCGGGCGTAGGCGTCGGGCGTGGCCACCTCGATGGGCGGCACGGCCACCACCACCGAGAACGGCAGTCGATACGGCTCGCCGTCGTCGTGGAGCACCGTGAGTTCATCCCCGCGCCCCGTGGCGTAGGCCGCCGGGGCCTCACTCAGGAAAAAGGGCACGTCCGCCCCGATCTCCGCCGCGATCCTGTGCAGCTGCTCATCGGAGGCGTCCAGATCCCAGAGTCGGGCGAGGAGACGCAGCGTAGCGGCGGCGTCGCTGGACCCGCCCCCGAGCCCGGCCCCGTACGGCACACGCTTTTCCAGGTGAAGCTCCGCTCCCGCCGCTACGTCAAACGCCGCCGCCAGCCGTCGCGCCGCCTGCATACAGAGATTGTCCTCATCGGTCGGCAGCGCCGAATCCGAGCACGTCATCGACAACGTACCGGCGGGCTGCGCCGTGACGGTATCCGCCCAGTCAATGCGGTGCAACACCGTCTCCACGTCGTGAAACCCGTCCGGTCGCTTGCGGAGGACGTGGAGGCCGAGGTTGATCTTGGCAGGGGCGCGCTCGACAAGGGACATAATGAAGGCGTGGAAGCGTGGAGGCATGGAGGGACTGTCTCAAGAAACGCCCTCGTCGTACGTTCCCATTCGGTGTGCGCCCCCCTCTCCCTCGTCGATCGCATCATGCCTCGACCTATTAGTGCAGCTTCAAACGATCTTTTGGGGAAAGCAGTTTGCTATTGCTCCAAGCTCCAGCTTGAGGGATCTCGATTGCACAACGGACCAGTTGAAGCTGCATTAGGAAGGCAACCAGATCCGTCACCCACACACGCACATGCCCACACACATTCCGGCACAAGTGCAAGAAACCGGCAGCCGGGCTTCCATCGCACGAATCAATGTGCCTCGTTCGACCGCTCACGCCGTGCCGGTGGAGCCGAAGCCGCCGGGGCCGCGCACCGTGTCGTCCAGCTCCTCCTGCCGCACCCACGACACCTGCGCGTGCTGGGCCACCACGAGCTGGGCCATGCGCAGGCCGCGCTCGATCGCGAAGGGGGCGTCGCCGTGATTGATGAGGAGCACCTTCACCTCGCCCCGATAATCGGCGTCGATGGTGCCGGGGCTGTTGAGCACCGTCACACCGTGGTCGTAGGCCAGGCCGCTCCGCGGACGCACCTGTCCCTCACAGCCCTTCGGCAGCGCAATCTTGAGGCCGGTAGGCAACAGCGACCACGCGCCCGGTGCCAGAATCTCCGGATCGTCTTCGGGCACGGCGGCCCGCAGGTCCATCCCCGCACTGGCGTCGGTTTCATGACTGGGCAGATCAAGTCCCTCGCCGTGGGGCAGGCGCGTAATGGCAACGTCGAGCATGGAAGCGTAGATCTTAGAAAAAGAGTATAGGAAGCACGTCGTAAAGACATCCCGGCAGGACGGCTTTACAGGATCCGAAAGTGTGCGATATGGAGAGACGGCTACTCTACCTCCCCCATCAGTCGCCGCACCGGCGGCGCCGCCAGCAGCGCCACGACGCCCCCGCCTCCGACGATAAGAGCCACCGTCCAGAAGAGACTACTCGGCGGCAGGGCCTCCAGTTGCCCGGCGATGAGACCCGCGAAGAGGTTCCCAAGCGCCGCCGCCACGAACCAGATGCCCATCATCTGCCCCACGCGGTCCTCCGGCGCCAGCTTCGTCATCGATGACAGGCCCACCGGCGACAGGCACAGCTCCCCGCACGTGTGCAGGAAGTACGTCACCACCAGCCAGACCGGCGTCACCGGATCCCCCGCCGACGCGTTCGCCGCGCCCCACGAGATCACGAAAAAGCCGCCCCCCAGCCCGAAGAGCCCGAGCGCAAACTTGACCGGGATCGACGGATTGGCGTCACGCTGGGCGAGCCACGTCCACGTGGCACCGAAGAGCGGCGCGAGAACCACAATAAAGAAGGGATTGATGTTCTGCAGCATGCTCGCGGGCATCGTCCAGCCGCTCGTCATCTGAAACGACACCCAGCCCGTAAAGCCCACGATGAGCGCCGCGAGCACCCCGACCCCGATTTTGCCCACGCTCCAGAGATCGTTGCGCCGAAAAACCCGGTAGCACACGTACCCGACCGGCACCGCCAGGAGGATCATCGGCAGCACCGAGGTCGTCCGCTGCAGCAGGCCGTAGGGGCCGAAGGTGCGGTCCGTCAATTCTTTCGCGAACAGATTGAGCGAGGATCCCGCCTGCTCAAATCCCGACCAAAACAGCGCTGCCAGGATGAACAGCCAGAAGATCACCCCAAGCCGCTTCTGCTCCTCCGTCGTGTGCCCGCCGAAGAAGATGATGTAGCCAAAAAAGGCAATCGTAATGGCAACCGTCACGCCCCCGAGGCTCCCGGCCAGCTGTTCAAGGGACAGCCCGAGAATGCCGGCATTCATCAGTCCCCCGATCAGGAGCACCAGTCCCACGGCCGCCGCGGCGACAACGTAGAAGGTTCGCGTCTGCCGCTCGACAACCGCCGCATCGTCTACGTCGAGCGCCCCGACTCCCTCAAGGTACTCTCGTCCGAGCTGGTACGACACGAGCCCCGCCACCATCCCGAAGCCGGCCAGCGAGAAGCCCCAGTGCCAGCTGTAGCCCTCCCCGAGGATGCTGCATAGAGTGGGGCCGAGGATCGCACCGAAGTTAATGCCCATGTAGAAGATCGAGAACCCGGCGTCGCTCCGCGCCCCACCCTCTGGGTACAGGTCGCCGACCATCGTGCTCACGTTGGGCTTCAGAAGCCCCGTGCCGATCACGATGAGGGCGAGCCCGAGGTAGAAGAACATCGCCTCCGGCAGCCCGAACATGGGCATTGCCATGCTAAAGTGCCCCGCGGCAATGATGCACCCGCCGCGGAAGACGGCCCGCCGCTGGCCCCAGATGTTGTCCGCCACCCAGCCGCCGGGCAGCGCCAGCACGTAGACGAAGAAGGTGTAGAGCCCGTAGACCGCCGAGGCCGTGCCTTTGTCCAGACCGAGCCCCGGATTCGCCACGCCCGTAGCCGCCGCGGTCATATACAGCACCAGCAGCGCCCGCATGCCGTAGTAGCTGAACCGCTCCCACAGCTCCGTAAAGAAGAGCGTGGACAACCCGCGCGGATGCCCGAAGAAGTCCTGCTGCCTTGCCGTGGGGGCCGTGCCCGTGGTCGCTTCCGGGGAAGACGCGTCGCTCGTAGCCATTCCGTGCGTGTGAATCCGTACGCGAGAGTCGAACGCTCAGAAGATAGGGGCCGACGCGCACTCTGTCTAATCACGTTCGTTCTGGGTTCGGGCAATCGCACCTTGCTCTCCGGAACACACGAGCGGAAGAGAGCACGGCGTGACTGCTTCCATGCATCCGTGCCTCCGCTCAGTTCGGGCAATCGAGCCGATCAACGGCACAATTGTCTCCTTCGCCCCCGGATGTCTCCCAACATGAATTGCCCTGCGTTTTGGGTTGTGCGTTGTGGGAACATGCGTTGTCGCTCTCAATCAGAGGCGGCCCCGAATACGCCCCGTAACAACAGGAATCGGCACGCCTTCTCACGCCTCACGCTTCACGAATCTCCCCTCACATCCACAGCCGCTCCGCATCCATCCGCAGGTCGAAGAGCAGCACCTCGCTCTCCGCGACAAACTCGAACCGGAGTTCGTCCGCATTCGTGACGCCCGCCCCGTCCCCGGACTGCAACGTGACCCCAGCCCCCTCCACCATGCCCTCCACCACCTGCACCCACGCCCCGCGCCCCGGCGCCAGCGCGTGCTGCACGGCGTCCCCCTTCGCGAAGAGCCCGGCGTAGATGTAGGCGTCGGTATTGATCGGCATCGGGCCGCCGTCGCCCGCCTCGGCGTCGGTGTACGGCGCCACGTAGCCCCGGAACTGCCCCTGCCGCTCGTCCGGTGAAAACCCGCGCTCGTGGTGGGCAGAGTCGGTCCCCGGCCGGTCGGGCACGAGCCACATCTGATAGTTGTGCTCCACAGCGTCGTGGGGGTTTTCCTCCGAGTGCACCATGCCCGCACTCCCGGCACTGATGAGCTGCATCTCCCCCGCGCCGATGTGCGTCTCGTGGCCCTTACCGATACGTGAACAAGTTTCTAAACTCCGCTTCTATCTGAGACTGTGCACGGTCCTCCGCTATGGCGGAAAATGGTTTACGTACGTTCTCACGGATCGGTATTGTCCCCATGCGTGAGCACGCCGGACGACACGTAGGTCACGATCTCTACGTCGCGGTGCGGGTGGGCCGAAAAGCCCTCGTGCGGCTGGATGTGGTTCTCCACCATCACGCGAAGCGGCCCGAAGTGCATCCAGTCCGGGTCACGGTAGTCGGCAAACGAGAAGGGCATCCAGTTGTCCGTCCATCCGAAGTCCTCGTAGCCGCGCTCGTCGCTGCGGCGGAGGCGGAGGGTGGACCCGTCCGCGGACGACGCAGAAGTTGATCTGGATTCAGCAGTAGCCATCCGAAAAAGTAGATTGATGGGAGTGGAACTCGCCGCCCACAACGCGACGAGAAATGTTATCCACGAGGGGTGAGTTCGTGAAGAGCATGGAGCGTCTCGTGGGCCGCGCCGTTCTGGAGATCGTCCCACGTCGGGTAGTCGACGTACCCCGTCTCGCCGCCCTGGTAGAAGGTGTCTTCGTCCGGCACGTTGATGGGCAACCCCTCGCGGAGGCGCCGCGGGAGATCGGGATTGGCGAGGAACGCCCGCCCGAACGCGATGAGGTCGGCGTAGCCTCGCTCCAGGGCATCGGTGGCCGTGTCGGCGTCGTAGTTGCCGTTCGCGACGACCGCGCCGTCGAACGCTTCGCGCATGCCCCCGAAGACCGTCGCAGCCTCGCCCTTCTCCGCCACCGGCGGCTTCGGCTCGGCGGATTCGACGTGGTGGGTGTACGCAAGGTCGAAGTCATTGGCCACGCCGGCGGCCGCCGCGAAGGTCTCCGCCGGGTGATCGTCGTGCATGTCGTTGAACACGCTCAACGGTGAGAAGCGGACGCCCACGCGGTCGGCGTCCCACTCCCCCGTCGCCGCGTCCGTCACCTCCTGCAAAAACCGGAGCCGGTTCTCCAGCGAGCCGCCGTAGCGGTCGGTGCGCTCGTTGGTGCCCGACCGCAAAAACTGGTCGATCAGATAGCCGTTGGCGGCGTGAATCTCGACGCCGTCGAACCCGGCGTGGCGGGCATTCTCCGCCCCCTGCCGGTACTGCTCTACAACGGCACGGACCTCCTCCGTCGTCAGCGCCCGCGGCGTCTCGAACGGCACCATCTCCATGGTCGGCGTCAGCACCTCCCCCTCCGGCGCGATCGCCGACGGGGCCACCGGCCGTTCGCCGTCGTGATACGACGAATGCGAGATGCGGCCCACGTGCCAGAGCTGCAGAAAGATGCGCCCCCCGGCCTCGTGGACGGCGTCGGTCACGTCGGACCAGCCCTCCACCTGCGCGTCGGAGTGAGTGCCGGGCGTGCGGGGATAGCCCTGCTCCTTCGGCGCGACCTGCGTGGCCTCGGTAATGATCAGGGCAGCGGAGGCCCGCTGCCGGTAGTACTTGACGTTCAGGTCGTGGGGCACGTTGCCCTTCGCGGCGCGGTTGCGGGTCAGCGGCGCCATCGCCACGCGGTGGGGAAGCGTGAGGGCACCGAGCTCCAGTTCAGAAAACAAAGGAGTGGACACAGGCACAGATCGGAACGGTGAGAGATAACGTCACAGCGGATACTCTATTATGAACCGAACGTTTCAAAACAGCGCCACGAAATCGCGTCTTGGTAGGTGTGCAGGACCAAGGTGCGGTAAACGAGACCCGACAGGTCTGCGATCATGCGGAGGCTGGCAAAATGCCGTTTTCTACCGCTTTCGTGTGCTTTTGCGAGACTGGGTCTTTCCGGGATCTCGTTCACCGCTTTGCGCACAGCTGCTCGCGTCTTTGCGTCGCGGCATCGTTCGGCCCTGCCCAACGCAAAACGCGTAACGCAAAACGCTCCCCCCAACGCACTTCCTGACACCGCAACCTTGTATTCTATGTCTAAATTCGTCCCAGGCTCGAACCGGGGGTGGATTTGGTCGTTGCGATTCGTAGCTTTTCGTCCGATGAAGCGGGACACTTTTGTACTGTGCGTCCCTCTACCAGCCGCATCGCGGCAGAGACGCCTCTCAAAGGAACGCTGATTTTCAACGACCGACGCAACCATGGCCGAGCATCCCCGTGCCGATCTCATCTCGCCCGACACCCATGGCGCCCGCACCCACACCTGCGGCGACCTGCGCAGCGACCACGAGGGGGAGGACGTGACCCTCAAGGGCTGGGTCGATACGAGCCGCGACCACGGCGGCCTCGTGTTCATCGACCTCCGCGACCGCTACGGCCTCACGCAGGTCGTCTTCTCGCCGCAGGACAACGAAGATGCCTACGAGGCGGCCGGGCACCTGCGCCGCGAGGACGTGATCAGCATCAACGGCACCGTGCGGCCCCGGGGCGAGGAGATGGTAAACCCGGACCTCAAGACGGGCCGAATCGAGGTCAACGCCCAGGAACTCAATGTGCTCAACGTGGCCGAGACGCCGCCCTTCCTCGTGAGCGCCCACGCGGAGCGGCAGATGGACACCGGCGAGGATGTGCGCCTCAAGCACCGCTACCTGGACCTGCGCCGTCCGGCGCTCCAGCAAAACCTGCTGCTGCGCCACGACGTCTACCAGACGACGCGGAGCTACTTCGACGACAACGACTTCGCGGAGATCGAGACGCCGGTGCTCATGAAGTCGACGCCGGAGGGGGCGCGCGACTTCCTCGTGCCGAGCCGCCTGCAGCCGGGCCGCTTCTACGCGCTGCCGCAGTCGCCGCAGACGTACAAGCAGCTCCTCATGGTCGGCGGCCTGGACCGCTACTTCCAAATTGTGAAGTGCTTCCGCGACGAGGACCTGCGGGCCGACCGGCAGCCGGAGTTCACGCAGATCGACGTGGAGATGACCTTTGCCACGGAGGAGCAGATCTACGACCTCACGGAGGGCCTGATGGCTGACCTCTGGGCGGACGTGGAGGACACGACCCTGGAGACGCCGTTCCCGCGCATGCCCTACCACGAGGCGATTCGCGACTACGGCACCGACAAGCCGGACCTCCGCTTCGACCTGAAGCTACACGACGTATCGGAGGTCTTCGACGGCAGCGGCTTCCGCGTCTTCCAGTCCGTCCTCGACGACGGCGGGCACCTGCTGGCGATCCGGGTGCCGGGCGAGGGCAACATGGGCCGCGCCGCGCTCGACCGCCTCGAAGACCATGTGGTCAACGAGATCGGCGCCGGTGGGCTCATCTACTTCCAGTTCCCGTCCGACGGTTCGGAGATGACGCAGAACCTGAGCACGGACGCGATGCCGAAGAAATACGGCAAGGAAGCCGCGGAGAAGGTTGGGGCCGACACCGGCGACCTCGTGCTCGTCCTTGCGGGTCAGGCCCCCGACGTGCACCACAAGGCCGGTCAGATGCGCCTCTTCCTCGGCGAGCAGCTGGGCCTGCGTCCCGACCCCGGCGAGGGCGAGGACCAGTTCGTGTGGATCACCGACTTCCCGCTCGTGGAGTACGACGACGAGGAAGGCCGCCACGTGTCGATGCACCACCCCTTCACAGCACCGAAGCCGGAGCACGTCGACGACCTGGAAGTCAATCCCGAAGAAGTCGAGGCCCGAGCGTACGACCTCGTGCTCAACGGCAACGAGATCGGTGGCGGCTCCATTCGTATCCACAACCGCGAGACGCAGGAGCAGATGTTCGATCTCCTCGGCATCGGGCCGGAGGAGGCACAGGGGCGGTTCGGGTTCCTGCTGGACGCCCTCCGCTACGGCGCCCCCCCGCACGGCGGCATCGCCATCGGGCTCGACCGTCTCGTGATGCTCCTGGCCGGGGCCGACTCCCTGCGCGACGTGATCGCGTTCCCCAAGAACCAGAGCGGCGTGGAGCCGATGGTCGAGTCCCCCGACTGGGTCGACCCCGAGCAGTTGGACACCCTGTCCCTCCGTCTCGAACTGCCGCCCGATCTGGAGCCGCCCGCCCACGTGGCCCGTCATACCCGTCTGGCCTCGTAGGCGTCGGCTACGGCGAACTCGCCGGACATTGTGGTCGAATCCGCGGTCGGTGTCAGTGAGGCACCGACCATTTCTGTATCTCTCCCGGCTGCTCTATTCCCAACTGGCGAGGGGACTCGTCCGAACTTCCACGGCCCGCCTTTTTACAAGTACTCCCACTTGCTTCGGTTTTCATCGACCGGCTTCTCCAACAGCGCTGTACCGGCTGTGCCTCCCGAACGGGTCCCCATCCCCCCTACGTTTTACGCCGACGACACCGACGCGCCCTTCGACGAGTGCATGGTCTGCGATCAGCCCCTGCGCGACGGCTCGGTCGACTACGTCATTGAGAAGGGCTTCCGGTCGTACGAGGGGTACGACGTGGAGGAGACCGTTTTCGGCTACGCCCTGTGCATGCCGTGCCACGCGACGCTCAGCAACTCGTTCTCCGACGCGTCGGCACAACGCTGCTCGTCGTTCCTGAACGAACACATGGACCTGCCGGAGCGGACGGCGGCCCTGCTCCCCAGCACCGAGGACGTGTCTGTCGACCCGTCCGACTGGACGCAGCAGTGTGTTGTCTACGGCACGCCGAAAAAGGACCTGGAAGAATACCAGCTGCTCGCCCACTGTCGGGGCGAGAAGATGCTGGTCACGCATCTTCCCCTCATGATCGGCGGCCCCGCCATCGAGGCTCTCGTGGAGCGCCTCTCCAACGAAACGCTCGACGAGCTCGGCGGCTTTCGGGACGAGCACTTCGGCGTGCCCCCAGAGCTGCAGCAAAACCTGCAGGGCCCGGTGCTCGCCTGACGAGGGAACCCGCAACTTCCACGAATCCCACGCAGTATTCTGCGGGAGCCGACTGTCCTTCCCGTCCTATCTGTCATTTGCTTGCTTCTATGCCGTACCCTCGCGTTCTCCTCGCCGCCCTGCTTGCCCTTGCTCTGGTCGGCTGTTCGTCCACGTCGCCCACCACGACATCCTCTCCGACGGCCACAGACACCACCGCGACGACCGACACCACGACCACCACGGCCGAGCGCAGCGACGGCGACGGCACCGCAACGCCCGACACGACCACGGAGGCGTCTCCCCTTCCCGCCACCGCCCCGCAGGACTGGTTTCACCGCGACCGCGACTCGGGACGGATTCCGGGCCTCGCCACCCGCACGGCCTACGAGACGATGCTTGGGGGCCGATCGCCCCAGGACACCGTCACCGTCGCCATCATCGACTCCGGCATCGATATCGGGCACGAGGACCTGACGGCCACCACCTGGACAAACGCCGACGAGGTGCCCGGCAACAACGAAGACGACGACGGCAACGGCTACGTCGACGACGTCCACGGCTGGAACTTCATCGGCGGCCCGGACGGAAAGAACGTCAAGGCCGACACCTACGAGCTCACCCGCATCTACGTCCGTCTGAAGAACCGATTTGCGGATGTCGATTCCGCGGCTGTTGCTCCCAGCGATCGCGACGCCTACCAGCGTTATCAGACCATCCGGGCCACATTCAAGCGGAAGCGGAAGAAGGCCCAAAAAGAACTCAACAACGTCCAGCAGGCTCGCGACGCTGTTCGGTTTGCCGAAAAAGTGCTCACCAAGCACCTTGGCACCGACAGCCTGTCCCGGGCCGCCGTCGATACCATCTCAACGGACGACTCCCAGATCCGACGGGCCCGCGACATCCTGCAGTACTTCTACCGTCAGGAGCTGTCGCCATCCAATATTTATGAGTACTACGACCATCTCAAGAACAAGGTGGAGCACAACTACAATCCAGAGTTCGACCCGCGCTCCATCGTCGGGGACGACTACTCGGACAAGACCGAGCGCAACTACGGCAACAATGGCGTGGAGGGCCCCGATGCCGACCACGGGACGCACGTGGGTGGCATCATCGCCGCGGCCCGCAACAACGGCGTCGGCATTGACGGCGTCGCGAGTGGAGTACGCATCATGCCGGTCCGGACTGTGCCGAACGGCGACGAGCGCGACAAGGACGTGGCAAACGCCATCCGCTACGCCGCCGACAATGGGGCCGACGTGATCAACATGAGCTTCGGGAAGGGCTACTCGCCGTACAAAGAGGTGGTCGATCGGGCCGTGCAGTACGCCGATTCTCTGGGCGTCCTCATGGTTCACGCCGCCGGCAACGACGGCGAAAATGTGGACACGACGGCCAACTATCCCACCCGGCAGTACAAAAACGGCGGTCGCGCTCAGCACTGGATCGAGGTGGGCGCCTCCAGTTGGAACGCCGACGACGAACTCGTCGCTCCCTTCAGCAACTACAGTGAGGAGACGGTGGACGTGTTCGCGCCGGGGGGCGCCATCTACTCGACAATTCCCAACAACAAGTACGAGCGCAACGACGGCACCAGCATGGCCGCACCCATGGTCTCGGGCGTCGCCGCGCTCATCATGGCCTACTACCCGACCCTCTCGACGGCTGAGGTGCGCGACGCAATCCTCCGCACCGCCACGTCCTACGCCGATACGATGGTGACGCGCCCCGGCGGCTCAGAGCAAATTCCCTTCGGCCAGCTATCTCGCACCGGCGGCATCGTCAACGCCCACGCCGCCCTCCAGCGTGCCGCCAAACTCAGTTCGGAATGAGGGATGCGTGTATGGGTATGTATGTGTGAGAAGCTGTTTGGCGGATTGTCTTCGGCCACTCCGGCGAGTACTCGGTCGCGGCCACTAGCTACCGGACAGTTTTCAAATTCGAAGCCTGGGCACCGAAAAATCTCTGGCGATCCCGCTGGTTTCTCCCTCGGAGTCGGTATTTACAGGCAAAACTGCCCAAAATGCATCCACGATTCCCCGATTTTCCATCGTCACTCCAGATCTTGATCTAGGCCATCTAGATGGCCAGAGTCTATCTGACGTAAGGTTGTATAGGCTCCCGGACATCTGAGATGTACCATCAAGTTTGGACATCTAGATGTCCAGGAGCGACGACTAGAGAAGATTTTTCGGTGCCCTGAGCAAACGGTCCGGTAAGTAGTCGCGGCCATTTAGATGGCCTTGCTCCCAGCGCTGCGACTTCGTGGATCTCGTGCATCCACGACGGCCGTCGGGATACTCGGTCATGGCCATCTGGATGGCCTCGTTCTCAG